>JBJFEE010000094.1:0-9202 GCA_051890455.1 Muribaculaceae bacterium
TGACGGTAAGTATCTCGATGCTATTCAGCTCCACGTCCCAGTCGTAGCCGCAGGCCACACCCCAGCGGTTGACGGCGGAGGCCAGACCGCTGCGCCGGGCCGTCATGGCCGGACGCGACGATGACGGCTGCGACCACCATTCCTCGTCGGCGGCGTCCTGGCATGTGCCCGTGACGGCCACGCGCCCCAGGGCGTCATAGAGGGCGAAGGCGCGGCGGTCCCGGCCATACTGGTTGCCGTCGCGGCTGAAGGCCTGGCGCCCCTCGCTGTCATAGGCGTACAAGTTGTGGACAGCTATGGATTTGTGCTTGCCTGTCATACGATTATGGAGCTTTTATTGCGGTTCGTATCCTATCTCGTCAAGGACGTATTTTTTGAACGCGACCTCAAGGCTCTTCTTTTCTTCATCTCTTCCTTGTTCTTTAAGATCATACATATCTGCCCAATCTCCAAAAGTCGGAGAATAAGAAAAACCATTCAGTGTTAGCACTGCCGGATAATTTGTTCCTTTTCGTACCACAGTATGGACAAATGCATTTTTCCCTTTTACCGGAATTTTAAAATAAAAACAATAAAAATATTCCCTGTCAGGACTATCAAGATTATAAATTTCTCCCTCCTGGTTTGTACTAAAGACATTCAGCTCAGGGTGTTTCTCTTTTAGGAGCATTATTCTTTTAATTAAGTTATCTGAAGAGGTGTTAAATTCAAAATCCTCACCTCTGCAATAGCTCCCTGCTCCAAAATTGGAACAGGAAACGCTACTGATGACTAATGCCATCAATATGCTTATAATTGATAAATCAATAAATTTTTTCATTCTAATGGACAATTTAATGTTTGTCTTCATTTAAACAAATTTACTAACGGTGATAAAAAATTTTCGACACTTTTTGTAAAGTTCCGGTAGGCGTCAGCTGCTTTGTTATAATATTTATCTACTTGGCTTGCTGCACTTTTATACATTACTATTGCGCCAAAGACCCCGGCTGTCAGGTAAGATCTTCCCCTATCCACAATAGAAGGGGAAACAAAGTAATTTACAAGATTAAATTTCACCAATTCCAAATCCGCATCTATGACCTCCGCCCTATAATCCAGAAAAGCGCCTCTAGCACCTTCGGCTTTTACTGCGTCATACCTCATATCATGAATCATGGACCCATATTCGCTCATATTTCGAGGTATATATTGATAGGAATACTTTTTATTATAGGTTAAAGGATTTGTTCCTCCGGTATAACTTGTCCATAATAAGTTTTTATGCAATGTTCTTGCGTCACAGGACTCATCGGTTGTCCCGAAAATATCAAACAATCCTCCAGATATGATTTTAGAATTATCTTGACGGACACCATTTTTATCAACAGTTCCGTACTTATTCTCCTTAGTGTCGTTATGGAATGTGTATGTATCTCCCTCAAGTTTTACGGACGTTCCGTCTGCAATATAACTATATCCTGATTTATTTCCATATATCTTATTAACATCAGCCTGTGATTTTACGTCTCGGTCATAAAAATACTCGTTGACGCCATCGTATACTCTGTGCACCCAGTCCATGCCGGTTGGATCCACGAGGTTTATCGGATTACCGGCACAATAGAAATACGGACTGAGTGAAAAATATTTCTCAGCGTGGGAATCCTGCTGAGTGAACATGGGGAAGGCGGGGGTGAGTGTGCGGGCTTCGAAATCATAGGCGTTTAGTCCTAGGTCGGGGGTGAGCTCCTCGGCGCCGTATTTTTGGCCTTGGCGGTCGACGGCGATGTTGTTGGTATAGCTCAGCAGCTGGTCGGCATGCAGCGAAAGCCCGGAGAAATCCACCACAGCATCCTTTACAATATCACCGTCGCAGAACCCGCTGTAGCCCGAAAGCTCCGGTTCCCCGGCCCTGACAGAGAAAGCGGCCCCGAACGCAACCGCCCGAATCAGCATACCACACAACTTCCGTTCCATCGCTAATTGAATTTTACGTTAACACCACAAATATAAGACTTTTTTAATAAAATGTAAGCATTTGTGCCGTTTTCTAAAATTAACGCCCGCAACCGGGCGGTGGCGGGCGTTGTAGGCGGTATGATGGGGGGCCGTGGTCGTGTCAGACGTACATGGCTTCGATCTGGGCGGCGTAGTTGCGGTTGATGACGGGGCGGCGCAGCTTGAGGGTGTTGGTGAGCTCGCCGGCCTGGATGGTGAACTCGTGGGGGAGCAGGGTGAAGCGCTTGATTTTCTCAAAGCCGGCACGGTCGGCCTGGAGCTTTTCGATGCGGGCCTCGATGAGCGAGCGTATGTCTTTGTTGCGGATGAGGTCGGCGTTGGTGCGGAAGGCGATTTTCTTCTTGCGGGCGTATTCGCGCAGGGCGGCGAAGGCGGGGACGACTATGGCGGAGACGTATTTGCGCTGGTCGCCGATGATGGCCACCTGCTCGATGTAGCGGTCCTCGCCGAGGCGGCTCTCGAGCACCTGGGGGGCGATGTACTTGCCGTTGGAGGTCTTGAAGAGGTCCTTGATGCGCTCGGTGAGGACAAGGTCGCCGCGGGCGTCGAAGTATCCGGCGTCGCCGGTGCGGAACCATCCGTCATCGGTGAATGCGGCCTCGGTCTCGGCCGGTTTGTTATAATATTCGCGCATGACGGTGGGGCCTTTGACCTGGATTTCGTTGTCCTCGCCGATGCGGCATTTTATCTCGGGCAGCAGCGTGCCCACGGTGCCGGGCTCCCATCCCGTGTAGGGGAAGCAGGTGACGGTGGCGGTAGTCTCGGACAGGCCGTAGCCGATCATGATGTTGAGGCCACAGGTCTGGAAGAACTCCACGATGCCGGCGCTGAGGGGCGCTCCGGCGGTGGGGAAGATGTTGGGGTTGGTGAAGCCGATGGCGCGGCGCAGCAGGCGGAAGACGCGTTTGTCGTAGAACTCGTACTCCCATTCGAGCACTTTGGGCACCTTGAGGCCCAGACGCCTGTAGTCGATGTTGCGGCGGTGGCCGACGTGGAGGGCGCGCCTGACCATCAGGCGCTTGAACCATGACATGTGCTGTATCTGGTCGCGGACGGCGGTGTGCACTTTCTCCCAGAAACGGGGTACCGAGCACATGCAGGTGGGATGTGTCTCGGCCAGCGACTCCTGGATGACCTTGGGGTCCTCGTTGACGTATACTCGGATGCCGGCGTCGAGGCAGAAATAGGTCCATGCCTTCTCAAAGATGTGGCTGAGGGGCAGGAAGCATATCGACGTGTCCTCGTCGGACAGGCTCGTCAGCCGCTCGTGGTGCAGGCGCAGGCAGGCGTTGAAGCATGAGTGGGGCAGCACGGCGCCCTTGGGCTCGCCGGTAGTGCCGGAGGTGTAGATGAGGGTGGCGATGTCATCGGGCGAGGCCGCCGCCGTGCGCTCGGCCACGGCACGCCGGCAGGCCTGCGAGGCTGCCGCGCCAAGGCCTTCGAGAGCCTCGAAGGTCATGATGTTGACGGTGCCGTCGGGGCTGAGGCCGTCGCCGATGTTGACGTTGCGGTCGATGACGATGATGTGGCGCAGACTCTTGCAGTCGGGGATGACCGAGAGCACGATGTCGAGCTGCTTCCGGTCGCCGACATAGATTATCGACGCGCGCGAGTCGTTGATGATGTACTTGACCTGGTCGGCGCTGGAGGTGGCGTAAATCGACACGGGGACAGCGCGGTTGGCGTATGCGGCGAAGTCGGAGATGAGGAATTCGGGGCAGTTTGCGCTGAAGATGGCCGTCATGCCCGTTTCGGGCAGGCCGAGGGTCTCGAGGGCGTAGGCTACGTTGGCCGAACGCTCCCGCAGGGTGTCCCACGTCAGAGGCTGCCACCGGCCGTCGCGGCGTTCGTATATCGCTGTACGGTCGCCGTAGCGCGAGCATTGCCGCTCGATAAGTGTTGTCAGAATGTTGTTCATAAACCTGTCAAAGTGATTGTCGGGCAGAGGGTAAGAGAGAGGAAACGAGAGCGAGAGAGGGATGAATTTTCTGCCCGTGATAGGATTATCGGCGGCAAAGGTAAGACTTTGCGACGAAAAAACGACGGATTGACAGAAAAAACGGTAGCCCGGTTAACAATCTTTTATAGGAAGCGCACTCCAAAACCGAAGGTTTCGGGTGGGGGAGGGTCGCGGAATGGGATGTGGAATTGTCATGTAGGGACGCTTTAAAAAGCGTCCGCATCGGCAATGCAATCGGCCATCCGGGTGTGGACGCTTTAAAAAGCGTCCCTACAATATGAACCCGCCTGTCCGTAGCGACGCTGCAGATGGGCCGTTATCACGCGCCCCCTTATTTTTCGCGCATGAACACGTTAATGGGCGTGCCCGAGAAGTCCCACTTTTCGCGGATTTTGTTCTCGAGGTAGCGGCGGTAGGGCTCCTTCACCCACTGCGGGAGGTTGCAGAAGAAGATGAAGGTGGGCACCTGTGCGCCCTTGAGCATCGTCACATATTTGATTTTCACGAACTTGCCCTTGTTGGCGGGAGGGGGATAGGCGCCGATGACCTCGAGCATGTAGCTGTTGAGCTGCGAGGTGGGGATGATGCGGCGGCGGTTCTTGTAGACGTCGACGGCAGTCTCCACCACCTTGTAGATGCGCTGCTTTGTCATTGCCGAGGCAAAGATGATGGGGAAGTCGGTGAAGGGGGCGAAGCGGTTGCGGATGGCCTCCTCGTAGTGGCGGATGGCTGCCACGGACTTGTCTTCGACGAGGTCCCACTTGTTGACCACGACCACCAGGCCTTTCTTGTTGCGCTGGATGAGCGAGAAGATGGCGACGTCCTGGGCTTCGATGCCTCGCGTGGCGTCAATCATCAGTATGCAGACGTCCGAGGCCTCGATGGCGCGTATCGAGCGTATCACCGAGTAGTATTCGATGTCCTCGTTGACCTTGTTTTTCTTGCGGATGCCGGCGGTGTCGACAAGGTAGAAGTCGAAGCCGAACTTGTCGTAGCGGGTGTATATCGAGTCGCGTGTGGTGCCGGCGATGTCGGTGACGATGTGGCGGTCCTCGCCGATGAAGGCGTTGATGAGGCTCGACTTGCCGGCGTTGGGGCGTCCGACGATGGCGAACTTGGGTATCTCCTCCAGCTGCTCGTCGCTGTCCTCGACGGGCGGCAGGTCCTTGACCACCTCGTCGAGGAGGTCGCCGGTGCCGTAGCCGTTGATGCCGCTGACGGGCCACGGGTCGCCGAGGCCGAGCTTGTAGAACTCGGGCACGTTGTATACCCACTCGTTGGAGTCGACCTTGTTGGCGACGAGGATGACGGGCTTCTTGGAGCGGCGGAGAATCTGGGCGACGTGGTCGTCGAGGTCGGTGACGCCGTTCATGGCGTCGACGACGAAGAGGATGACGTCGGCCTGCTCGATGGCCAGCTCGACCTGCTTGTTGATCTCGCCTTCGAAGATGTCCTCGCTGTTGACCACCCAGCCGCCGGTGTCGACAATCGAAAATTCGCGTCCCTGCCAGTCCACCTTGCCGTACTGGCGGTCGCGGGTGGTGCCGGCGGTTTCGTCGACAATGGCCGTGCGGCTTTTGGTGAGGCGGTTGAAGAGGGTCGACTTACCCACGTTGGGGCGACCTACTATGGCTACTAATTGTCCCATGTCAGATATGTTTTTTGCAAATTTACAAAATTTTACGGAAAGCGGGGGCGTTGCGGAGGGAGGTGTAATGTATGTTGGGTATGTGGCGTATGTGTTTACTCGGTGTAGCCGAACTGGCGGAGCTTGTTCTCGCGGTTGCGCCAGTCGGGCTCGACTTTGACGAAGAGCTCGAGGTAGACGCTCTTGCCGAAGAACTGCTCGATGTCAAGGCGGGCTTCCTTGCCGACCTTCTTGAGCTTTTCGCCGCCGCGGCCGATGATGATGCCCTTCTGCGAGTCGCGCTCGACGTAGATGACGGCCATGATGTGTATCGAGTGCTCCTTCTCCTCGAATTTCTCCACGAGGACCTCGACGGCGTAGGGGATTTCCTTGTCGTAGTTGAGCAGGATTTTCTCGCGGATGATTTCGGTGACGAAGAAGCGCGCCGGCTTGTCGGTGAGGGCGTCCTTGCCGAAGTAGGGGGCGTGCACGGGCAGCAGGCTCACGATGGTGTCGAGCAGGTTGTCGGTGTTGAAGCGCTCCTTGGCAGAGACGGGGAAGACGGTGGCGTTGGGGAGGATGCCCTTCCAGCGTTCGACAATCTTTTCGAGCTCGTCCTGGCTCTTGACCAGGTCAATCTTGTTGATTACCAGCAGGACGGGCACTTTCTCCTTGGCAACCTTCTCCAGGAACGATGCGTTCTTTTCGGGGCTCTCCACCACGTCGGTGACGTAGACGAGGACGTCGGCGTCGGTGAGGGCGCCCTCGCTCTGGGTCAGCATCGTCTCCTGCAGTTTGTACTTGGGGACGAGGACGCCGGGAGTGTCCGAGAAGACAATCTGGTAGTCGGGTGTGTTGACGATGCCCATGATGCGGTGGCGCGTGGTCTGGGCCTTGGAGGTTATGATGGACACGCGCTCGCCGACGAGGTCGTTCATCAGCGTCGACTTGCCTACGTTAGGGTTGCCTACGATGTTGACGAAACCGGCGCGGTGCCCGGCTTTTGTTTCAGAGTTTTCCATTATACGGTGTTATATGTCAGTTTAAGTAAGTTTTTCGGTTGTTCCGGCGCGGACACAACCGTGGGTTACTTAAAAACAAAAATAGCACAGTAAATGTGCTATTTGAGTGTGAAATTTTTTGTGAGCGAGCACGGGCGCGTGCATCACATGTCCCAGACCAGGTACATGGCACCCCAGGTGAAGCCGGCGCCGAAGGCGGTGAGGATGAGCTTGT
Source organism: Muribaculaceae bacterium (assembly GCA_051890455.1). Lineage (GTDB taxonomy): Bacteria > Bacteroidota > Bacteroidia > Bacteroidales > Muribaculaceae > CAG-873. The sequence continues at coordinate 6,825 of JBJFEE010000094.1, forward strand.
CGCCCTTCTTGAGGATGTGCTTATACTCGTCCAGGCAGATGGGGATGGATGCTGCCGACGTGTTGCCGGTGTGCTGGATGTTGACAAGCACCTTGTCCATGGGCACACCTGCTTTCTGGGCCACGGCCTCGATGATGCGGAGGTTGGCCTGGTGGGGGATGAGGTAGCTGATGTCGTCGACGCTGAGGTTGTTGCGCTTCATCACCTCGAGGCTGCTGGAGAGCATGTCGGTGACGGCGTGCTTGTAGACGTGACGGCCGTCCTGGAAGAGGTAGTGCCAGCCGTCGTCAAGGGTCTGCTGGGTAGTGGGATGTACCGAGCCGCCGCCTTTCATGACGAGGTAATCGAGACCCTGGCCGTCGACGTGGAGCACGGCGTCCTGAACGCCCATGCCGGGCTCGTCGGTGGGCTGTACCAGCACTGCCGCGGCACCGTCGCCGAAGAGGGGGCAGGTCTGACGGTCCTTGTAGTTGATCATTGATGACATCTTTTCGGTGCATACCACCACGACGTTGCGGTAGAGACCTGCGCGGATGTAGGCGTTGGCGTCCTGGAGGGCGACGATGAAGCCGGCGCAGGCTGCCTGGATGTCGTAGGCGTAGCAGTGGTTGATGCCGGCCTTGTAGGTTATTACGGACGCTGTCGACGGGAAACGGTAGTCGGGGTTGGATGTTGCGCAGATTACCAGCTCGATGTCATCGGGGTTGATGCCGGTGTTTTCGATAAGGCGCTGTACTGCGATGGCTCCCATGTAGGACGAACCGGTATTGTCCATGTGGAGGATACGGCGTTCCTTGATGCCTACGCGTGTGGTTATCCACTCGTCGTTGGTGTCGACCATCTTCGAGAGCATGTCGTTGTCGAGGATGTCGTCGGGGAGATATGAAGCTATACCTGAGATGCGGGCGTTGGTCATGATTATCTCGTGTGTGTTGGTGTGGGTGCTTTGTAATAAGAGGGGAGTGCAAGCGGGGGCTATACGTAAATGTAACCCGCACAGGCCGCAGAATGTTCTACAGCCTGTGTGGTTGTCCGTACGTTGACGCCGTGTCGGGCGTCATGCCATCTGTCGGCGCAGCGGGTGCGTGGTTCAGAGGGCGGCGTCCTTTACGATGGCCTGGCGTCCGCGGTAATATCCGCATTCACCGCAAACGGTGTGGTAGATGTGCCAGTTGCCGCAGTTGGGGCAGAGAGCCAGTGTGGGTTCGATAGCCTTGTCGTGGGTGCGGCGCTTTGCGGTGCGGGTTTTGGATTGTCTGCGTTTAGGATGTGCCATTTTTCTTTAAGATGTGATATTGTTATTATTGTTGTTTCTATATCGCTGCGGGGTGTCGGTCTGTCGGCGGCATGCCTTCGGAAGTCCGGCCAGGCGGACGGCGTGCCGGGACAGCTCCCGCGGTATGTTGTCAGTCTTCGTATTCTGCCTCGTCGGCCTCGCCGCCGCTCTCGGCAGCGAAATCCTGCAGGGCCGCCCAGCGGGGGTCGGAGGGCGCGGAGCCGCCTTCTTCGTCACCTCCGGCGTCGTCGTCATCGATGCCGTCCATCAGGTCGTTCTCCAGCTCGGCGTCCTCGTCGTTCTTCGAGGCCACGCGGTGCTTGCGCAGCATCGCCGTCATCTGGCGGTTGCACTTGCCCAGCGGGTGGACGTGCTTGATGGGTATCGCCAGCGACACGGTGTCGTAGATCATGTAGGCCACGTTGAGCTCGTTCATGTTCGAGGGTATCTCGATGAGCTCGTCCGAGTCGTCGGCAAAGGTGTCGCCGTAGCGTACCTCAATGTGGTACGAGGCGTCGATGGGCCAGGGCATCTCCTCAAGGCAGCGGTCGCACTGGACGGTGACCTCGCCGGTGATGTGGAAGGTGACGTCGTAGATGTCGCCGTTGTATTTGACCTCGACGTCGCACTTGAGGCTGGCGTCGTGGATGTCGCTGCTCTCCATGTCTTCGAAGAATTTCTTGTCGGGGACGAACTCGAAGTGGTGGGTGCCTTTGGTGAGCGACTTGAGGGGAAGGGTGAATTTGGTGAATTTGCCCATTTTGCGGATGAGAAGAAAGAGTTGAGAGGTGTCGTTTCATGCGGGGTCTCGAGCCCTTCGGCGGCGGTCGTCACCCCCGGGAAAACCCTGGCGGCGACTGACACCGAAAAGGCCACACGGAAAAGCCCGTGCGGAGCGCCTCGGTAAAAAACTGTGCAAAGTTAGGATTTTTCCCCCTAACAAGCAAACTTTTATCAATATTTTAAGGGCAGGCCCGCCCCAATCGGACCAATTGGGCCAATCGCAGGTTCAACTGGCAAGTGCAAAATTGTAAGGATTGAAAAAAACTTCAATTTTGAAATAACATCTTTCCGAGAATAAATAACGATGAATAACAAGATT
>JBJFEE010000095.1:0-8710 GCA_051890455.1 Muribaculaceae bacterium
TAGAGCATCAGCCTTCCAAGCTGAGGGTCGCGAGTTTGAGCCTCGTCTTCCGCTCGATAAAATATTTGCCTATGTAGCTCAGGGGTAGAGCACTTCCTTGGTAAGGAAGAGGTCGCGGGTTCAAATCCCGCCATCGGCTCAACGATTTCCAGGCACCGGCTACCCGGTTGACAGCCCCGATAGTGCTCGGTCATTATCGAGGCGTCGGTTTGGAAAAAAGTTAACCACATAACGAAGACGCCGACGGCATGCACGGCATTCGCCGCAGGCGTCTTTTTGATAAAACGCCAAATCATTAATCAAAATTAAAGATACCAGTTATGGCAAAAGAGAAATTCGAAAGAACTAAACCCCATGTAAACATCGGTACCATCGGTCACGTTGACCACGGCAAAACCACCCTTACCGCTGCTATCACCACTGTTCTTGCCAAGGCAGGCCTCTCTGAGGTTAAGTCGTTCGACCAGATCGACAACGCTCCCGAGGAGAAAGAGCGTGGTATAACCATCAACACCGCCCACGTCGAGTACGAGACCGCCAAGCGTCACTACGCTCACGTTGACTGCCCGGGCCACGCTGACTATGTGAAGAACATGGTTACCGGTGCTGCCCAGATGGACGGTGCCATCATCGTGGTTGCCGCCACCGACGGCCCCATGCCCCAGACCCGCGAGCACATCCTTCTCGCCCGTCAGGTGAACGTTCCCCGCATCGTTGTCTTCCTCAACAAGTGCGACATGGTCGACGACGAGGAGATGCTCGAGCTCGTAGAGATGGACATGCGTGAGCTGCTCGACCAGTACGAGTACGACGGCGACAACACCCCCATCATCCGTGGTTCTGCTCTTGGCGCCCTCAACGGCGAGCCCCAGTGGGAGGCCAAGGTAATGGAGCTGATGGATGCTGTTGACAACTGGATTCCCCTGCCTCCCCGCGATATCGACAAACCCTTCCTGATGCCCGTCGAGGACGTATTCTCGATCACAGGTCGTGGTACCGTTGCTACCGGCCGTATCGAAACCGGTGTTGTTAAGGTAGGCGATGAAGTTCAGATCATGGGTCTGGGCGCCGACATGAAGTCGACCGTTACAGGCGTCGAGATGTTCCGCAAGCTCCTCGATCAGGGTGAGGCCGGCGACAACGTAGGTCTGCTCCTCCGCGGTATCGACAAGAAGGACATCAAGCGCGGTATGGTAATCTGCCACCCGGGCGTCGTTAAGCCCCATGACGAGTTCAAGGCTTCGGTCTACATCCTCAAGAAAGAAGAGGGTGGCCGTCACACTCCCTTCCACAACAACTACCGTCCCCAGTTCTACATCCGTACTCTTGACGTTACCGGTGAGATCACTCTCCCCGAGGGCGTAGAGATGGTAATGCCCGGCGACCACGTTGAGATCAAGGTTAAGCTGCTCACTCCCGTAGCTTGCGACAAGGGTCTGCGTTTCGCCATCCGTGAGGGCGGCCGCACCGTAGGTTCGGGCCAGATCACCGAGATCCTCGAATAATACCCTCCAGGAGGTATATCGATAAAAAAACCGGCCGCGCCGCAGGCGCGAGCATGAGGTCGCGGCCGGTTTTTACACACGGGAATAGCTCAGTTGGTAGAGCACCGGTCTCCAAAACCGGGTGTCGAGAGTTCGAGTCTTTCTTCCCGTGCTAAAAAATACATAAGATGAAAAAATTAAAACTGATTACGAATATCGAGGAGTCTTATGACGAACTGCGTTATAAGACTTCTTGGCCTACCAAGAAACAGCTGCTGAAGTCGGCTCTCATCGTCATGGTTGCTTCCGTCATAATCGCACTGATTATATTTGCCATGGACCAGATTGTCGACAATCTCATGCACTTCATCTACAGTTTCGGCGGTAAGTAAGCGTTGGTCAGCAAACCTTATAACAGTTAGGTAACAATGTCAGAACAACAGAGAGGGTGGTACGTGCTCCGTGCCATCTCCGGAAAAGAGGCCAAGGTAAAGGAAACGCTGGACGCACTGTGCCAGAACACCGACCTGGGCAACGACGTTTTTCAGGTGCTGATACCTACCGAGAAGGTACTGACCGTGCGCAACGGCAAGAAGGTGGTCAAGGAGCGCAACCTCTACTCGGGTTACGTCTTCGTGGACTGCAATCTCAACGGCAAGGTCATACAGGACCTCAGCAACACCACCAACGTCATCGATTTCCTTCGTGGACGTGAGAAGGGCTCGGCTCCCGAGCGCCTGCGCGAAAACGAGGTGATGCGCATGCTGGGCGTTGCCGACAGCTTTGCCGATGCCACCGAAGAGGGCGTCAACGACTACGTCGTCGGCGAGACCGTCAAGGTCATCGACGGCGCGTTCAACGGCTTCTCGGCCGTAGTCGAGGAGGTCTTCCCTGAAAAGAAGAAACTGAAGGTCAGCGTCAAGATCTTCGGGCGTAAGACCCCGATGGAGCTTGAAAATTCGCAGGTAGAGCGAGAGTAAGCCGTCAGCGTGGCTCCTGTGAGGATGTTACGGTCCCCGAAGGCAGGAGCGGCGGTGATTTGTGCGCTTGCGCTCATGTTCGCGCTTTTTATTACACAATTAAGTTTAAACACAATGGCTAAAGAAATTGCTGGACAGATTAAACTGCAAATCAAAGGCGGTGCGGCTAACCCCTCGCCTCCCGTAGGTCCCGCTCTGGGTTCGAAGGGCATCAACATCATGGAGTTTTGCAAGCAGTTCAATGCCCGCACCCAGGACAAGGCCGGTAAGGTACTTCCCGTAGTCATCACCTACTACAGCGACAAGAGCTTTGACTTCATCGTCAAGACCCCGCCCGTAGCAGTGCAGCTCAAGGAAGTCAGCAAAGTCAAGAGCGGCTCGGCTCAGCCTAACCGCAAGAAGGTCGCTTCGATCACCTGGGACCAGGTCAAAGAGATTGCAAACGACAAGATGCCCGACCTTAACTGCTTCACAGTAGAGTCGGCCATGCGTATGGTTGCCGGCACGGCACGAAGCATGGGTATCACAGTCACCGGCGAATTCCCCGCAAATAACTAATAAAATCTATCGCAATGGCTAAACTTACAAAAAACCAGAAGATTGCTTTGTCGAAGATTGAAGCAGGGAAGGCATACAGCGTCACTGAAGGCGCTGCCAAAGTCAAGGACGTGAACTATGCCAAGTTTGACGCTTCAGTCGACATCGACGTGCGTCTGGGCGTAGACCCCCGCAAGGCCAACCAGATGGTCCGCGGTGTCGTTACCCTGCCTCACGGCACAGGTAAGGTTGTCCGCGTACTGGTTCTCTGCAATCCCGACCAGGAAGAAGCAGCCAAGGCTGCCGGAGCAGACTATGTAGGTCTCGACGAATACATCAACAAGATCAAAGGCGGCTGGACCGACGTCGACGTCATCATCACCCAGCCCCAGATAATGGGTAAAATCGGTGCCCTCGGCCGTATCCTCGGTCCCCGCGGCCTGATGCCTAACCCCAAGAGCGGCACAGTGACTCCCGATGTGGCCAAGGCCGTCGAGGAGGTCAAGAAGGGTAAGATTGACTTCAAGGTCGACAAGAACGGTATCGTTCACAGCTCGATTGGCAAGGTGAATTTCACCGCCGAGCAGATCAGCGACAACGCCCGCGAGTTTGTCAACACCCTGATCAAGCTCAAACCCGCTACCGCCAAGGGTACTTACCTCAAGAGCGTTTACCTTTCGACAACCATGAGCCCGGGCGTGAAGATTGACACCAAGTCAGTCGACGCTTAATCCTCTTAAAAACACTGAATACAATGAAAAAAGAAGATAAAGGCTTAGTAATCGAAAAAATCGCCAAGACTCTCGACGAGTACAGCGGCTTCTACCTCGTGGAGACCGCCGGCCTCGACGCCGAGCGCACCTCCGACCTCCGTCGTGCCTGCTTCAAGGCCGGCATCAAGCTGATGGTAGTGAAGAACTCGCTTCTCCACCACGTCCTCGAGGCCAGGGAAGGCGATTACAGCGAGCTCTATGGCGCCCTCCACGGCTCCACCTCGCTGATGTGCACAAACGTAGGCAACGCACCCGCAAAGCTGCTCAAGGACTTCGTCAAGAAGGGCGACACACTGCCCGCCCTGAAGGCCGCATACGTTGAAGAGACCGTCTATGTCGGCGCCGACCAGCTCGACGCACTGGCATCCATCAAGAGCAAGAACGAGCTCATCGCCGATGTTGTGGCTCTGCTGCAGTCGCCGGCCAAGAACGTCATCAGTGCTCTTACCTCGGGTGGCACCAAGCTCCACGGCATCCTCGAAACCCTGTCGAAGAAGGAAGACTGATTCATTCCGCCCGCGACGCGGCCGCAAGGTGCCTCATACGGCACTACGGCCTGCCAAGGGCATCCTGAACAAGCAAGAGACCTCCGATAAGGAAGCATCCCGCTCAGTTGAGGGCATGGGATGAATTAATCAAAACAAGTAAAAACAAAAACAAATAAATACTTACTACAATGGCAGATTTAAAAGCTTTTGCAGAACAACTCGTAAACCTCTCAGTTAAAGAAGTAAACGAACTCGCTCAGATCCTCAAGGAAGAATATGGCATCGAGCCCGCCGCCGCAGCTGTTGCTGTTGCCGCCGGTCCCGCCGCCGGTGCTCCCGCCGAAGAGGAGAAGACCAACTTCGACGTAGTCCTCAAGTCAGCCGGTGCAGCCAAGCTGCAGGTTGTCAAGAAGGTTAAAGAACTCACCGGTCTTGGCCTGAAAGAGGCTAAGGAACTCGTTGACAACGCTCCCGGCGTAGTCAAGGAAGGTCTGCCCAAGGCAGAGGCCGAGAACCTGAAGAAGGAACTCGAAGAGGCCGGCGCTGAAGTCGAGCTGAAGTAATAAAGCCTGATTTTCAGGTTAATAGGTTAAGAAAGCCCGTAAAGGGTCTTTCTTAACCTTTTGTGCCATTTATTTCCAGCCACCGTGACTGACGCCTGTCAACGTTTTGACAGCGCACCTTTTCAGGTCATTACAGGCTAACGGCGACACATACCGCGCGTCCGAAGCGGCCAACGGCAAAGCGTCCGGGGGCGACACGCATTCCGATAGGTCAGGCACAAGACCGGGCTTTGAAATCCGGCAGGCAGCGTCATCCGACGCGGCGCTTGCGGAAAAGGCTTATTCATGTTGCCGCTGCATAACCAACCAAACCGCATTATCTCTCCCCACCCCACACACCTTTTAATTACAATAGATGTCAGTTCCTGAAAACAAACAACGTGTCAATTTCGCGTCGGTAAAGAACCCGCTGGCATTCCCGGACTTCCTGGATGTACAGCTCAAGTCTTTCCACGATTTCTTCCAACTGGACACGCCCCCCGAACAACGTAATAACGAAGGCTTATACAAGGTTTTTGCCGAGAACTTCCCCATCAAGGACCCCCGCAACAGCTTTGTTCTCGAATTTCTGGACTACTATGTGGATCCCCCGCGCTACACCATTGAAGAGTGTCTCGAGCGCGGCATGACCTATAGCGTGCCCCTTAAAGCCAAACTGAAACTTTACTGCACCGACCCCGACCACGAAGATTTCGACACCGTGATCCAGGATGTTTTCCTCGGCCCCATCCCTTACATGACCGAGAAAGGCACCTTCGTCATCAACGGCGCCGAGCGCGTCGTCGTCTCGCAGCTCCACCGCTCTCCCGGCGTATTCTTCGGCCAGAGCGTGCACGCCAACGGCACCAAGCTGTACAGCGCCCGCATCATCCCCTTCCGCGGCAGCTGGATAGAATTCGCCACTGACATCAACAACACGATGTACGCCTACATCGACCGCAAGAAGAAACTGCCCGTGACAACCCTGCTGCGTGCAATCGGTCTTGAGTCGGACAAGGACATCATCGAAATATTCGGACTCGCCGAGGAAATCAAGGTCAACAAGACCAACCTCAAGAAGTCCGTCGGCCGCAAGCTCGCCGCCCGTGTGCTCAAGCGCTGGGACGAGGACTTCGTCGACCAGGATACCGGCGAGGTCACCACCATCGAGCGCACCGAGGTCATCCTCGACCGCGAGAACGAGCTCACCGAAGACAACATCCAGAGCATCATCGACTCCGGCGTGACCACCATCCTGCTCCACAAGGAGGACGTCAGCGCCAGCGAGTACTCTATCATATACAATACCTTAGGCAAGGACCCCACAAACTCCGAGAAGGAGGCCATCGCCTACATCTACCGTCAGCTCCGCAACGCCGAGCCGCCGGACGAGGACAGCGCCCGCGAGGTCATCACAAACCTTTTCTTCAGCGAGAAGCGCTACGACCTCGGCGACGTAGGCCGTTACCGCATCAACAAGAAGCTCAATCTTGACATACCCATGGACAAGACTGTGCTCACCCGCGAGGACATCATCTCGATTATCAAGTACCTCATCGAGCTCATCAACTCTAAGGCCGATGTGGACGATATCGACCACCTGTCCAACCGCCGCGTGCGCACCGTAGGCGAGCAGCTGTACAACCAGTTCGCCATCGGCCTTGCCCGCATGACCCGCACCATCAAGGAGCGCATGAACGTGCGCGACAACGAGACCTTCACCCCCGTCGAGCTGGTCAACCCCAAGACCATTTCGTCGGTCATCAATACCTTCTTCGGTACCAATGCGCTGTCGCAGTTCATGGACCAGACCAACCCGCTGGCCGAAATCACCCACAAGCGCCGTCTGTCGGCCCTTGGCCCCGGCGGTCTGTCGCGTGAGCGTGCCGGCTTCGAGGTCCGCGACGTACACTACACCCACTACGGCCGTCTGTGTCCTATCGAGACTCCTGAAGGCCCCAACATCGGTCTTATCAGCAGCCTCTGCGTATACGCCAAAATCAACGACCTCGGCTTCATCGAGACTCCCTACCGCAAGGTCGTGAACGGCAAGGTCAACCTCAACAACGACGAGGTTGTATACATGACCGCCGAAATCGAGGAGGGCAACATCATCGCCCAGGGCAACGCCGAGCTCAACGACGACGGCACCTTCCGCAGCAACAAGGTAAAGGCCCGTCTTGAGGCCGATTTCCCCGTAGTGTCGCCCGACGAGGTACAGCTCATGGACGTATCGCCCATGCAGATTGCCTCCATCGCCGCATCGCTCATTCCCTTCCTCGAGCACGACGACGCCAACCGCGCGCTGATGGGCTCGAACATGATGCGCCAGGCCGTGCCTCTGATGCGCTCCGAGGCTCCTATCGTCGGCACCGGCATCGAGGCCCAGCTGGCCCGCGACTCGCGCACCCAGATTGTCGCCGAGGGCGAGGGCGTCATCGAGTTTGTCGACGCCGACACCATCCGCATCCGCTACGACCGCACCGAGGAGGAGGACTTCGTATCCTTCGAAGGCCCCGTCAAGGAGTACATCATACCCAAGTTCCGCAAGACCAACCAGAGCACTACCATCGACCTGCGCCCCATCTGCAACCGCGGCCAGCGCGTGCACAAGGGTGACATCCTCACCGAGGGCTACGCCACCGAGAACGGCGAGCTGGCGCTCGGACGCAACCTCAAGGTGGCCTTCATGCCCTGGAAGGGTTACAACTACGAGGACGCCATCGTGCTCAACGAGCGCATGGTGCGTGAGGACATCCTCACCTCCGTCCACGTCGACGAATATTCGCTCGAAGTGCGCGAGACCAAGCGCGGCATGGAAGAGCTCACCAACGATATCCCCAACGTCAGCGAGGACGCCACCAAGGACCTCAACGAGGGTGGTATCATCCGCGTCGGCGCCCATGTCGTTCCCGGCGACATCATGATCGGTAAGATTACGCCTAAGGGTGAAAGCGACCCCACCCCCGAGGAGAAGCTGCTGCGCGCCATCTTCGGCGACAAGGCCGGCGACGTCAAGGACGCCTCTCTCAAGGCATCTCCCTCGCTCAAGGGTGTCGTCATCGGCACCAACCTCTTCCAGCGCGTCGAGAAGAAGGGCGGCCGCAACAAGTCCGTCCAGGCTCAGCTCCCTCTCATCGACGCCAAGTACGAGGAGCAACTCGCCGAGGTCAACGGACAGCTCGTCGAGAAACTCACCACCCTCACCAAGGGTCTGGTCAGCAACGGTGTCACCGACTTCATGGGCACCGAGCTTATCCCCAAGGGCGCTTCCTTCGACCCCGCCGTGCTTGCCGGTCTCAACTACGACACGCTCAACATCAGCAACTGGACCGAGGACGCCCACAAGAACGAACTCATCCACCAGACCATACAGAACTACCTGCGCCGCGCCAAGGAAATCGAGGCCGAGCAGCGCCGCAAGAAGTACGACATCTCCATCGGTGACGAGCTTCCCAGCGGCATCATGAAGATTGCCAAGGTCTACATCGCCAAGAAGCGCAAAATCGGCGTCGGCGACAAGATGGCAGGCCGCCACGGCAACAAGGGTATCGTCTCGCGCATCGTGCGCCAGGAGGACATGCCCTTCCTCGCCGACGGCACTCCCGTCGATATCTGCCTGAACCCCCTGGGCGTGCCTTCGCGTATGAACCTGGGTCAGATTTTCGAGACCGTACTCGGATGGGCAGGCCGCGAGCTGGGCGAGAAATTCGCTACGCCCATCTTCGACGGCGCTACCCTCGACGACCTCAACGAGTGGACCGACAAGGCCGGCCTGCCGCGCTACGGCAAGACCTACCTCTACGACGGCAACACCGGCGAGCGCTTCGACCAGCCCGCCACCGTCGGCGTCATCTACATGCTCAAACTCGGCCACATGGTCGAGGACAAGATGCACGCCCGCTC
>JBJFEE010000096.1:0-8619 GCA_051890455.1 Muribaculaceae bacterium
CCTACCGAGGCTCTGATTGCCAGCTCAAAAAGCCGTCTGCGCCCTGTGATGATGGCGTCGCTCACCACCATTCTCGGTATGATTCCGCTGCTGCCCGATGCCATGTTTGGCTCTATGGCTGCTGCAATCATGGGCGGACTGCTTGTGGGTTCGGTGATGATACTGGTGTTTATTCCGGTGCTCTATGCACTGTTTTTCAAACTTAAAGCTACGAAATGAAGATGTACACAATGAATATTGACTTGAAGCGAATTGGCACTGTGGCTGCAATGTGCGTGGCGGTGCTGTGTGCCATGTCGCAGGAAGTGCTCACCATGGAGCAGTGCCGCTCACTTGCCCTGCAGCACAACAAGGAGGTTGCTGCTGCAAAGATGCAGACGGCATCGGCTCGATATATGCGCAAGAGCTACAAGGCTCTCTATCTGCCCGACTTCAGTGCCTCGGGCAACGCTCTCTATCACACTGCCGATGGCAAACTGTCGGTGCCGGGCGGTAACTTGCCCACGTTCTCTCTCGGGGCTGATGGCGTGCCGCAGTTCGACGGCCGCTATGCGCTTTTCCCAGGTATGGACTTCGACTATAAGATTGGCTTTGTGTATTCGGCAGGCGTGCAGGTGAAGCAGCCCATCTATCAGGGTGGGAAAATCATTGCTGCCAACCGCATTGCGGGCCTTACCGAGCAGATGAGCATTGAAAACGAGCGTCTCACCGCCAGCGATGTGATTCTCAACACCGAGAATGCTTATGTGCTTCTCGTGCGTGCCACCGAAATGCGAAAGGTGGCTGAAAAATATAATGCCTTGCTTGCCGAGCTGCTGCGCAATGTGGAGAGTGCCTATCGCCACGGGTTGAAGCCTCAGAACGATGTGCTGAAGGTGCAGGTGAAGCTTAATGAGAGCGAGCTGCAGCTTCGCAAGGCTGAGAACGCCATTCGTCTGGCGCGAATGAACCTGTGCCACTGCATCGGGCGGCCGCTCACCGACGATATTGCCGTTGCCGACTCGCTTCCGGCTCTTGTGGCTGCTGTGGAGCGTGAGCCGATGCTCGACATCACTGCCAGGCCTGAATATGCCATCTTGGAGAAGAAGGTGGCTATCGCCGAGCAGCAGGTGAAACTCAATCGCAGCGAAATGCTGCCTAAAGTGGGCGTGCAAGCAGGCTATGCCTACACTCACGGCGTGAAGGTGCGCGACAACTATCTCTTCGACAATGGCGGATTCTCGGTGCTGCTCAATGTGCAGGTGCCGCTCTTCCACTTCGGCGAGCGCAGCAACAAGGTGCGCTCGGCGCGTGCCGCCTTGCAGCAGTCGCAACTTGAGCAGCAGAACCTCAATGAGATGATGATGCTTGAGCTTGCCCAGGCTCTCAACAACCTCGATGAAGCCCGCATGGAGTGTGACATTGCCGACCGTTCGCTTGCCCAAGCCGACGAAAACCGCCGCTTGAGCGACAGCCAGTATCGCGTGGGACTCGAGACCTTGAGCGACAACCTTGAGGCACAGACGCTGTGGCAGCAAGCCTACGAGACCCGGATAACCTCGCGCTGCCAGCTCTACCTCGCCTATCTCACCTGCCAGAAGGCAGCCGGCAAGCTCTGACAGCATCACACCATGTTCAAACAAAACGAAAGGAATATAGTATGTAGATTAAGAGGCTGCGCCGTAATTAAGGTTACGGCGCAGCCTCAATGCGTTATGGATAGAAGCCTTCCGGTCAAGACCCCAGGCTCGATTAACGACTTGACCGATTGAGCGAGAGCATTGTCAAACACGTTTTAACACTGCCGAGCATGAGGGAAAGCGCGTAGCGATAGCCCGACGGCGCAGCCGGAACGCCCTAATCCCAGTCGTTTAGGTCGTCTACACTTTGGTCGAGGTCGGTGTCTTCAAAGAGTTCCTACAACTCGCCCGTGTTCTCGTTATAGTCAAAGTCAACCCAGCCGTCATATACCGGATCACCGTTGTAGGAGTCTAAATTGTCGAATTCACTCATAATCACTGCTTAATCATAATTATTTAAGAGTATAATTTGCCGAATATCTGCATCATAAGCGATAGGTTTACGAGCAATGATAAATTTTATAGCCTCCTCAATTACCTTGAACGGAACAATAAACCATTCCTTGGGCCGGTGTCCGTCGACAGTAACTTGTAATTGGACCGGTGCAAATAGCTTATGGATAAGAGCCTCGAAAGTCGAAGATTTTACATTGTAGACTTTCCATGTAGCCACAACCTCGACATCGGCACAAAGATAGGTCGGCTCGTTCTTAGCGTTGGCTATACGGCTTTCTACCGAGGTAACGGTAAAGCCGATTTTGTAGAGGTCTTTGAGAGCGGCGATTTCAGGGCGAGAAGATTTTGAGCGCAGCACATAGATAGTACCGCTTTCAACGTCCTTGTCGGTGAGGGTGAAGCACTGGTCAAAATCTTCATCGGTCAAATCGGAACGATCTACCACGGAATATCCGGTAACGGATAAGTTCTTAGCGATAGTTTTATATTTGATGTCTGATTCGACGCCATTCTCATATATTACTCTTGTCCGACCGTCGCGGTCGCCATGACGATTTATTCCTTCATCATCAAAGGCGGCGAGATAACCTATCATTCCATCTTCAACGAAGTAGCTGCCGACTTTTAGGCGTTTGATACTGAATTTGACGAGCTTGTATTTGCCCGATTTCAATCCTTGCTGAATCTCCTTGAAACCATCGGCGAACTTGTCGAAGTCTTCACAGGGGCGACGTTTGCCGACATATTCGGCTTCTTTACGCGCTTCAAGGCGTTGGCGCATATATTCGGGCACGTCAAACAGACCGAGGTCAACACCATCTTCAATATCAGCGAGCAATGGGTCATTTAGTATTGCTTCAAGCTGTTCTTCCTCGGTCAGTTCACGGTGATATTCGGTTTGCGGTTCTTCCACTGTCTGTAAAGGCTGAGGAAGAATACCGAGGTCATCAAATGGGCGACACCGCTCAATCTTCTTTTCGCTTTTGAGAAGCCCGGTCCATTTATGGAATAGCGAGGCTTCTTCGGGCGTATTTTCAGGGAGTCTGCCATTGGCTTCGTAGAAGGCAAGTATCTCTTGGAAACCGGCAATAAGTCGGTCGCTCGATGTTGCCCGCTTTCGTGGAGCGGTAACATCGGCCAAGAGAGGGTCTTCAAAAATCTTTTCGAGTTCTTTGTCCCAATTAATCATTGCTGCTGTGCGAGTTTATTGCGTCTGAGTTGACGGAGATGTTCGATAGCCATAGCTATGCGGCGAGCCAGAGGGTCGCCGTCGGTTATCTCCGGTTTTTTTTTGCCCGGATTTTCCTCGCACCACTTGGGAAGATATTTTGTGAATAGCAAAATAGCTTCTTCATCGGTCAGCTTTTCAGAGCGCTTATCTTCGATAACATATTGGATGGTGCGGAGCACTTCGGGAGTAAGCGATTTGCTGACTACCTCGTATGCGCGTTGGAACGGATTTATTTCAGCGATAAGGTTGATGTCAAGGTCGTTGAGATTGACAATCTTGTTGGCAATCTTGATGAATTTATTGCCGGAATCATCGGGGCCTACAACCTGCTCACCCTGTGTGGCGATAGTCAGGATTGTGTGCTTTGCAACCGCATCGACTTCTTCCTCATTAAGGTCGGGATATGTGTCGCGGATAATCTTCGGGATATAAACCTCGGTAATCATTTCAGCCATTCCCTCGCCGATGATAGCCTCTCGGATATTTTTATCAGAGAGCGTGGTTGCAACGAGAGTGTCAAGGTCGTTCTCTACGATGGCCTTGGTCTTCTCGTTGAGCTTCGGTAGGTCTTTGACTTCGATAACGTGGTCGTCTTCGCCCGGTTTCTTCGGATTTTCGGGCGTGTTTTCATCATCGACTTTGGTCTTGAAGTTCCATTTTGGCGCCATAACTTGCTCCATGAGCAATGATGCGGATATGGCTTTCAGGAAGTCGTTGACCGCCATCGAAACATCGTCTTGCGCTGCATCAGGGCATGGAATGAGGTTTGTAAACTGCGCATGGGTCTTTCCCTCGCAGTCTCGGGTGCAACGACCGATAATCTGCACGACCTCGGTAAGCGAGGCACGGATACCGATTGTGATACAGTGCTCGCACCACTCCCAGTCGAAGCCCTCCTTGGCAGTGCCGAGGGCGATAAGGATGTCGAGCGAATCGCGGCTGTTCATGCGTTGCAGATACGACTGCAACGCATAGCGCTGCTCGTTGCTGTCTTCTACGAGGTCGCCTACGGTGAGAATACGCCCATCAGGAGTTTTCACCTTGTAGAGATTGTTATTATAGTCGCGATCTACTATCTCGCCGATAAACTTGATAATCTCGGCCACCTGGTCGTGCTTATTCATAAATGCCCCGGTCTTGCTGTTGGGGTGTGGAATATGGATAAGGGTTTTCTTGTGAGTATCGAGTACATCGGGAATGGCTGTAAGGTAGTTGCCTTGGAAAAAGCTATAGCCAATGCCAAGGCTTTTCAGCCATTTGTAGCCGTTGAGCTGCTGATAGTAGTTATAGTTGATGGTTGGCTGAAACATAGCCTCGTCCTCGGGGCGCATCACCGGGACGGCGTCGCCACGGAAGTATGAGCCTGTCATGGCGAGTATGTGAGCCGATGTCTCGTTGAGAAGTCGGCGAATGAGAGTGCCGAGACGGTTATCAGCGTCAGCCGAACCGTGGTGAAACTCGTCGATGCCGAAGAATACGTTATCGAGTTTTCGTGCATCAATGCCATTTAGCGAGTTAAGGAGCGTGGCATGAGTGCAGACGAGCTTTGTCGCTGTTGAATGGTCGAGAAATTCTCGGACAATCGACTTCTTGGAGTTCTCGCTTCCGGCATTGAGGCAAAGATTCCAATAAGGGGCAACGTTCCAGTCTTCAAAAAATCCGAACTTCTTCAAGGGGGTGTCCTTGAAGCTTCGACCGATATTTTGCTGAGGAACGGCCACGATTACTTTCTTCACGCCCTGATTGGCGAGTTTATCAAGAGCTACAAACATCATGGCGCGGCTTTTACCCGAAGCCGGTGGAGCCTTGACGAGCAAGTGCTGTCGATGGCGCTGGGCATAAACCATAGCTTGCATTTCACGCATACCGAGTTCATCGGTATTGCTTGATTTGCCCGTCTGGGCATATTCTACTTCAACGAGATTTGTCATATTTATGTGGGTTTTATAAAATCTTATAAATCTTATAGGTCTTATGCACTACAGTTTCTTTATCAGTATCCGCGCGATTGGCGTCGAGCTTTCGACATGGCCTCTTTTATACCGCCTTCGGCCAAAAACTCTGCCTCAACCTTCTTGAGCAGCTTTGCCAGCATAGAGTCAATTTGGTGAATCTGGGTTATCATGATATTGGCCACCGTCTCATTGCTACGCTCGCGGCATTTTGCCACGAAATCACGGGGGTCGTCATTCTTTATGCAGTAGGCCCGAGTTGCGAGGGTGCGATCGTCGTTTGCAGCCCAGATTTCCAAATCGTTTTGCCGCAGGTAGTCGCCATAGTCCTCGAGTAGTTCGCGCACCGAGCCGCGTGCCACACCGAGCAATTTTATGCATATTTCTGCCGAAACAGTGCTGTCGCTTACACCCTCCACTATATTTTGTTTGCATGAACGCGCGGCCTGTCGCATCTGGTCTATCGTGCGCAAACCGTGAGGCAGGGCCCGGTTGATAAAAAGCTCTGTCACATCGCAGATTATCACCGATTTGCGATATATATTCCAGTTGGTATAGTCGCCGCTGATTTTCAGAAACCGATTGCTCATTTCTTAGTCATTTTGGCATAAAGTTTAAAGAGATGTTCAAGACGTTCTTCGTCAGAAGTGAACGGCTCTGTGCGGTAGATGTGTTCCACAGCGAGGTCGAGCTGATGGTGAGCCTCGCGCAGTTCGTCTGGCATGGTTTCCGGATTATACATTTCGCCGAGGGTCATGTCGAAGTTCTCGTCACGAATATTGAGAATATTCTGCGCCAATCGTTCCAGTTCCTCTTTCTCGGCTGTTGTCAGCTTCGGGAAGGGGAAGGTGTTGTAGCATAAAAATATTGAATAACGAAAATCAGTCTTAAATCTACCCGCATTTTTACGTACCCAAAGATTGTGCATCTTTGAGGTTAGAATTCCAAATAATAAGACTGACGCATCATATATTACTTGTGCAGAATTAGGAATAATTGTTTTTTCCGGAACAAATCCTATTGGAATGTAGTCTCGATTACTAACAGAAACAATAGGAATAAGCAATGACGATTTTCCACATTCAAAGAACTCTCTGAACTGATGTGCTTTTTCTGCTTGAGCATGGAGCGTAATATCTTGACTGTTCAGCCGGTATTCTCTCACCGCATTAATCGCGTTATTAATAGGAGGATACGACAGCGCTTCTTCTAAGTCGTCATCACTAATCCAATAACAATATTTCTCAATACCCTGTGTGAACTCAACAGCTCCAATTTGGAGACGAATAAACTTTTCTATATTGGGATATTTATTGACAAGAGATTCTCGCTGTTCTTTTGAAATGCGAAGATATGTTTTGTCATTCGGCATATTACCTCTTCGCATTTCCGGAAAGTTAGAAATAGGCTTAGTTTGTTTTTGAACAGAAAAATTATTGGATGATTCAATTCGATAAGATATAGTATCAACTATTTCGTAGGAAGACTCAGAATAAAGTTTTTTCGGATTATTGGATTTAACAGCTAATCCAATAATCAATACTGTTACCTGAGCTTGATTCTTTGCATTATTATTCCATTTGAATGATTTATAAGCAAATTCTATTTCAACTCCTAATTCTGAAATTTCAGGCCATAATATTTCAATTTGTTCCCCCTGACAAATTGAATTTGTAGTAACAAAAGCCGACATACATTTAGAACCATGTATGTAAAGAGCTGCCTTATAAAACCAAGAGGCAATATAATCGAGTTTCCGATAACCTTTCAGATTATTAGTAGCTATCGCACCGTCTTCTTTTTGAGACTCATCTTGGTTTCGGCTGCCGAGATACGGCGGATTGCCCATGATATAGACTTCATCCTCTGGAGTATGAGGGCAGACGGTATTCCAGTCGAGGCGGCAGGCGTTTCCGCAAACGATATGCCCCGATGGCTTTAGCGGCAAAGTTTCAGGACGCACATTCAGCTCTTCTTGAAACTTCACATTCATTTGATGCTCGGCAAGCCAAAGTGACAACGTGGCGGTGTCGCAGGCATACTCATCAATTTCAATACCGTAGAATTGCGTTAGTGTTATGCTTGGGAACGGCAGTATCGACAATCGTGAAATGTCACGAATAGCTTTCCACGTGCGTATTTCAAGCTCACGAAGACGCTTATATGCAATAATCAAGAAATTGCCACTGCCACAAGCCGGGTCAAAAAACTTGATTCTTGATAGTCGGGCAAGAAAGTCGGTAAGTTGCTTTTTTGCACCATCGAAATCATTGCTTTTTGCCATCTTTTCGCGAGCACCGGCACAAGCAGCCTTAAATTTTTCTTCAAGAGCATCAAGAAACAGTGGGCGTATCACTTTCTCAATATTCGGCACTGAGGTGTAGTGCATACCAAGACCGGAACGCTGTTCGGGTGTTACTACAGCCTGAATCATCGACCCGAAAATGTCGGGATTGATTTCACGCCAACTATATTCGCCACAATTGATAATCAGCGTTCGGGCACGGCGTGATAGAGTGGGTATAGGATAACGATCGCGAAACAATCCTCCATTGACGTATGGAAATACCTGATAGAGTTTCGGCAAAGCAGAACGAGCTGCCTGGTCATTGGTCGACATGGCAAAGAAAGCACGGTCAATGAACTCGCCGAGGTCGGAGCCATCATCCTTTGTGTGAGTCTTTAGCGTGTTGGTAAACAAATTGTCTTCGGGAAAAAGACCGGTATCTTCGGCAAAGAAGCAAAAAAGCAATCGCGACATGAACACGTTTAGCGCATGTACGGTCTGCGGGTCGCGGATGTCGTTGTAGCGGCGAATATCATCAAAGAGCTTCGCCATCAGCTCGGCTGACTTAACATCGGCCTCGGCTTCCTCGGAGAACTGAATTTTTTCGATACCTGCAAGCGGTGTGAGAAATTCAAAGTCTTTCCAAAGGAGATCGATGCGGTTTTCGTACCAGTCGTTTTCTTTAGGGTCGTAGGCTACAACGAAAACGCCGTTGCTTGTGATGTAAAGACGTGGAGAGTGCTTGGCAATCTTCGCATCATCGCGCATGGCGTTGATAACGTCGTACATCTTCGAGCAATTGCCGTCAAGGGTATTCACAACCGTTTCGCGATATGCGACAAGATTCTTGATAAGGACGGTTTCGCCGTCTTTGGCAAGATTTCCGGGGCCGTCCTTGGTACGGCGTATCTGACCGTCGCCATATCCGGCGAAGATGCGCAGGAGGTCATAAATGAACTCCGGCGCCGATGTGCCACGCTTACCAAGCTGCTCCAATTCGTCTGTAGCCTGCACCTGTGAATATGATTTGGTTTTCTTTGCCATAATATTAAAAGCGAGAATACCCAAGTAGCATCTGTAGGCTGACCAAAGCCTTTAACATCTACTTAGGTATTCCAAAAAATATCTTTCGGC
>JBJFEE010000097.1:0-8503 GCA_051890455.1 Muribaculaceae bacterium
CCGCCCCTTTTCACACCCGCCGGATCAGCGCTCCGCTGACCCGGCGGGCTTTTTTTTGTCCATATGGATGCTTGTTTGGTCGTTTATTCGTATATTTGTGTTTGTATTTCAAACACATTTAACAATTGAATGGATAAGCCACGGATTATTGATATTACACGGATAACGGATCCGAGGGGTAACCTCAGTGTCATTGAAGGCGTGCGCACGGTGCCTTTTGAAATTAAGCGTGTGTTTTATCTGTATGACGTTCCTGCTGACAGTGAGCGCGGCGGGCATGCGCACTATGAGGCTGAGCAGTTTCTTGTCTCGGTATCGGGTTCTTTCGATGTTGTCCTCGACAATGGTGCCGAGAAGCGTCGGTTCCATCTTGACAGACCTTATAAGGGATTGTTGATTCCCCCGGGTTATTGGCGCACAATGGATAATTTCTCGTCGGGGTCCGTCTGCATGGTAGTGACAAACCAATACTATGACGAGGCTGACTATATCCGGGATTATGATGATTTTTTAAAACTCGAAGGTACGCCACGCCCATTTTAATAAAACGATGAAGCATTATACTTTTCTTGACCTGAAAACGGTAAACGAGCCTTACCGTGACGCTATGCTGGAGGCCATGACGCGAGTTGTGGACAGCGGGTGGTATATCGGCGGGCCTGAAGTAGAGACTTTTGAGAAAAAGCTCGCCGAATATTGCGGTGTACCATACGTCGTAGGCCTTACAAATGGCCTGGACGCCTTGAGACTTGCTTTGCGCGGATATGTCGAACTGGGCAGACTCCATAAAGGCGATAAGGTGATTGTGCCCGCCAACACATACGTGGCAACGGTGCTTGCAATCACTGACAATGGACTCGAGCCTGTTTTTGTTGAGGCAAGCGACGTGACTATGAACATGGATACGACCCGTCTTGAAGAATATTGGCAGGAAGGCGTGAAGGCCATTATGCCTGTGCATCTTTACGGCCGTGTGTGCTGGGATGAGGCGTTGCGTGACTTTGTTCAGCATCATTCATTGCTGGTAATTGAGGACAATGCCCAGGCGATAGGAGCGGTTGCCGGATGTGACGGCCTTTTCGGTACGCGGAAAAGCGGCGGACTCGGACATGCGGGCTGTTTTAGCTTTTATCCTACAAAGAACATAGGCGCTCTTGGCGACGCCGGTGCCCTTGCCACACATGACGCCGAGCTGGCGCAGGCTGTCCGCGCCATCCGAAATTATGGCAGTCTCAGGCAGTACGATAACATCTACAAGGGCCTGAACTGCCGTCTTGACCCGATGAAAGCGGCACAGCTGTCGGTAAAACTGCCTTTCGCCGATATGGAGAACGGCCTGCGGGCTAAACTTGCCGGGATATACGACTGCTATATCATTAATCCGCTGGTGCGAAAGCCGATGTTTACCGATGACGGAGCGTGCGTATGGCACCAGTATGTTGTCCGTGTTGATAACCGAGACGCCTTCCGTGCCTATCTGCTTGAACACGGAGTTGAAACGGCCGTACACTACGCCACGCCGCCTTACCGTCAGACATGTTACTCCGAGTATGCAGATATAGATATGCCGGTCTCGGATGAGATTGCCCGCACTTGTGTGTCGTTGCCGATATGCCGTTGCACGAGCGTCGACGATGCCATGGAAATTGCGGAAATCATCAACAGCTACAAGGACTGACAAGTTTGGAAAAGGCCTGTCGGAAATGACATAAAGCCGTGCGTTGCAAATTTTTGCATTCGCACGGTCTTTTTATTAACTATTGTGAAAGTGGGGCGGATAGCGCAAAATAACTTTAAAGTTGACGCTGACTTGTAGGTTATTACAAAATTTGGCAATATTTTTGCCAATGTAAAACCCGGATGGCCGTGACTTTATGCTTCTGTCACGGCATCGTTTGAATGAATTCATCAACTTAACCCTACGAAAATATGAAAATGTATCTGATTGCAAGCGCAGCGCTTGTTGCCGGGGTGTCGATGCTGTCCGGCACGGAGGCGTATGCCGCTTTGCCCAACAATGTACTGACTCAGAGCGATTTCATCAAGGCTTCAGAGTCGACAGTAAACGGCGTTGTCAGTGTAAAGAGTTTTGCCACTCCTCAGCTGAGACAAAGCCCGATGTACGGCGCCGACCCGTTTTTTAACGACCCGTTCTTCGAGTATTTCTTCGGCGGCCAGCCGCGTCAGCGTCAGCAGCCACAGCAGCAGGAACAGCCCAAGCAGCGTCAGATAGGTCTCGGCTCGGGTGTGATTGTGAACAAGGACGGCTATATCGTCACCAACAACCATGTTGTAGACGGAGCCGAGCGTCTTGAAGTCACCCTGAACGACAACCGCAACTTTAACGCAACGGTCGTCGGCACTGATGCCACCACCGACCTTGCGATTATCAAGATTGACGCCCCCGATCTGCACGTCATCCCGATGGGTGACTCGGACAGTCTCAAAGTGGGCGAGTGGGTGCTTGCCGTGGGCAATCCCTTCGGCTTCACCTCATCTGTAACCGCTGGTATCGTCAGCGCCAAGGCCCGTAACATCAGCACCTCCACCCGCAGCGGAGGCAGCCGCGGCATCGAGAGCTATATCCAGACTGACGCAGCTGTCAACTCAGGCAACTCGGGTGGCGCTCTCGTCAACCTACGCGGCGAGCTTGTAGGTATCAACACCGCTATCTACTCGTCCAACGGTTCGTATGTAGGCTGTTCGTTCGCAATTCCGACATCCATCGTCAATAAAGTCATGGGCGACATCATGCAGTACGGCACGGTGCAGCGCGCATACCTTGGCATCTCGATTGTCGAGGTAACGCCGGAGCTTGTCTCGGAGGAGGGCCTCAAAGGCGTCAACCAGGGCGTATATGTCGCCGAGGTGCAGGACCGCTCGTCGGCACGTGAGGCGGGTCTGAAGAAGGGCGACGTCATTGTTGCCATCAACGGCGCACACATCACCAATATGGCGATGCTGCAGGAGCAGCTTGCCAAGTACAGCCCGGGCGACACCATCAACCTGGAATATGTGCGCGAGGGCAAGCACGAGACGTGCAAGGTGAAGCTGCGCAACAGCAAGGGCGATACGGCGCTCACCAAGGCCGCAAGCCTGATGGACCTGGGCTGTGCCTTCACCAAGGTCAGCGAGGAACGCCTTAACCAGCTCGAGATACGCAACGGCGTGCAGGTTACGGGTGTCGAGGACGGACGTGTCAAGGACGCCGGTATCCGTGACGGCTTCATCATCACAGTCATTAACGGCCAGCGCGTAAACAGCCCGGATGACATCGAGACCATTTACAAGGCCATCATGAAGAGCGATGACGACAAGGTTATGTACGTCAAGGGCGTTTACCCCACCGGCAAGCAGGCCTTCTATGCCATCTCGCTGGGCGATTGATAAAAGGAACATTCTCTTCTCAACTCTGACATGGTGAAAAGTGGCGGCACGCAGCCCGGGAAATCGGGAGCGTGCCGCTTTTGTATAGAAGGCTGTGTCAAAATAGGGCTGAAAATAGTAACATACCTTTGGCTTGTTTCTTGGAATCCGAGCGGCTATGTCGACTCCTTTGTATTGCCAAGCGATTGCGTAGATTTAGTTTATCAACTGTCTTACAGGTTAAACATCGCAAAGCGATGTCCCTACATTGGAAATTCTGCATTTCGTCCCATCCCATTAGACTTATGCAACACTACTATTACTACTATTAGTAAAAAGGCGCTGTGCCGGTGGGGCACAGCGCCTGGTGTATCAGGGGTGAGGAATGTTACTTGGCGGGGTTGAGGTTGTAGACGCGGTAGTTGTTGGCGTCGATGAGCTGCTTTATGATAGCCATGACGTCCTGCTTGGTGATGCTGCGGACGAGGTCGGCCTGGTTGGTGAATACGTCTACGCCGTTGAGGGGGGTGCTTACGATTGCGCCGGCCCAGGCTTCGTTCTTCTCCTGGTTTTCGATGGCGGTCTTGTGCATGAATTCCTGGATGGGCTGGAACTCGTCGTCGCGGACGTTTTCAGGCATTGTGTTGACCATTTCGGCGATGGCTTTGAGAACTTCCTCCTTGCGGTCGGGGTTCATGGGGAAGGGGATCTGCAGGGTGAGGTTCTGCTTGTCGAGGCGGGCAAGCGAGCAGCCTGCGCCGATCGAGTAGGTAGCGCCCATTTCCTCACGAATCTTCTTGATGAGGCGGTTCGAGAGAATCTGGCCGGCCATCGAGGCAGCCATGCGCTCCTTGGCGGTGTAGGGTACGCTTGCGCTGAGCGAGATGCAGGTCCAAACCTGGGGTTCGGCCATCTTGAGGGTGTCGTTGATGACGTCGGCGCCGGTTGTGTACTCCATGTCGGGGTTCTGAACGAAGGGAACAGAGGCGATGCGGGGAGCGGCGATGCTGCCGATGTACTGGTCGCAGAGGGCCTTTACCTGGTCAACGTCGAAGTCGCCGACGAGGGTGATGCTGAAGTCGGCGGGGTTGGCGAACATGGTGCGGATGATTTCCTCGCACTCCTCGCGGTTGGCCTTGTCGATGGCTTCGAGGGTGGGGAACTGCTTGGCCGGGCTCTTGTAGGTGTTCTTGAGCACACCCTGGCGGAATACCACCTGCGGGTTCTTGAGCTGGTTGGCGAGGATGCTCTTGATGCGCTCACGCATGCCGTTGAAGTCCTTCTCGAAGAGTTTGGGATCCTTGAAGCTCATGTAAACGAGCTCGAAGAGGGTCTTGACGTTCTTGGGAGTGGTGGAGCCGGCGAGCTCGCGGGTGTAGTCGCTGATGCCCATCGATACGGCGGTCTGCTTGCCGCTGAGGTAGCGCTCCATATCCTTGGAGGTGTAGGAACCGTAGCCGAGGTCGAAGAAGTCGTTCTCGAGGAAGATGAGCGAAGCGGGGTCGGCGTCGAGGCCTGAGTAACCGCCCTTGGCGATAGCCTGGAACTGGATTTCGCCTTCCTTGAACTTGGTGGGCTTGAGGATGACCTTCACGCCGTTGGGATATGTGAGCTCGGTGGCGTCCCACTGTGCGTTGTGGCTGACCTTGGAGGCCACGGCGACGGGCTCTTTCTCGATGAGGGGCTCGGCCTTAGTCTCGTCCTTGAGGGGCTCGATTTCCTCGGCGTCAACTTTCTCGTATACCTGGTTCAGCTCGGCCTCGGTGGGGAAGTGGTAACCGTCGGTATCGGGGAGCATGAGCATGACCACGCGGTTGTCGGGACCGATAAGCTCGGCGAGGGCCTGGTTGATAGCCTGGAGGGGCATTGCAGCCTCGAGTTGCTTTGCCATCTCAAGCTCGAACTCGATGCCGGGGATGGGGATGAGCTGAGTGAAGTGCTGGGCGTATTCGCGGGCGTAAGAGGTGTTCTCGCGTCCGTTGCGCTGTTGGTACTGGCGGTCGAGTGCAGCTATGTACTCGGTTTTGGCGCGGTCGTATTCGCTGGTGGTGAAGCCGTGGCGAGCGGCGCGGAGTAGCTCGCGGTAAGCGGCCTCGATGGCGGGACGGATGTCGTTGCCCTTGCCGACAATCTGAACGTTGAGGGCGTCCTTGGTGTCAGCGAGCAGGAAGGTGCCCAGCTCGAACGAAGCCTGGGCGAAGGGGCAGTCCGCCTCTTTGGCCATGTCGCTTGTGCGCTGGTTGAGCATGCGGCCAATCATGTCCTCGAGGTAGGCGATGCTGAAGTATGCCATGGTGCCGCGGAGCTCGCGGGGCAGGAGCTGCTGGGGCTGCTTGAAGGCCATCAGACCGATGGCGATGGGCTGTTCTTTGTCCTTGCCGATGGCGTAGATGGTGCCTTTGTTGTCGCCGACACCCTCGTATACGCGGGGAGCGGGGTTGGCGGGCATCTTGATGGGGCCGAAGATTTTCTCGATCTGCGACTTGATGTAGGCGGGGTCGATGTCACCGACGACGATGATGGCCTGGTTGTCGGGGCGGTACCACTTCTCATAGTAGTCGCGGAGAACCTGGGGGTCGAAGTTGTCGACAACGGACATCAGACCGATGGGCAGGCGTGTGCCGTACTTGCTGTCGGGATAAACGATGGGCAGCAGCTGCTCCATCAGCTTCTGCTGGCCGGCGTTGGAGCGACGCCATTCCTCGTGGATGACACCGCGCTCCTTGTTGATTTCGTCGGTGGCGAGGAGCAGGCCGTCGGCCCAGTCGTGGAGGATGAGCATGCACGAGTCAATTACGCCTTTGCGCTGCACGGGGACGTTGGAGATGTTGTAGACAGTCTCGTCGATCGAGGTGTAGGCATTGAGGTTCTGACCAAACTTTACGCCGACGGTCTCAAGCCAGTCGATGAGCGAATTGCCGGGGAAATTCTCGGTGCCGTTGAAGCACATGTGCTCAAGGAAGTGGGCCAGACCGCGCTGGTCTTCGTTCTCGAGGATCGAGCCAACCTTCTGGGCGATGAAGAAGTCGGCCTGACCTTTGGGGTTCTCGTTGTGACGGATGTAGTAGGTCAGTCCGTTGGGGAGCTTGCCCATGATTACGGCGCTGTCGACCGGGGCGTCAGGCGACTGAACCAGCTGCGCCATGTCCTGAGCCGAAGCGCCGGCGCTGAACAGCATGCCAAGGGCAACCATTGCGCCGATAAAGAATTTTCTCATAATAAATAGTTTAGTGTGATATAATTTTCAGATTTGGAGAATTCTGAGTGATGAAAGATGTATGTGATGCTTTTGTGCGGTTTGCGGCGGACTGAGCGTGCTACGGCTTTGTTTAGCCTACTTTCGGCTTTTTTGCCTTTGCTACTATAATTAGACGTAAAAGGGGACCGAAAGTTACACGGCAAGCGGGTCAAATGGTGTTAAAATTATTTAACCGAGCGGGGTGCGAGCTGTTCCTGCAGGGCGTCGAAGAGGAGCCGGGCCTCAAGCTCGTAGCCGGGCTTTACCAGGTGTATGCGGTCACGGTTCATGAGTTTGTCGTCGAGCCAGTGCGTGCTTGCGCCGTCACCGCCTGCTATGGTATAAAAATCCCATACCGGGACGTGCATGTCGGCGCCCACTCGCTTGATGATGTCGGCGACATCTGCGTTGCGGGCGAGGATGTCGTATTCTTTCGACAGTGGGCGGTAGCCGTGGTTGTGGTTCTTTTGGCACTCCATCGGTGTCAGCAGTAGCATCTCGGCATCAGGATTGAACTGACGCAGCAGGGTGATGAGGGTGTGCGCCGAGTCCTCGATTTCCTTGTCTGTCATGTGCGAGAAGGCTTCGTTGGTGCCCATCGAGAGCACGATAAGCGCCGGTTGGAAAATCTGTGTCCGCGAGGGGAACGAGTCAATCAGGAGGTAGTCGTTGAAAGTGGCGCCGTTGTTGCCGATGGCCGAGTAGACGAGACCGGGCTTGCCGTTTTCGAGGATTGCGCCGTACAATGCGTTCCCGGCCTGCAGGGGAACGGACAACGAGTCGAACGGGACGATGAGATTTATGTCGGTTCGGCCTTTCGCGGTCAGAATTTTGGCCGAAGTGATATTGTGACCGGCGGCTTTGGGGGTAAAAGTAATGTCAGTGTCGGTCTGCGGCTCGGCGGCGATGCCCGTCACGCCGGGTTTGGCCTGCCAGGGATGTTTGAGCAGGCGTGTCTGGCGGAAGTTGGTGCCGGATGTCGCTGTTATGGTGTAATCGTGGGGCTGGTTTGTGCCGGCCAGTCGCAGTGGCGAGATGAGGCCGCGGCCGGCGTTGCCGTATTGCTGCTGCAGGAGGCGGCGCAGCTCGTTGGTGACGAATTCGGCCTGGATGTGCGAGTCGCCGATATGGAGGATGCGCACCACAGTATCCTGCCCGGCCGACAATTTGGCCAGTTTGGCGCGCAGAGCCGACCAGTCGGCGCCGTTCATCGTCAGGTGGTTGGAGCCGGTGTTGATGTATTGCGGTGTCTGAGCCTGTGCCGTCAGGGCGATGGCGGCTGCGACGAGGACGAGGACTGTCTTTTTCATCTGTTATGCGTTTGTGGTCAGAAACTTATGCCGAGGCGGATTGTGGCGTAGCTCATGCCGCGGCAGTCGTGCTCGGTTCCACGCTGCATGCAGCGGTCGCGGCCGATGTAGGAGTAGCCCACCGAGAGGTATGAAGCGAAGGTGCGTCCCGAGGCGAGGGTGAAGCCCACGCTTGCCGAGCCGTAGCCCTGCGTCGACTGCTTTTCGTTTTTAAAATAGGTGAGGGCAACACCTCCTCTGAGGTCAAGGAAGCACAGCCGGCGGCGCTGGGAGAAGTCGGTGCGGAAGATTACCGCCAGAGGGAATACGCGCGACGAGTTGTCGACCATGATGTCCGCTTCGGCGCCTACACCGAGGAAACGCAGCCATTTGTATTCGAGGCCGAAGTTGGCGCCGATGCCGATTGTGGACATGTCGTGTCCGCTCATCTCGACTCCGCCGTTGAGCTCGGCGCCCCAGGCGAAGCGCAGGGGACGCGCCTGGTCTTTACCGTTGCCGGCTTTGTCGATGAGAACTACCTCGGTGACCTGTTCGGTGAAGTCCGTCACCGTCGCCGCGTCAGCCGGCTGCTGGGCTTTGGCGGTACCTG
>JBJFEE010000098.1:0-44167 GCA_051890455.1 Muribaculaceae bacterium
TGATGTAGGGACATCGCTTTGCGATGTTAAGCCTGAAAACCAACGGTTTGTATAGGCATGCCAAAGGCATGTCCCTACATTTAGGCTATTTTGACACAGCCTCGTCATTTTTATTTCGCCCGCAAGGGTCATTCTTATTTCGCCCAAAGGGGGCAGTCCCGCGTGCCCGAAGGGGTCAATCACGCGCGCCTTTTCCAGTGTGTTCGTAAGCCGAAATATTTTCACGACTACTTATAAAGGGAATTTTGGCAAGGCTATGAGGATGCACAGGCTGTATAAGAAGCCAAAGGTTAACGCGGCTATTATCCGCGAGGCGGCAATATCAGCTAAAATTGAAATGCTTGAGCGCCTGCTCGCCAATCCTCAGGCTCACATCTTTCTCGTCGGCGAGCCTGCCGCTCCAGTCGATATCGCAACACCCATATTCTCTTTGCGGTTACAAATCTCAAACTATCCCAAAGCCCACGTCGGGCGTTACTAAGGCGCTAAAACTTTGGTATTGTATGTGTCGCTCTCAATGCCCCAAGATGGTTACTGAAGCCGTTACTGAAGCCATTTACAACTCAATGGAGTAGTTTATCATTTTAGTAAGGCGAATTTGGTGGATTGGGTTTTTATTGTTACTTTTGTGGCGTTATGGGTCGATGCCGCAGGTGGCACGGCTTCATTTCATACAGTTAAATATTTCAGAATTGGCTATGAAGCATCTATTTCTCAACAACGTAAAGTTCGGCGGTGCCGCTCCTCCAGCCGGCGCGGAGATGAGGTGCGCATAGTTTTCCCACCAACATTTTCGAACCGCAGAAATGCCCTGACAGCCCGTGGTGCGTCCTTTTCGTACCGTATTCCGGTCGTCGGGACAGGGAGGTCTTTGACATGTTGGAATATTTCGCCGGAGGAAGGCTTCCGGTAGTGAATTGGTAACTGAAATATTAACCGGGACGGTGTATTGGCCGTCCTTTTTAACTGTATAAATATGAAAAGAAAATCACCTATAACTGTAAACGAGATACAAATCTATACTTACAACAAGGACGAGAAGTTTGTCGACATTAAAGAAATTCCCTTTGACAAACGCAGCGATTTTATTGCTGACGGCGAGCCTGGCGGTATTGCTGTAAAATTTACGACTGTTAATGAGCGGTACGACAGTGGGGTCCGCCGCGATGTCAGGCTGACTCTTGTTGACATGACCGAACGCTATGAGGTGGCCATGCAGGACGTGAGGGTCAATCTGCGCAAGGGGGAGTGGTTCAGAGATATTTATGCGGAAATGCCTGCTACGGAGATGAAGCCGGGGCACACGTACAAGCTGTTGGTCAGCGATGCAAACACCTCGGAAGCCCTCGCCGAAAAGGTCGTTCATTATATTGACAAAGAGCGGTTGCCACACCCCACGGAGTGGTACGAAGTCTGTGACGGCGGCCTCCGCCCTGCATGGGAGGATAATATTTACAAGACAATTCAGACCGAGGACGGGCAGATGTATTATGTGAGGTTCGGCCTCTCGCAAAAGCTGGGCTATCTGCTGTCTCCGATAATGCCGGAGCTTGAGCTGCGGCTCTATTCGCCCGAAGGCAGCGAGGTCATCATTCAGTTCAGGGAGCCACGGTGCGCCAACATAGAGGACTACAAGGACAATATGTGGTTTGTGGAGTTTCCCTTCACCTCCTCATACGACAGCCACGGGGTATACTATGCCGAGCTGCTGTGCATGGAATATCCCATTGCCGGATTTGCCTTTGACAACGATGTGGAGGATGAAAAGGGTAATTGGTCCGGCGACTACCTCAAGCCCCTTGACGAATACACCCCCGACGCCGCCATAGAGCGCTGGAGCACCAGCCCCGCGCGCGAAGAAGACCGTAGGCATGCCGAGCCCGACGACTTTGACCGGCTGCTTGACCAATTCATCGCTGAAGAAAAGGCTAAAACCGGAGACAAAACTGAAGAGCCGGAACAAGAGACTGAGGCCGACAACGAGCCCGTGTCCTTGCTGCCGTCTCTGGACAATCTTACCGGCCTGCGCTCCGTCAAGGACAAGCTCACCGTTTACGAGCGCGTCGTGCGCTTCAACAGGATGCGTGCCGACAAAGGCCTGCCGACGACTGACTCGCCTCTGCACGCCATGTTCCTCGGCTCGCCGGGTACGGGCAAGACCACAGTGGCAAAAATGATGGGGGCGATGCTCCATCGTGCCGGAGTCCTCTCCAAAGGCCACGTCGTGGTGCAGGAGCGGGCGACGCTGTTGGGGCAGAACTACAATTCGGAAGCCGAGAAGACCCTGGAGGCCATAGAAAAGGCACAGGGCGGCATACTGTTCATCGACGAGGCCTATCAGCTCTACCAGCCCAACGATGCGCGTGACCCCGGAAAGTTCGTCATCGAAACGCTCCTCACTGCCCTCGCCGACGAGAGCAACCGCGACTGGATGCTGGTCCTTGCGGGCTATCCCGATGAGATGCGCCGGATGTTCGACATGAACCCCGGCTTCAAGTCGAGGATTCCGGACTCGAACATCTACCGGTTCGATGACTTCACCGAAAACGAGCTTGTCGAGATTGCCGAGAAATACCTCACGCGCCATCAGTACAGCCTTTCGGACGATGCCCGCACCGCCCTTTGCGAAAGACTGCGCTGTGACTACTCGAGCCGCGAAAAGAACTTCGGCAACGCCCGCCATGTGATAAACATGATACAGACCGAAATCATCCCCTCCATGGCTATGCGCGTCACCGGCGACACCGTCCTCGGCGAGAATGCCCTGACCGAGATAAAGTCCGTAGACATCCCGTGCCATACCACGCCACAGAAGGGAGCCGCCCGCACAAGGGTAGGCTTTATCTGACGCGTTTTTTTGTGAGGGTAGCTGCGGTGGTGGAAGATTGCCGCAATCACCATCACGAAGCCGATTTTGCCGTGTATGGCTCCGAGGGGCGAATGGTCGTGCCCCACGAGCCACACCACGGTGGCGGCGATGCCCGTGACGGCGGTAACCAGGAAGACCCACCAAAGGATGCGTGTGGCCTTTTTGCGGTTAGTGGCGAAGCGCGAAAACCAGTTGCTCTTTTTGTAATAGAGCGAGACGTGCCAGAAGGCCAGCGCCGTCAGCGATATTCCTAAGACAATGTGCAACCACACCGACCAGGCATATCTTCCCGCCGTTACCTCGAGCTGTATGCCCGAGGCCAGCATCAGAAGCAGGGTGATGCCGAGCGAACGCTTGCATACTTTGAGTTTTAAGGCTTGTGTCATGCTGTAATGTGCTTATGTCGTTTTACACCTGCAAAATTACAGTGGAACACTGTTGCCCGGAATGGCCTCGATGCGGGAAAAGTTGCACTATTTAAGGTTTCGGCGGAATTCGGCGGGAGATTTGCCCGTGCTCTTCTTAAAGAGTTTCGAGAAATAGGCATAGTCGTCATAACCCAGCGCGTAGGCTATCTCCTTTGCCGACATTGCCGTGTAGGCGAGCTGGCGTTTAGCCTGTACAACCACACGGTTGCGGATATAGCTCCCGACGCTGATACCCGTCGACTCCTTCACCGCCTCGTTCAGATAGACCTCCGAGATATTGAGCATGACGGCGTATGCCGCAGGGCTTTTCTCCGTTGTCAGATGCCGGTCGAGCAGCTTTCTCAGTCTCAGGGTTATCGTCTTATACCTGTCGGACGTACTGTTGCCCGACGTGCCCATAGCGGATAGGACGATGCTCTTGACCGCCGCGGCAAGCGCCCGCGAGACATCGGCGTCATCGTAACGCTCGAGCATGGAGCACAATGCCGTGACATCCTGTACGATATCCTCGCCCGGATGGAACGGCAGCGGCGTTATCGAATACTAGTCGATGGCTCGGATGTCCGATTCCGAAAGGAGTTCTGGCGACAGCGCCAGCATCCATCCGTCCGCATTCCATTTCTCGCCCGCGGGCTTCCCGTGAACCTGCCATGGCGACACTATCAGCATGTCCCCGGTGGACAGTCCCCTGCGCTCAAAGTCAATCTCTACGCCTGCCTCGCCGTCCGTCAGCAGGACGAAGATGTAATAGTCGTCACGATGGGCATGCGGCTTCATCACCGTCGTTCCGAATTGCCCGAACCGCTTTATAAACAGTCCCGAGTCGGAAATCGTTTGCATCGTCGACAAGGGGATGTCTTTGGTCTTCTTCATGGTGTCTGTCGTTGATTGAACAAAATTAGGAATTATGACCGATTTGGCAAAAATAGTGCGGAGGGTCATTCAGTTCAAAAAAAACTTGACGACGTGCAGACATAAGAGGGTGTGTCAAAATAGCCTAATGTAGGGACATGCCAAAGGCATGTCCCTACATTATTAAATCACACATTTTGGCATACCGCCTTGTTTCAAAATTCTTTATTTGCGGTAGAGTGGGGCGGAAGGGGGTTCGGTGCCTTTTATGACATTGTGATAATAGGCGTAGGTCATGGGGGTTCCCGAGCCTTCGACGGTATTGGTCAGACGGGCCAGTACAAGCATATGTGTCCCGCAGTCGACAGTTTCAACGGTCTCAAGTATCAGTCGTCCCGCAAAAGAGCCTCTGACACAGGGGACGTAGTCAACAACGTCGTAACCGAATCCATCATACTTGTCTGTATCGCGAGAACTGAAGAAGCCGAAGCGGCCTATCACCATCGGGTCCGTATCTTGTGAAAGGATGGATACGGAGAAACGGCCTGTTTCCCGAATAGCCTCAAGCGTGAAATTGTTTTTATTCAGCGAAACGGCTATAAGAGGGCCTTGTGAGGTTATCTGGAAACAAGTATTGATGGTGCAGCCGACGGCACGGCCATCCTTGAATGCACCTACGATGAAAACGCCGTAGGAGAGATTGTGCAAGACATTCAAATCCATAAAGCCGGATGAAGACGGTACTCAGTAATTCTTTGCTTCGATTTCGAAAAAGCTGCGGGAGTGCTTGCAGACGGGGCAGACCTCGGGCGCCTGCTTGCCGATGACGATGTGGCCGCAGTTACGGCAGATCCATACAGTGTCGCCCTCGCGGGAGAAGACAATGCCCTCCTCGATGTTGGCCAGCAGACGGCGGTAACGCTCCTCGTGGTGACGCTCGATGGCGGCGACGGCGCGGAAACGCCAAGCGATGTCGGCAAAGCCCTCCTCGTCGGCCTCGCGGGCCATACGCTCGTACATGTTTGTCCATTCAAAGTTCTCGCCCTCGGCGGCGTCGCGCAGATTTGTCATCGTATCGGGCACCTCGCCGCCGTGCAGGTATTTGAACCACAGCTTGGCGTGCTCCTTCTCGTTTGCAGCCGTCTGCTCGAAGAGGGCGGCAATCTGCTCGTAGCCGTCCTTGCGTGCCTTGGAGGCATAGTAGGTATATTTGTTACGTGCCTGCGACTCGCCGGCAAAGGCTTCCATAAGGTTACGCTCAGTCTTTGTTCCTTTCAGTTTGTCCATTGTTTAAAGTTTTTGTGGGTGAATATCATGTGTTTTATTGATTGTCATTGTCTAACATTCCGGGCACATGCCACGGAAATAAATGTCCACGCCGTCGATGCTGAACCCCGGCGGGACGGGGAGCTGCAGCCCGGCAGGGAGCTGCATGTCGAAGATGCGCCCGCATCGGCGGCAGCGCAGATGGCCGTGTCGCGGCTGAGAGGCAAAATCGTAACGGCGGGTGCCGCTCTCCAGCTCCAGCTCGCGCAACAGCCCCGCCTCCGTGAGGACACGCAGCGAGCTATACACCGTCGTCAGCGACATCGTGGGATATTCGGCCTGCATATCGCGGAAAATCTCGTCGGCAGTAGGGTGCTTGCGCCCCTCCACGACGTCGCGGAGAACGGCCAGACGCTGTGCCGAGGGGCGCACGCCCGCCTTGTGCATCATCTCCGCCAGCCCGGCGGCCGAAAACATATCGTAGTCCTGCATTTTTGTCTGTTAACATATTTATAATCGCTGCAAAATTAGTAATAATTTCAATTGCTTCCAAATTAAACGGGCAAAAATTTTGAAAAGAGCCCGATTTGGATAAAATGCATTAATTTTGCGGAGCAAATGTAAAAATACAAAGCACGACAATGGAACAGCCATCGTTGACCGTGACACAGGAAGTCACAGACTACGTTGAACGGGAGATAATTCCGCACTACACCGCCTTTGACAAGGCGCACCGCGAGGACCATGTGCGTATGGTAATCCGGCAGAGCCTCCGGCTGGCCGCACACTTTCCGGCACTGAACACCGACATGGTCTACGTCGTCGCCGCCTTCCACGACCTCGGACTGGCGTACGGGCGCGAGAATCACCACCGCGACTCGCGTAAAATCCTCGAAAGCGACGCCTTCGTGCGTGTACACTTCACCCCCGCCCAAATCCGCATCATGGGCGAGGCCGTCGAAGATCACCGCGCCTCAGGCGGCCACCGTCCCCGTAGCGAATACGGCCTGATAGTCGCCGAGGCCGACCGCCACATCGACCCCGAGACCATAATCCGGCGCACCGTCCAGTATGGCCTTGCGCACTACCCCGACCTTGACCGCGAAGGCCACCGTCGGCGCACCATCCAACACCTCCACTAAAAATACGGCCCCGACGGCTACCTGCGCGTGTGGCTCCCCTTCGGCGACAATGCCCGCAACCTCAAAAAACTCCACACTCTCCTCGCCGACCAACCCCGCCTCGACGGGATTTTGAACGGATTTTCGACGAGGAGGCGGGAGAACAGAAAGTCGGGAATTAATGTCGTTTGTTCCTTATCCTTAACCATTTTCCTCTATTTTGGTAGTAAAAGCCGTTTTTGTGGTAAGGTGGGGTGGGGAGGTTTGTGTAATTTTGCGGTGTGTTTAATTTTGACCAAAAATTGATAGCTGATGATGATAAATGATGTATTTAAGGTGGCTGCGGTGGCGGTGTGTGTGGCCGTGTCGACGGGGACGACGGGTGCGGTGACGGCCGACAGTGCGGCGGATGAAAGGCCGCGGCATGCCGCGACCCTACACGAGGTGGTGGTGACAGGGAGCGGGCGGCAGGTGCCGCAGAGGTTGCTGCCGTATACGGTGTCGGTGGTGGGGGAGCGTCAGCTGGAGGCGACGGGGCATACGCAGGTGCTGTCGGCGATTTCGGGGATGGTGCCGAGTCTGTTTGTGACGCAGCGCAGTGTCTTCGGCTTCGGTGTCTCGGGCGGCGGCTCGGGCCACATCAAGCTGCGCGGGGTGGGGGGTGACCGTGCGTCGGGTGTGCTGATGATGGTGGACCGGGCAGCCGCAGTTTGCGGGCATATACTCGCACCACATCGCCGACTTTTACGACAAGGAGTATGTGGAGCGCGTTGAGGTTCTGCGCGGCCCGGGGTCGGTGCTCTACGGTTCCAACGCCATGGCGGGAGCCATCAATGTCATCACCAGGACGGCGAAGGAGGACGGCGTGCGGACGGTGCTGCAGTCGCAGTACGGGTCGTACAACACGTGGCTGTCGTCGGTGACGAACACGGTACGGCGCGGGCGGTTCAGCTCGCTGGTGTCGCTGTCGTACGACCGCACGGACGGCACGGTGAGGAATTTCGATTTCAGGCAGGCCGATGGGTATGCCAAGGTGGGATATGATTTCTCGGACAGCTGGCGCGCATATGTTGACTACACGCTGATGAATTTCCGTGGCAACGACCCCATCTATCCCACGATTTCCAATCCCGGGTCGACGGCCGTCTATCATCAGAATGTCACGCGCGGCGAGGCGGCGGCGACGGTGACCAACACATACAGCAGCACCTCCGGCTCGGCACGCATCTACTATAACTACGGCAACCATTACGTGGACGACCCGCGGCATTTCCACAGCACGGACGACCGTCTGGGTGTAATCCTCTACGAGAACTTTAAGCCGTGGCGGGGCGCGTCGGCAACGGCGGGCTTCGACTTTGACCGCTACACGGGGCGCATCCCCGTCAGCGGCGGCAACAATCACACGGAAGGGTCGATGAGCACCATCGGACGCAAGGCCATCACGGAATACGCGCCCTACGTGACGTTGTCGCAGGCCTTCGCGGGCGAGCTGGTGAGCGTCAACGCCGGACTGCGCATGGCGGCCAGCGACAAGTTCGACACGCAGTGGGTGCCGCAGGCGGGATTCTCCGTCAACCCCGGGCAGGGCTGGACCGTCAAGGGCAACGTGACCATGGGCTACCGCAACCCGTCCTTCCGCGAGCTGTACCTCTACCGCATGGCCAACCCCGACCTGCAGCCGGAGAAGATGATGAACTACGAGGTGTCCGTCAGCAAGACGCTGTCGCGCTACCTCGCTGCCGAGGTCACGGCCTACTACAGCAAAGGCGACAACATGATTCAGACCGTGGACATGAAAAATCAGAACACGGGCCGGTTTATCAACAAAGGCATCGAGCTGTCGGCGCGGAGCCATCCACTGGACAACCTTTGGCTGTCGGCAACGTACAGCTGGCTGCACACGTCGCTGAGCAACCTGGTGGGAGCGCCAAAGAACCAATACTACCTTGGCGTGGAGTGGAAGCCGTGGCGTTTCCTGGACGTCGCCGCCGACCTCAAGGGCACAGGCGGGCTGTACGTTGCCGAGGGCATCAAAAATCAGAACTACGCCCTGCTCAACCTCAAGGTGACGTGGAAGGTGTGCCGCTATCTGTCGCTGTTCACACGCCTTGAAAACATCACCGACGCCAGCTACGTCATCAACCGCGGCTACGACATGCCGGGCTATACGGCTATGGGCGGTTTCAAGGTGCGCTTCTAATCAAGGTGTTGTGATAACGGCCCATCTGCGGCGTCGCTATATGTAGGTACGTGCCTTGCCCCTGTAGGGACATGCCTTTGGCATGTTAAGCCTGCCGATTGAGCCATTCAGGCAGGATAAACATCGCAAAGCGATATCCCTTCATCTGATTGTCCGCCGGTCGTTTTTGCAGGATAAACATCGCAAAGCGATGTCCCTACATGGGCATGCCGAGACCATACATGGACAAAAAACGGCCATCCGGACACGAAAAAATGCGCAATGATGCCTCCGGGAGGTTCATTGCGCATTATGCTTTGGGCATTAATATTACTTTACGGCTTTGAAGGACATGTCGAGGCCGCGGACGGAGTGGGTGAGGGCGCCTACGCTGATAAAGTCGACGCCGCACTCTCCGTACTGACGGAGGGTGTCGAAGGTGATGCCTCCGGAGGACTCGATTTCGACGCCGGGGGCTTCGCGGCGGATGAGTTGCACGGCCTCGCGGGTGCGTTCGGGGGTGAAATTGTCGAGCATGATGCGGTCGACACCGGCGGCGATGGCCTGCTTTATCTCTTCGGTGTTGCGGACCTCCTGCTCGATGCGCAGGTCACGGCCTTTGGCGCGGCACCATGCCTTTGCCTGGGCGACGGCCTGGGGGATGCCTCCGGCAAAGTCGGTGTGGTTGTCCTTGATGAGAATCATGTCGAAGAGGCCGATGCGGTGGTTTGTGCCTCCGCCGATTTTTACGGCCTCCTTCTCGAGCATGCGCATGCCGGGGGTGGTCTTGCGTGTGTCGAGGACGCGGGCGCCGGTGCCTTCGAGTTCCTTCTGGTATTTGTCCGTGGTGGTGGCGATGCCGCTCATGCGCTGCATGATGTTGAGCATGGTACGCTCGGTCTGCAGCAGCGAGCGCACGGGGCCTTCGACGACGAAGGCGATGTCGCCGGGTCGGACGTGGGTGCCGTCCTGGATGAATACCGTCATCTTAAGCGACGGGTCGAATTTCTCGAACACCTTGCGGGCGATGTCGACGCCTGCGAGGATGCCCTCTTCCTTGACGATGAGCTGCTGGCGGCCGACGGCGTCGGCGGGGATGGTGGACAGGGTTGTGGCGTCACCGTCGCCTATGTCCTCGGCAAAAGCCAGGGTGAGCAGGTCGTCGATGAGCTGGTCTGTTGTTTTCATTTCCGGTTTCTTTTGGTTACTTTTGTGGCAAAATTACAAAAAAATCATGAAAATCATATTGCTTACCATAGGTAAAACAGCCGACCGAGAGATAGAGCCTCTGATAGCGCGGTATGTCGACCGTGTGAGCCGCTTCGTGCCCTTCGAATACAAAGTCCTGCCCGACGTACGCCTGCCCTCGAACGCCACGCACGAGCGGCAGAAAGAATTAGAGGGGGAGGCCATGCTGTCAGTCATCGGGGGCGGCGACGTGGTGGTGCTGATGGACGAGCGGGGTGCCACGCCCACGTCGCGGCAGTTCGCCATCGAGCTGGACAAGCTGATGGTGAATACCCAGCGCAACATCATCTTCGTCATCGGAGGGCCTTACGGGTTCAGTCCGGCCATGTATGCCCGCGCCAACCGCAAGCTGGCGCTGTCGGCGATGACGCTGACGCACGAGATGGCACGTCTATTCCTTGCCGAGCAGCTGTACCGCGCCCTCACCATCCTCCGCGGCATGCCGTACCACCACGACTAAGAGGGCGGATATCCTGATGTAGGTACGTGCCTTGCCCCTGTAGGGACATGCCTTTGGCATGTTAAGCCTGCCGATTGAGTCATTCGGGCAGGATAAATATCGCAAAGCGATGTCCCTACATGGGGCTTCGCATTTGGACGTGTGTCCTTAAAGCAGGAGGTCGCGGATGGTGGCGTCGGAGACGAGCCAGCGGTCTTCGGGGATATAGAGGCGGGCGTTGTCGAGGATGATGTCGCCGATGGGAATGCGGGAGAGGCCGGCGTTGAAGGCTGCCCGGTGGCGTGCCGGGATTTTCGACAAATCCAGGCCGCGGGAGGTGCGCAGCGACACCATTATCATGTCGTTGAGGCGGTCGGTCTCCGTCTCCTCCTCCGTTTCGTAAAAGACCTTGCCCTGCGCGAGGCTGTCGAGATAGCCCGTCAGCGAATGCGGGTTGGCGCGGCGCACCCGTCCGTCCCAGCTGTGGGCGCCGGGGCCGAGGCCGATGTAGGGCTTGTTCTGCCAGTACGACGAGTTATGGACGGCATGTCGGCCGGGCAGGGCGAAATTAGAGATTTCGTAGTGCCCGTAGCCGTTGTCGGCAAGGGTGCGGCACAGCCGGGCGTACATGTCGAGCAGGGTGTCCTCGTCCGTCTCGCGGACCTTTCCCACCGAGCGCATGGCGTAGAGGCGCGTGCCCGGTTCGTAGGAAAGCATATAGGCCGAGATGTGCTCGGGACGCAGGGCGGTGACGGCGTCGAGGGACCGCTGCCACGACCCGGACGTCTGCCCGGGCAGGCCGTAGATGAGGTCAAGGGATATATTGCCGATGCCGCCCTTGCGGAGGATATCGCAGGCCCTGACGGCTCCGGCGGCACTGTGGCGGCGTCCCACGGCGGCAAGCTCACTGTCCACCATCGACTGCACACCCATGCTCACGCGGTTTACGCCCCAGCGGCGCCATGCGGCGACAAGCTCCGGCGTCACGTCCTCGGGATTGGCCTCCACGGTCACCTCGGCACCCGGCAAGGGAGCGGGCAGAAAAGACATCAGCCGTCCGAACTGCGCGGCCGTCAGCTGCGAGGGCGTGCCTCCGCCGATGTAGATTGTGTCGGCGTCGGCCCCGTTCTCATCCCGGCGCAGCCGCCACTCCCTGCCCGCGGCCTCGACATATCGGTCGGCAAGCTGAGTGCGCGGCAGCGAGTAAAAGTCGCAGTAATAGCACTTTGTCCTGCAGAAGGGGACGTGAACGTATATGGCCATAGTCAGTCGGAGTCTCGGACGAGCGTGTTCTTCTCGCACAAACGTGCAAAGTCGCAGTATTTGCAGGCGTCGATGTCGGAGGTTTGGGCGAATGTGCCGCCGCAGTCGAGTATTTCCCTTACCAGCGTGTCCGTGCCCCTGCGGAATTTCTCTTCCAGCCCCTGCAACTTGGGCGTGCGGTCTTTTTCATCGGCCTCGCCGGGGCTGTGCATCCAAATCAGGCGAGTATCGCCCGTCTGCCCTTTGTCGGGAACCATGCGGATGTTCGAGTCGTCGAAGCGGCTCTGGCCCTTGTCGGCTACGGCAAAGGCCTTCATCAGCGTGTACAGATGCAGCTCGATGGCCGGGTGGCCCCATCGGTCGCCGAGGAACCCGTCGAAGAGCATCGCGTACAGCAGCAGCTGCAGAGCCGTGCCGTGGGTGTCGTATTCCTTGAGAGCCTGCCACCCGAGGGCGTCGCCGACCGACTTGGGAAACATCGACTCCACCGAACGCACCTCCTTTGAGTCCCCGCCCGTCTTGTAGTCGATGAACCGCAGGCGCAGCGTCTCGCCCGTCGCGGCGTCCACGATGCGGTCGATGCGGTCAATCTTGAAGGTGACGTTGACACGGCGCCCGTCGCTGAGCGTCCATTGGTTCTCGCCGATGCCGACATGCGACAGCAGGCTGAACTCCGCGGCCTCGAAAAGTATGTCCTGACCCCGGATTTCGGCCAGCTTCTCCCGGCACAGTGTTATCTCCTCCGGCTCGGCGCCGTGACGTTCGAGGTATGACACGTAGCGGCGCAGACCCTCGGGTGTGTCGGCGTAGTCCTTCATTATCGTGCGCTCTACAAAGTCGAAAAGAGCCACCGCCAGCAGCTCGTCCTGACGGCGTATGCGTCCCCGTGCCCGCTCCCAGCGCTTCTTCTTCGCCTCGTCGGAGTCGGCGTCCGGCATTGGCACACCGTACTGCCTGATGACGATGTTGTCGCGCAGGATGTCGAGGATTTCGGCCCTCACCGCCGGTTTGAGCTTCCAAAGCTCGTCATCGAATAGCCGGCCAAGGGCAGTAAGCGACCTGCCGTGGCCGACCTTTAGGCGGTAAATCTTTTCGAGCGTGCTGTGTACGACATCGCCGAATACACTGGCGTCCATAAAGTCCACCGATTTGTCCTCCTCGCCGATGTTGAGCACGTCGGAGAGGTAGAAACGGAAGGGGCATTTGATGTAGTCGCGCAGCGCCGACGCCGACAGATTGGCCGACCTGCCCGCCTCGGCAGGGTCTTCGGAGCGGGGGACGGAAAAGCGTCCGAGCCGCCCGTGCACAAAGTCGCTGCCCTTTTCGGCGCTGAACACCAACGGGCGCGGACTCTTGGGCTTCATCAGCACACCTATGCGTGCAATCTGTATGGGGTGTTTCAGCCGTCCGTCCGTGTCGCGGCTTTCCTTGAGGTCGCTCTCCAGGTTGACGGCATGGGCGTGTGCCTCCCTGGCCTCGTCCTCGGCGGCAAGTGTTTCCCTGCGCTCTTTTTCGCCGAGGTTGTCGTGGACGGCGGCCACGGCCTTGCGATAAGCCTCGCGCACCTTTCCGGCCGTGGCCATCAGCCGCTCCGTCTCCATGTTCATGTCCCAGCTGCGGGGCGAGTTCTCGAGCTGCTGCAGGTAGCGCGAGGGGGTGCCGCCGCCCGGAACGGACGCACGCGAGTCGTACAGGCAGACGGCGTTGGTGGCGCGGTTGAGCAGGCGGAAGAAATATCCGGCATACTCCTTTTCGGTGTCGCGCAGGGTCGGCAGGCGCACGAAACGCAGCAGAGGCTTTTCGTCGTCGGAGGTTTCACCGGACGAGGGGTTCGACTCGTTGTATTTGTGACGTGCGCCCTGGGGGATGAAGCCATGATTGCGTATGCGGCGCGGGAGCACGCCCTCGTTCATGGACGGGATGATGATGTTGTCAAAGTCGAGCGCGCGCGTCTCCAGCATCCCCAGCACCTGCATACCCTTTACGGGCGTGCTGCTGACGTTGAGGGGCTGAATGGCCATCGTGCGGTAGATGAGCGTGAAGATGTTGTACTCGCCTATGCCGGTGATGCCGTAGCGGTCGATGCCCTCGAAGACCGCGTCAAGGCCCTTCCCGTATTCCTCGAGGATGCGCGTCTCTATGCTCGCTTCCTTTTCCTCCTCAGCGTCCCCGCCGTCGTGTATTTCGGCGCCCTTGTCCGCCAGGCACCGGCGCAAGGTATCCACAATATCCGAGATATATCCGTGCACGGCGTCGAGGTAATTCAGATACTCCTCCGTAGGCCTGCCGTCCCGGCGCGTCTTGCGGGGCTGACGGGGCGTGCGGGCGAAGATGCAGAGGATGTCGGCCACTTTGGGATTATCCGCGGCGCACCCGCGCAGATATTCGCATAGCACGTCTATGTCGACGGTGAAACTACGGTTTTCGCGCAGGTATTCGGACACGGCACGGCACCCATCATCCATCAGCGAGCGCAGCTGTGCGTTGGCGACAATGCCCTCGACGTCCTCGTAGAGCATAATCATGGAGCCGCCTCCCGTGGCGTCGGTGCCGCGGTAGCTGACGTGCAGGTGCAGTTTGACGATGTCGTCGAGGAGGGTGGCGAAGGGCGTCTCGCGGAACGGCAGCGCCAGCGAGACGTTGATATTCTCGAAATGCGGATGCGACACCACCGACGGCGGCATGGCATGGAGCAGAGGAATGAGCAGCGACGGGTCGGGCAGGATGATTGCGGTGTTGTCGGGACGGTTGCGCACCATCATCAGCGAGTTGGCCGGGTCGACGGCGGAGGCGCCCGGCTGCGGGGCCAGCGGGTCGGCGGTGCGGTGTCTGCTCTCGGGCGTACACCAGTTTTTCAGCACCTGACCGATGGACTTTGCCATCAGGAATTTCGACGGCACGTCCAGGATGTCGAGATGGAGCGGGCTGTCGCAGACGGGCAGGCTGAAATCGGCGGGATTGGGGAACAGCGCCGAGTCGTCCTTGGCTTTCGCCGCCAGGGCAAAGCGGGCCACGCAGTCGTTGGCGCCGATGGCGTTGCCGAATCGCTCCAGATCGAGCAGGTCCCAGAAAAAACCGACATGGCGGCCGTCGCCGTCCATAGCCTCGCGGACGGCGCTGAAGAGGTTCATGCGCGCGGCGGTGAGATTGCCGAAGCCCACGAAGCCGATGCTGCCGTAGCCGCCGAGGACGGGAATTTCGCCGCCGCCGGCGCTCGCACGGGCCATCTTAAGAGCCACAAGACGCGACAGCCGGCCCTCGTAGGTCATGCCCTCGCGGTCGAGGCGGGCGGTGAAGCGTGTGTAAATCTCCGGCAGGAGGGCGTAGAGGCGCATGCGGCGTATGGCGGCGGTGAACATGTCGTTGTTGCGGAACATCACATCCTCATGCTCGCGCGCAATCTTGTTGCCGGGGAAGAGGCTGTTGACAATTCCGCGCTCCTTTTCGGTGAGGTAGTTCACCGACAGGTCCTTCCACTCGGCCACCTTACCCAGGACGTCGGTACCGTCGGCGCATCCGTTGTCGATATCGTTGAAGTCACCTAACAGGGTCTTGCCCCAGTAGGCGAAGTTGTCGAAGGCTGCGGGCTCGGACGGCGGTATGGCGTTGAGCTGCATTCGTGCCTTGCGCAGGCGGGCGCGTGCCGCCGTCAGCTCGGCGTTGCCGCATTCGCCCGAGCGGAAGGCGCGG
Organism: Muribaculaceae bacterium; assembly: GCA_051890455.1. Lineage (GTDB taxonomy): Bacteria > Bacteroidota > Bacteroidia > Bacteroidales > Muribaculaceae > CAG-873. Next base: position 15,359 of record JBJFEE010000098.1, read on the forward strand.
ACTTTCGCCTCCACCTCCTTTTCGGCGTCGGCCACAACGGCGCGGAGTCGGTCGAAGACGGGCTGCAGGCCTGCGAAGCGGTCGGTGTAGACCTCGCAGTAGACGTTGTAGAGGACGAACAGCAGCGTGATGTCATCGGTGACGGCGACCTCGGGACATATCTGCTCGTTGAGCTCGCCGATGGTGACGATGTCGGGGAGGACGTACGCGTCCGCACCTCCTGCACCTGCGGCCACGCGGCGCCGCAGCACGTCCTTGAAATACATGCGCAGGAAGATGCGCGAGCGCTTGTTGGGGCAGACGATGCAGGTGCGGTACAGCTGGCCGAGGCGTCCCGGGGCGGTGTAATATTCGGCTACCGCCTTCAGAAATTTGTCGGTTTTACCGGCGTTGGCGTTTGACATGGCGAGTGAAATTCGGGGGTAGGGGACCTGTCTCAGCCGTTCTTGAGCATGAGGATGACGGAGAGGCAGATGTCGAAAAAGACAATCTTGCCGTTGGCGTTGCGGGCGATGTCGTTGCGGGCGTCGCTGAACACCCCGAACAGCGCGGTGGCGTTCTTTTCGGTGATGAAGCGGGCGAAGCGGACGCTGAAATCGCTCTCCTGCCGTGTCTGCAGGTTCAGCGCGGGGTCGTGGAGGTTGTAGATGAAGTTCTCGCGCAGCATGCGGGCGCAGTAGTCGAGGAAACGTATCTGCGTCTCGCGTTTCTCGGCGGCGAGGTCGGCGCTCCATTTCTTCAGCGCGGCGATGTCGCGGACGTATGCCAGGCGCATCAGCGACACAAAGCGGTCGAAGAAGTCGCACTTGGCGTCGTCCTGCCCGCAGCTCAGCTGCACGGCGCGGTTAAGGCTGCCCTCGCTGAGGCGGGCGGTGTCGCGGGCCATGGTCGGCTCGGTGCAGTAGCCTTTGTCCGTCAGCCACCGGGCCACCTCGTCGTCGCTGTACCGTGGCACGTCGATGCGCTGGACACGCGAGTAGATGGTGGGCAGTATGCCGCGGGGGTTGTCGCTGGCCATGATGAATACCGTGTCGGCAAAAGGCTCCTCGACGAGCTTGAGGATTTTGTTGGCGCAGCTCTCGTGCAGTCGCTCGGGCATCCACATCAGCGCCGTCTTGTAGCGCGAGGCGTGCGAGGTGAAGCTGAGGCGGCGGATGAGCTCGGAGCCCTCGTCGGCATAAATCTGCGGCATGGTGTTGGGGTTGCCCAGCATGTCGAGCCAGGTGTCGAAATCCATCCACGGACTCTCGTCGATGAACCGCGTGAACTCGCGTATGTAGTCGTTGCAGAGGGTGGTGCCTCCCGAGCCCGCCTTGACGACGGGGAACGAGAATATTGTGTCGATGTGGTTGAACGACTTCATCTGCAGACACGAGGGGCAGCGGCCGCACGAGTCGCCGTCATGGCGGTCGGTGCAGTGGATGTATTGGGCAAATGCCCTGGCGAGGGCAAACTTTGCCGAGCCTTCGGGGCCCTGCAGCAACAGGGCGTGCGGCAGACGGTTGTCGTCAACAAGGGCACGCAGTCTGTCCTTGACATCGTCGTGCCCGGGGATATCACAGAATTTCATCACGGTAAAGGTACTCAAATTTTGTCAAAACCCCAACGCCGTGCCGGAGAAAATGTCCGAAGGACGGGCCATGGCAAAAGCAATGGCAAAAGCAATCGCCAGGGTTTGTCGTGGTTCTGACAAATTTTAACCGGACGGGGCTGTGGCAATATGCAAGGACATGCCTTTGGCATATTTATCCAATCCGATGGTTTTCAGGCATGACATAACAAAGCGATGTCTCTACATCATTAAATTTCCACCGCTTCCCCTCGAATTTCAAACTCAAGCAGATTAAGGTGCGCTCGTGCGAGATAGCCTACGGCGAGGACAACGTCATCGAGGTCAGGATTGTCAAGGACGACAACTTTCTGCACATGACGGAGACCGACTGCGGCACCGAGCGCGAAAACCTCGACGAACCAGATGAGCAGGACATCCGCCGCAACGAAGCCGACGACGAGATAGCCCGCCGCCTCCGCGAAGGCGAAAGCTACCGCTCTATCCAGCGCGAACTCGGCGTAAGTCCGAATGCTATCGCCAAAGTTAAGCGTAGAATTGACTCAAGCCTGCAAAGCTAAGATAGCACCCCTGCCGAATTACCAAACACAAACCGACAAACCATGGGACGAAAGAAACAACCGATAATCCACCCCGACATGCTGTACTCGCGCCTGACACACTACGAACGCCTGTACCGCCGCTTCATCCGCGAGATGGCCACCCTGCCGATGGTCACGCACAACGCCCTGACCGCCGCAATACGCCTCGGCGAAGCCCCCGACATCAGCATTGCCCTGCGCCTCGGCATCCCCCGCCACACCGTCAGCGTCTACCGCGCCGCCCTCGACTACCGCCTCCTCTGACCCCGCGTGCGAATAAACCTCTGCCCACCCCGCGCGAATAAACCTATGCAGGGACATCGCTTTGCGATGTCAGTCCTGCCCGCGAATGGCCGATGGGTTAAACTATGTAGGGACATCGCTTTGCGATGTCAAGCCTGCCGCGAATGGCCGAACCTGCAGGCTTAACGTGCCAAAGGCACGTCCCTGCATGGGGTATACACACAATCGGCCTGCAGGTTCAACGTGCCAAAGGCACGTCCCTACATATTGCCAAAGACATGTCCCTACATCATTAAAATCACACATTTGGACACACCGCCACTGTTGACATGACTAAATTTCAACCCGGATATTTTGTCATCCTGCCATCAGCTGCTCGATGGAACCAATCTCCTCCTGGAGCTTTTTGTCGACACCGAGGCGCTTGCCGATGTTGGAGATGCTGTAGATGACGGTGGCGTGGTTGCGGTTGAGACAGCTGGCGATGGCCGTGAGAGACATGTCGGTGTATTTTTTGGCCAGATAGGCTACAATCTGACGGGCGTCGCTGATTTCGCGCTTGCGGCTCTTGGAGAAGAGGACGGTGTTCTCGATGTCGTAGAACTCGCATACCTTGTCGGCGATGAGGTCGAAATTGAATGCCTTCCTGCTCACGCGCACCGAATTGTTGACGACCTCGCGGGCAAGGTCGAGGTTGAACTCCTTGTTGCGGAAGGTATATTGCGCACGCATCGACAGCATCACGCCGTCGAGCTCGCGTATGCTCTCGGTGATGTTTCCGGCCACGTATTCTATCACCTCGTCGGGGAGGGGCATGTCGTTCTCTCTGGCGCGGAGGCGCAGGACCTCGCGGCGCAGGTTGAGGTCGGGCTTCTGCATCTCCACCACGGCGCCCTGGCGCAGACGGCCCAGCAGACGGTCCTCGAACGACACGATGTCGGCGGGAGCGCGGTCGCTGCTGAAGACAACCATGTGGTTGTTGAGGTAGAGGTGGTTGAAGATGTTGAAGAACGCGTTCTGGGTCTTTGTCTTGCCGGACAGCTCCTGGATGTCGTCGACGATGAGGACGTCGATGCTCTGGTAGAAGCTGAAGAACTGATTGATGTTTCCGCCCGGAGCCTCGGCCGAGGTGTACTGTCCCTGAAAATCGCGTGCGGGGATGTAGAGCACACGCCTGCCGGGATTGTCCTCGGCAAGTTTCAGTCCCAGGCCCTGCAGAAGGTGCGTCTTGCCGCAGCCGGTGGGCCCGAAGACATACAGCGGGTTGAACGTGGGCTGTTTGGGGCGCCGTATGATTGCGTTGACGATTTCGCAGGCTACCTTGTTGCAGTCGCTGCGCAGATAGCTGTCGAGGCTGAACCGCGGGTTTAGGTTGGTATAGAACGGCTTGCCCTGCTTTGCCGGTTTGCTGTCGGCTTCGGCGGCCGCTTTAGCCGTCTCTGTTGCCTTGGCCGGAGCCTTGGGCTGTACAGAGGGGTAAATCCAGCGCAGGTCGTTGAGCGAGCCGTAGACCTTGAGAATGGCCTCCTTGAGGGGAGCGGCATATTTGCTGTCTATCATCAGTCCGTATGCCTCGCTGGGAACCTTGAGGGCCAGCACGCCGTCCTCGAGGCCGTAGGGCACGACATCAGCGAACGCAAACCCGAAGGCCTCGTCACCGATGAGTCTGCGCAACTCGGCGCAGCATTCATCCCAAAGTTCGAAATGCGATTTTACGGACATAGTTCTGCAAATTTGCAAAAAAATGTTGAGATAGCCAAGACCCCCTCAGAACGCGAAAAAGACCCTTTCCGTGCAGGCAGTTGAAATCCAACAAGTTAAACTAAAAGTCCGGGATATACATAAATCAACGCTTAAAACTCGTCACGCAAAGTGCAATATAACAGTGTGCTGACATCAAATTTTAAAGAGAAAATCAAAAGTGACTGATTTATTCGCCCTTGTCCATAACGACCTATCAGATAACACTAACAAGGTAATTGCAAAATAATACAGCCGCCGGCATTATTTAGAATTATTTTAAATAAGCTGTCAGGCACGTCGGACCTTCAAGATTATCCCATGTAGGGACATCGCTTCGCGATGTCAGGTCTGCCAAAACAATCCGTTTGCCGGAAAAACATGCCAAAGGCATGTCCCTGCAGGACATCCTAAAGTAAACCGAGGTCGAAGTCGGCGATGGTGTCGAGGGTGACGTCGGCGACGGCCTCGACGGCGTCGCGGGGGTTGGTGGTGGCGATGCCGATGACACGGGCGCCGGAGCGGTGACCGGCCTCGATGCCCTGGAAGGAGTCTTCGAAGACAAGGCAGTCGGCGGGCTCGCAGCCCAGGCGCGAGGCGGCGAGGAGGTAACCCTGCGGGTCGGGCTTGGAGCGCTGGACGTCGTGGTCGGTGATGATGGTGTCGACAAGAGCGCGCAGAGTCGGAACCTGCGAGAAGAGCCCGTCCATCTTGGCCGGATTGCTCGACGTGACGATGGCGGTGCGCCAGCCCGACGTGCGCAGGAGCGTCAGCACGTCCTCGGCGCCGGGGAAGAGGCGATAGACCATCTCCTGCTCCTGCCGCTTGAGGCGCCGCAAAATCTCAGGGTAGTCGTCCTCGCTGAAATAGGTGCCGAGGATATTTTCGAGGGTCGTGCCTTTTATCGCCATGGCAAAGTTGTCGACGCCGGTATGGAACTCGTCGTCAATCTCCTGCCAGAACTCGGTATATATACCCTCCGAGTCGACAAGCACCCCGTCAAGGTCGAACAGCGCCCCGCAAGGCTTCAGTTTTGTATCGTATTTCATTGTCATAATCGTTTTTAATGGGGCTGTGTCAAAATACCCTGAATGCAGGGTCATGCCTTTGGCATGTTAAGCCAATCAATTGGTTTCCAGACTTAACATCGCAAAGCGATGTCCCTACATTATTAAAATTCCACATCTTGACACACCGTCAAGGTGTCACAAAAAGGCGTCCGTTTTATGACAGGCCTGCAAATAATTCGACCAGCGGCCGGGCCTTTATGCACGACTCGTCCCACTCGGCCTCAGCCCGGGAGTCTGCCGTAATTCCGCCGCCGGTATACACGCACCAGCCTTCGGGTGACAGGCGAGCACAGCGCAGGGTTACGGCGGCATGAATGTGGCCCGAGCCCTCGACGACGGCAGTGTAGCCGCCGTACATCAGCCGCTGATGGTTTTCGATTTGTCCGATGCGGTCGACCGACACCTGACGCGGATAGCCGCAGAGGGCCGGTGTGGGGCTCAGGCTGTTCAGGAACGTCGCCGTATCGAAGCCCGGACTGAGGCGTGCGGTGATGTCGGAGACGATATGCTCGACGTTGGCGGCACGGCGTACGCTCTCCGTGACAGCGATGTCCGTAAGGCCATTCTCGCGCAGACAGTCGATGATGAAATCGGTGACGATGGCCTGCTCGCGGCGGTTCTTTTCGTCCCAGTCGCCGACGGTATCGGCGGGACGTGTCCCTGCCAGCGACATCGTGCGCAGCGTTCCTGACGACGGGTCGATGTCGGCCAGCGTCTCTGGCGAGACGATGAGCCATGTGCCCGTCTTGGGCGTGTGGAAAAGGCAGCGGTAGCAGTCCGTCGGTGCCTTGCGCAGGTAGTCCACGGCGGCGTCGGCTACCATTTCGGCCGGGGCGTCGAAACGTCCCGACGTCACGCGGGAGATTACCGTCTTGCCGCCCGTCTCACCCAGTGTGGCGATGAGACCGCGCACGCGTTCGAGGTAGTCCCCGCGGCCTGTCGTGGACGGCATGTCGCCGAGGCTGTCGGCGGGTATGCGGGGCTGACCGTCAAGTACGGTGTCGTTGATGGCCACGCCCGCCTGCCACGGCATCAGCCAGGGTACGGCCACGAAGCGGTCGAGACTGCGCAGACGGGCCTTGCCGTCGTCGCAGAACAGCCGGAAATCCTTGCCGGAAGCGGCAACGAGGGCGAACGAAATACTGTTGTTCATCTGTCCTGTGCTATTTCGGCTATGAGTTCGAAGGGATAGGCCTCGCGGACGGTGACGTCGTAGAATTTGCCGCGCTCAAGCGGGCAGGGGGCACCGGCTTTGGGCACGAGAATTTCCGGGTCCACCTCCGGCGAGTCGAATTCGGAGCGACAGACGTAAAATTCCTCGTCCTCGCTGTCGCAGACCACGCGCAGTGTGCGCCCGATTTTCTGCTCCTGCAGCTCGAGCGAAATCTGCTCCTGCAGCTCCATGAGCCGGTCAAGACGTTCCTCCTTCACCTCCTGCGGCACCTCGTCCCTGAGGTTGCGGGCGGCGTAAGTGTCCTCCTCCTCGCAGTAGGCGAAGGCGCCCATGCGCTCGAAGCGCTGCTCGCGCACAAAATCCATCAGTTCCCCGAACTCCTTCTCTCCCTCGCCGGGATAGCCCGTCATGAGGGTGGTGCGGATGTGTATGCCCGGCACCTCGCGGCGAATGCGGTCGAGCAGCTGGCGTGTCTCGTCGCCGGTGATGTGGCGGCGCATGTTACTGAGGACATTGTCGCTGACGTGCTGGAGGGCGATATCGAGGTATTTGCAGACGTTGGCGTTGCGGGCCATGACGGGCAGAATGTCATAGGGGAAATCCGACGGATAGGCGTAGTGCAGCCTCAGCCACTCCACGCCGGGGATGTCGGCGAGAGTCTGGACTAGCTCGGCCAGCGCCTTGTGTCCGTAGATGTCCTTGCCGTACGACGAGAGGTCCTGGGCGATGATGTTGAACTCGTGCGTGCCGCCTTCGACAAGACTGCGCACCTCATCGGCAATCTCCTCAATGGGGCGCGAGTGCATGCGGCCCGTAATCAGGGGGATGGCGCAGAAGCCGCAGAAGCGGTCGCAGCCCTCGGCAATCTTGACGTAGGCGAAATGGGGACCGGTGGTGAGCTGTCGCTCCCAGGGACTGGCCTTGCCGTCGCCGCCCTTGCAGGTGACGTCCTGCAGCAGGGCGGTCCAGTCGAATTTGCCGTACCAGCGGTCCACCTCGGGCAGCTCGGCGGGCAGCTCCCTGCGATAGCGCTCGGCAAGACAGCCCATCACCGACAGCTGGCCAATCCGGCCGGCCTTCTTGGCCTCCAGGCATTCCAGAATCATGTCGATGGACTCCTGCTTGGCGTCGCCGATAAATCCGCAGGTGTTGATGACCACCTGGGCGGCGTCCGGTGTCTCGGGGTTATGGCGCACCTCGAAGCCCGCGTCGGCAAACATGCGCATCAGGCGCTCGCTGTCGACGAGGTTCTTGGAGCACCCCATGGTGATGACGTCGAGGGTGCCGGGACGCGGGGTGTGCTTGGTCTGTCTTTTCATTCCTTAACCTCGAAAAGCGACTTCACGAACTCGTGTTTGTCGAAGACCTGCAGGTCCTCGATTTTCTCGCCCAGTCCGATGTAGCGGACGGGGATTTTGAACTGGTCGCTGATGCCTATCACCACGCCGCCCTTGGCCGTGCCGTCGAGCTTGGTGATGGCGAGGTCGGTGACCTCGGTGGCCTGGCTGAACTCGCGCGTCTGCTCGATGGCGTTCTGGCCTGTCGAGCCGTCGAGGACGAGGAGGACCGAGTGGGGCGCTCCGGGCACCAGCTTCTCTATCACGCGTTTGATTTTGCTAAGCTCGTTCATCAGGCCTACCTTGTTGTGCAGGCGTCCGGCGGTGTCGATGAGCACCACGTCGGCATCCTTGGCAAGGGCCGAGGCCACGGCGTCGTGAGCCACGGAGGCGGCGTCGCTGTTGAGTTTCTGCTTGACAATCTCCACGTCGGCGCGGCGTGCCCATTCCTCAAGCTGCTCGATGGCGGCGGCGCGGAAGGTGTCGGCGGCGCCGAGGATGACCTTGTGGCCGGCGGCCTTGTACTGGGCGGCGAGCTTGCCGATGGTGGTGGTCTTGCCCACGCCGTTGACGCCTACGACAAGCACGATGTAGGGGCGCTTGCCCTCGGGGATGTCGAAATCTCCCTTGCCCTCGGTGGTGTCACCCGGTGCGTCGGCCATCATGTCGGCCACGACGTCGTAGAGCAGGCCGTACAGCTCCTTCGTGCCCACGTATTTGTCGCGGGCGACGCGCTCCTTGAGGTTGTCGATGATTTTTATGGATGTCTCCACACCCACGTCCGACGATACGAAAATTTCCTCGAGCTCGTCAAGAAAGTCATCGTCGACGGTGCTGCGGCTCAGTGCCGCGCGTTTGATTTTGCTGAAGAGGCCCTCCTTGGTCTTTTCAAGACCCTTGTCGAGCGTCTCCTTTTTCTTTTCCTTGGATGAGAAGAAACTGAAAATTCCCATAATTGTATATGTTGAGAGGATTTATATCGGTTATGGCTGGCGTTGCAAATCTATCCGTGATGTAGGGACGAGCCTTTGGCACGTCGGGGTAACGGTTTGGGTGCCAGGCTGACATCGCAAAGTGATGTCCCTGCATTGGTTCGATGGCTCCCGTTCTGCAAACGCCTTCGTCTATTCTTTTTATTTATTAATGTGCAAAGGTACAAAAATATTTCGTACTTTTGTACAAGAACAAAACAGACCGAAAATGCTGACTACAGACAAAGCTGTTTGCCGCGAGCTGGCGGCTCTGCTGGCCTGTCACGGCGTAAGGGACGTCGTGCTCAGTCCGGGCTCACGCAACGCTCCGCTGATTCTTGCCGTGGCGCGTCACGAGGGGCTGCGTCACCGTGTCGTCATCGACGAGCGCTGCGCGGCCTTCGTGGCCTTAGGCATGGCCGTGCAGTCGCAGAGACCCGTGGCGCTGGTGTGCACGTCCGGAACGGCAATGCTCAACTATGCGCCCGCGATAGCCGAGGCGTATTACCGCGAGGTGCCCCTCATCGTCGTCACCGCCGACCGTCCGCAGGAGTGGATAGACCAGGACGACAGCCAGACCATACGCCAGTACGGCGCCCTCGACAATATCGTTAAGGAATCGTACAACATCCCCGTCGAGACCGGCGACGCCACCCAGATGTGGATGGTGAACCGCCTCGTGTCCGACGCCATCCTCAAGGCCTCCTCGGGACGCAAAGGCCCCGTGCACATCAACGTGCAGTTGGATGTGCCGCTGACGACGCTTGCCGACGTAGGGTCACAGAAGCCGCGCATGATTGACGTGGTGGAGAGGCCGACGGTTCTGCCCACGGCGCAGGCGCGCGAATTAGGGCAGCGTCTTGCTCCGCCGTGCAAGGTCCTCGTCGTGGCCGGATTTCTCAATCCCGACAGCAGGCTCAGCAAGGCCATGGTACGTCTCGCCGCCATCCCCAACGTGGCGGTGCTGTGCGAGGCGCAGGCCAATCTGCATGGCCCGGGTCTGCACGGCAACATCGACCGCATCCTCAACGAGATGACGGAGGCCGAGCGGACGGAGATGCTGCCCGACATAGTGATTACCCTCGGCGGCTCGCTGGTCTCGCGCTTCATCAAGGTGTGGCTGCGCGGCCGCACGGGGGTCCGCCACTGGCATGTGGGCGAGCGCGGCATGTCGGTGGACTGCTTCAAATGCCTGGCGCTGCGCATCGAGCTTCCGGCCGCGTCGTTCATGCCTCAGTTAGCCTCGGCGATGCAGCCTTTCCGCAGTTCGGACAGCACATACGGCGACCGATGGCGCAGGCTTGCCGAGCGTGCCGGACGCCGCTACCGCGAATTCACGGCCTCGGCCCACTGGTGCGACCTCAAGGCCATAGATATGCTGGTGAAGGCCATTCCCGCCCGCGCCAATCTCCAGGCCGGAAACGGAACGGCGGTACGCTATGTCCAGCTGTGCGACCACGGACACGTCCACCGCACCGACTGCAACCGCGGCGTGAGCGGCATCGACGGATGCACGTCCACGGCTATCGGAGCCGCCATGGCCTACGGCGACCTCACCGTCCTCGTCTCCGGCGATATGTCGGCGCAGTACGATATGGGAGCGTTGGCCATAAGCGGCATTCCCCCGACATTCCGTCTTGCCGTGCTCGACAACGGAGGCGGTGGAATTTTCCGCTTTATAAAGACGACGGCCGGGCTTGACGAGCTTGACGAATGCTTTGCCGCCGACGTGCGCCTGCCCCTGCGACAGCTTGCCGAGGGCTTCGGCTTCCGGTATCTCCGTGCCGACAGCATAGAAGGCATGAAAGCCGCCCTCCCTGCCTTCTTCGGGCAGAGTGACGTCCCTGTCATCCTCGACATCGTAACCGACGGCAGCCTTTCCGCCGCCGAGCTCAACAGATATTTCGACGAAGCAAAATAGCATAACAAAATTATCCAAATTCAAGATATGACACGCAATTGGCAAACCATCAAGGAATACAGCGACATCCTCTTCGAGTCGTACAACGGCATCGCCCGCATAACCATAAACCGTCCGGAGGTCTACAACGCCTTCCGCCCACAGACCAACGAGCAGATTCTCGATGCCCTGGCCTATTGCCGCGAGACGCCGACGGTGCGCGTGGTGGTTCTCACCGGCACAGGCGACAAGGCCTTCTGCTCGGGCGGTGACCAGAACTACAAGACACGCGGCGGCTACCGTGACGCCGAGGGCACGCCCCGCCTCAACGTGCTGGACATACACAAGACCATCCGCTCGCTCACCAAGCCCGTCATCGCGGCCGTCAACGGCTATGCCATCGGTGGCGGCAACGTCCTGCAGGTGGTGTGTGACCTCTCCATTGCCTCCGAGAACGCCCGCTTCGGCCAGACAGGCCCCAAGGTCGGCAGCTTTGACGCCGGCTTCGGCTCGTCCTACCTGGCCCGCTGCGTAGGCCAGAAGAAAGCCCGCGAGATTTGGTTCCTCTGCCGTCAGTACACGGCTCAGGAGGCTCTCGAAATGGGCATGATTAACAAGGTCGTGCCTCTTGACAAGCTCGAGGACGAGTACGTCGACTGGGCGGAGACGATAATGAAGCGCAGTCCGTTCGCCATCCGCATGATCAAGCGCGCCCTCAATGCCGAGCTGGACGGCCAGGCCGGACTGATGGAGTTCGCCGGTGACGCCACGCTGATGTACTACCTCATGGACGAGGCGCAGGAGGGCAAGAACGCCTTCCTGGAGAAGCGCGACCCGGATTTCATGCAGTTCCCCCAATTCCCCGACTGACGATGCTGAAGGCAAGCTGGCGTCCCTATCGCCTGAATTTCAACTTCGAGGCCCGCACCTCGCGTGCCGTCATGCACGTCAAGGACACATATTTCTTATGTGTAGAGGATGACGAACGGCCGGGTGTGTGCGGGATAGGGGAGGTCCCTCTGTTTCGCGGGCTGAGTGCCGAGGACACTCCTTACTTTGAGGCCATCCTTGACGAGGCTTGCCGCACGATGGAGTGGCGGCAGGCGCCGTCATCGGTACGCATGGGCTTCGAGACAGCCCTCGCCGATTTCGCGAACGGCGGCCGCGGCATAATCTTCCCCGGCTCGAAATGGCTGTCGGGAGAGGACGGCATCGTCATCAACGGCCTCATCTGGATGGGCGACCGCGAGACGATGTTCGGGCGCATACAGCAGAAGCTCGACCGGGGTTTCCGATGTCTTAAGCTGAAAATCGGAGGCATCGACTTCGACGACGAGCTGGCACTCCTTAAATATATACGCAGCCGTTTTCCAGCCGACGTGCTGGAGCTCCGCGCCGACGCCAACGGAGCCTTTACGCCCGAAAACGCCCTTGCGCGCCTCGAAAAGCTGTCGCAGTTCGGTCTCCACTCCATCGAGCAGCCCATCCGTGCCGGACAGCCCGAGGCAATGGCCCGCGTATGCGCCTTGTCACCGGTGCCCGTCGCCCTCGACGAGGAGCTTATCGGCTTTACCTCTGATGACATCAAGGCGCAGATGCTCGGCCTGATTAAGCCGCAGTACATAATCCTCAAACCGGCTCTCTGCGGTGGCTTTGCCGAGGCCGACAGGTGGATTGAGACGGCTACCGGGACCGGAATAGGCTGGTGGGCGACGTCGGCTCTGGAGTCAAACATCGGCCTCAACGCCATCGCGCAGTGGGTAGCCGCAAAACGGCCCTCGCTGCCCCAGGGACTCGGCACGGGCGCGCTCTACACCAACAATACAAAGTCGCAGCTTAAGCTTGTCGGGCAGAATCTCTATTTCAATCCGCAGGCTGGACGCGCCAATCCCATAAAATTATGACACTGAAAGATTTTCGTCAGCAATGGCAGTCGCCAGACCCGTTTATCCCGGCTCATACGTCGGGGTCGACGGGGCGTCCCAAGCCGATAAGTCTGCTGAAATCGGACATGGAGGCCTCGGCACATGCCACCAACACATTCTTCGGCCTCAGTGCTGACTCTGCACTCGTCTGCCCTCTCGCCCTCGACTACATCGCCGGAAAGATGATGGCCGTGAGGGCATGGCTGCTGGGCACCGAGCCTATTATGGTGACGCCGTCCAACAGTCCCGTTCTGCCGCCTCATTGCTCGCTGCTCGCCGTAGTGCCGTCGCAGGTTCCGGCCGTCGCCGAGGCCGTCAGGGCGGGCAAAACCATAGTGGAAAATCTGCTGATAGGCGGTGCGTCCCTCCCTCTGCCTTTGGCACGGATGCTCACCGATGAACTGCCGCAGGTAGCGGCCTACGAGTCGTACGGTATGACGGAGACGTGCAGCCACGTGGCTTTGCGCAGGGTAGGAGGTGACGGCCTTTTCCACGCCATGCCGGGAATTGAGTTTTCCACCGATGACCGCGGCTGCCTGGTGATTAGGGCCGAACGGCTGTCGGCAAAGGAGATTGTAACAAACGACATCGTGCGCCTCGCCGGCAGCACCTCGTTCGAGTGGCTGGGTCGCATCGACAATGTGATAAACACCGGCGGGATAAAGCTTTTCGCCGAACAGCTCGAGGCGGAGATAACGAAAGCCCTCGCCCCGACGCCCTTCGCCACCCTGAATTTCTACATCACCTCCGAGCCCGACCCCAAATGGGGTCAGCGGGTAGTGATGGTGGTGGAAAATGATGCAGACGGACGCACCTCCGCCCCGGAAATTATTATAGAATCATTGAAGGCATCAATGCCCTCCGTCCACATTCCCAAACACATAATATCCGTCCCCGAATTTGCCCGTACGGCAAACGGAAAAATCCGCCGTGTCTTACCAATGTAGGGACATCGCTTTGCGATGACAGTCCTGCAGGTTAAACGTGCCAAAGGCATGTCCCGGCATCCACCGCAATAAAATTATTACCCGAACCGTGAAATCTTGCGCAATGCGCTCTCGTTGACGATGCGGATGCGGCGTCCGTCGACGATGAGCAGCTTTTCGGACACAAAGGCCGACAGCGTGCGGATGGCGTTGGATGTGGTCATGTTGGAGAGGTTGGCCAGGTCCTCGCGCGACATGTAGATGTTGATTGTGGCGCCGTCGTCCTCGTAGCCGTAGTTGTCGCGGAGTACCATCAGCGCCTCGGCCAGACGTCCGCGGATATGCTTCTGCGTCAGGTTGACGATGCGCGAGTCGGATCCGCCCAGGTTGTGCGCAAGCTCGCGGATAAAGAACCATGCCAGCTGGCGGTTGTTGTCAATCATCTCCTTTACAAGGTCCATCGGCAGCGAGCCTAAAACCGACGGCTCGAAGGCGCAGGCTCCCGACATGTGCGGTCCCTCGGCGAAGGCGGCGCGGTAACCGAAGTACTGCACCGGACGCATCAGACGGATAATCTGCTGGCGTCCGCCTATGCCGTCCTTAAAAATCTTCACCTTGCCCTTGATGAGCGTCCAGAGGTGCTCGGCCTCCTCGCCCTGGGTGTAGATTATCTGATTCTTCTTGAAATTATGAATCTGGAAATTGTCGACGATGAGACGTCGCTCGTCATTGTCGAGCACCGTCCATATCGCCGATAAATCTTCGTTGATAACCTTTTCTATAGTAGTCTTAAGCATTGCGCCGTGATAATTATCCGTTACAAATCATTTTTTTTACCTTTTTCAGCAAAATGGTCTAATCATGTTCTACAGTCATGTTTTAGAACATGCAAATATAAACATATTTTTACAAAAACCGAAATATCCCCACAAAATTCTTGGATAAGCGAGGTATATAGTGCCAATTTTTAGGGAATTTGGGGAGAATTTAAAATTCATCGGAATGCAGTATCGGCCGGATTATTTTTTAAATTGGCGATAAATGCGTAAATTTGTTGACTGATTTGTTGCGGCGGCGGACAATTCGGCGCCTAACGTTCAGATAAGTATCTGTGATACTGACAATTATCTAACAACCTAATATTATTTTTAACTAAGTTCCAATCAACACAATGAAAAGAATTTATACGTTCGGCGACGGACACGCCGAGGGCAACGCCTCGATGCGCAACCTCCTTGGCGGTAAAGGCGCCAACCTGGCCGAGATGAACCTTCTGGGCATGCCCGTGCCCCCCGGTTTCACCATCACCACCGAAGTGTGCTCCGAGTACACTCAGTTTGGTAAGGACGAAGTGGTAAAACGTCTCAGCGATGACGTCAAAGTGGCCATCGCTCACGTTGAGAAGCTCACCGGCAAAGAATTCAACAATCCCGCCAATCCCCTCCTCGTATCGGTACGCTCGGGTGCCCGCGCCTCGATGCCCGGCATGATGGACACCGTCCTCAACCTGGGTATGAACGACGCCACCGTAGAGAGCCTGGCCAAGATGAGCGGCAACCCCCGCTTCGCCTGGGACAGCTACCGCCGTTTCGTGCAGATGTACGGCGACGTCGTACTCGGCATGAAGCCCAAGAGCAAGACTGACATCGACCCCTTCGAGGCTATCATGGAAGAGGTCAAGGAGGCCAAAGGCATCAAGCTTGACGTCGAACTGGACGTCGAGGACCTCAAGACACTCGTTGTAAAATTCAAGGCCGCTGTCAAGGACTTCACCGGCAGCGACTTCCCCGAAAGCGCCTGGGACCAGCTCTGGGGCGGCATCTGCGCCGTATTCGACAGCTGGATGAACGAGCGCGCCATCATCTACCGCCGCATGAACCAGATTCCCGAAGAGTGGGGCACCGCCGTCAACGTTCAGGCTATGGTTTACGGCAACATGGGCGACAACTCGGCAACGGGCGTGGCCTTCAGCCGTGACGCCGCCACCGGCGAGAACATCTTCAACGGCGAATACCTTATCAACGCTCAGGGTGAGGATGTCGTAGCCGGTATCCGCACTCCCCAGCAGATTACCGTCGAGGGCTCGCGCCGCTGGGCCGCCCTTCAGGGCATCAGTGAGGAAGAGCGCGCCAGCAAGTATCCCTCTCTCGAAGAGTCGATGCCCACCTGCGCCGCCGAGCTCATCGCCATCGCACACCGCCTCGAGGACTACTACAAGGACATGCAGGACATGGAGTTCACCATCCAGGACGGCAAGCTGTGGATGCTCCAGACTCGTAACGGCAAGCGCACCGGCGCCGCAATGGTGAAAATCGCAATGGACCTGCTTCGCGCAGGCGAGATCGACGAAAAGACCGCCCTGCTGCGCATGGAGCCCCAGAAACTCGACGAGCTCCTGCACCCCGTCTTCGACAAAGACGCCCTCAAGCGCGCCAAAGTCGCCGCCAAAGGTCTGCCCGCATCTCCCGGCGCAGCAACAGGCCAGATCGTCTTCTTCGCCGATGACGCCGAGGCTTGGGCCGAAAAGAAAAAGAAAGTCGTCCTCATCCGCATCGAGACCTCGCCCGAAGACCTCCGCGGTATGGCAGTAGCACAGGGCATCCTGACAATGCGTGGCGGTATGACATCGCACGCAGCCGTAGTTGCCCGCGGCATGGGTAAGTGCTGCGTCAGCGGCGCCGGCGAAATCAAGGTCGACTACGAGGCACGCACCGTCGAAATGGGCGGCGTACTCTACCACGAAGGCGACTGGATCTCGCTCAACGGTTCCACCGGCGAGGTTTACGACGGCCAGGTTCCCACCACCGAGCCCGCCCTTGACGGCGACTTTGGCGCAATCATGAACCTCAGCGCCAAATACACCAAAACACTCGTACGCACCAACGCCGACACACCCCGCGACGCCAAGCAGGCACGCGCATTCGGCGCACAGGGCATCGGCCTGTGCCGCACCGAGCACATGTTCTTTGAAGGCGACCGCATCAAAGCCGTTCGCGAGATGATCCTCGCCAGCGACCTCGAAGGCCGCCGTGCAGCCCTCGCCAAACTCCTGCCCATGCAGCGTAGTGACTTCGAAGGCATCTTCGAGGCAATGGACGGCTTCGGCGTGACAATCCGCCTGCTCGATCCCCCTCTGCACGAGTTCGTACCCCACCAGACCGCAACCCAGAAAGAGCTTGCCGACGAAATGGGCATCACCCTCGCCGAAGTCAAGGCCAAAGTCGACGCCCTCGAAGAGTTCAACCCCATGCTCGGCCACCGCGGCTGCCGCCTCGGCATAACCTACCCCGAAATCACCGAGATGCAGACCCGCGCCATCATTGAAGCAGCCCTCGCCTGCAAAGACCGCGGCATCGACGTACACCCTGAAATCATGATACCCCTGGTAGGCTCCCTCAAGGAAATCCAGAACCAGGCAAACGTCATCAACACCACCGCAGCCAAAGTATTCGAAGAACAGGGCAAGTCCGTCATCTACAAAGTCGGCACCATGATCGAGGTACCCCGTGCCGCCCTCACCGCAAACCAGATTGCCGAGGTTGCCGAGTTCTTCTCCTTCGGTACCAACGACCTCACCCAGATGACCTTCGGCTTCTCGCGTGACGACGCTCCCAAGTTCCTCAAATACTACAAGGAGCACGGCATCATCAAAGTCGATCCATTCGAAGTCCTCGACCAGGAAGGCGTAGGCCAGCTCGTCCGCATGGGCGTAGAGAAAGGCCGCGCCACCCGTCCCGACCTCAAAGTCGGCATCTGCGGCGAGCACGGCGGCGAGCCCTCCAGCGTCAAGTTCTGCGCCAAACTCGGCATGAACTACGTCTCCTGCTCCCCCTTCCGCGTCCCCATCGCCCGCGTCGCAGCGGCGCAGGCCGCGATAGAGGACTAAAAGTCCACTGACATAAACCCTTATTTCAGGCTGTAATTCACCGATAAAAAGGTGGTTACAGCCTGAATTGCGATTAGGAGGTACGTTCACTTGACCGCAGAAATCGAGCCAAATGCACGGTGTTGCTTACACTCCGCTTACACCAAAAGATAAGCCTGCTTACACCTGCTTACACTGCGCTTACACCTCGAAAAAAGGAAAACTAAATGACTACGATTAAACCAGTTGTGAGAAAGCCCCGAGCCGATGGCTTTTATCCGGTGTACATTCGCATCGTCCACAACAGAAAACCAGGCTACATCAAGACCGACAAGATTGTAGATGCAGAACACATCTCGAAGTCGGGCGACATCACCGATCCTGTGGTGAATGAGTATTGCTCTCGCCTCGTGTTGGAATACTCAGACAGGCTCAATCGTACCGACGTCTCCACATGGGAGGTAAAGGAGGTAATCGAGCATCTGACCACGGTCGATGAAGAAGTGTGCTTTAGCACCTACGCAAAGTTTCATATCGACCGAATGGAGAAGCGAGGTCAGTGCCGGAACGCCAAGAACTACAAACTTGCCGTTCAGCACCTCGAACGATACCTTGGAACAAACAAGGTGATGTTCGCCCACCTCACTTCGTCCGTGCTTAAAAGATGGATTGAACAACTCTCTGCATCGACAAGCCGCGCCAAGGAAATGTACCCAGTCTGTATTCGCCAGATTTTCAAGGCGGCGATTATAGACATGAACGACGAGGAAAAAGGCATCTGCCGGATCAAGTTCAATCCTTGGCTCAAAGTGCAGATACCTAAGTCTGACAAGACTGTTCAGAGGGCAATCAGCGCGGAGGCTTGTAGAGAGTTTTTCAACCGTCCCCTCCCTCAGACAAAGATGCTTTCCTCTTTGCCTGAACTTGGCCGCGACGTTGCGATGCTCGTATTGTGCCTTGGAGGTATCAATACCGTGGATTTATTCAACATGAAGAAGGCCAACTATCGCAATGGCGTTCTTGGATATAAAAGAGCCAAAACACGCCATAGTCGCGCTGATGAAGCCTACATCGAGATGCGTGTGGAGCCTTTTATACAGCCCATCTTCGACAAGTACCTTGCAGATGATGATGACGAGTATTTGTTCACGTTTCACAATCGCTATTGCGATTCAGACAGCTTCTGTGCCAACGTGAACAATGGTATCAAGAAAATCTGCAAGGATATGGGAATGGAGAAAGAGAACTACTACTGCGCTTACACGTTCCGCCATACTTGGGGAACGATTGCGCAGAATGATTGCGATGCTAACCTCTTTGAGGTAGCATTCGGCATGAACCATAGCCACGGACTCCGTGTTACTCGTGGCTATGTCAAGATAGACTTCACACCTGCTTGGCGCCTCAATGCGAAAGTAATTGATTTCATTTTCTTTAGCAACGAACCGAGCAAGCAAGGTAAGGCTAAGGACATAGACGAGCCGGAAGATAAGCTCTTCCGACTCTCAGCAAAGATGATGGTCTATGGCCGTGCTTACTTCAAGGGTGAAGTCTTGGCCGAGGTTACTGATACCGGGTTTAACACGGTACAAGATGTAATCACGGCATTAGCAAAAAAACTCCCTTCGGATATTCCCAACGGCTGCACCGTCCACTTCCGGATTCTGAACTGCGACAGCCAAAAGGAGATTGTCTATGAGAGGACAAAAGGCAAAGGGTTTTAGTCCTCGACAATCGGATAGAAAACACCTTTAAGTAACTGCGACATACCGTTCTCGGTAAAGGTCGCAGTTATTTTTTCGCAGATATAGCGTTTGCCTCGAATGAGGAAAACAGAGCGAACATCAGGGATGTTGTCTGCGAGAAACTTAAAGGTCGTTTTCATCTTCGGCTCGATGTTGTGGATGATTTGGCCTCGTCTGAGTTTGCGGTCATTGATGCGCATGGAGAAATGAACGTAAGCGAAATTACTCCAATCGTCGGCTATCGCGATGTCTTCGACATTGGGATAAGGCAGATGGTTGCCAATAAAATGATTGGCACCATCATACCAGCCGACATAAATGCGGTCGTAGTATTCAGCCTTTTTCTCCTTCTCCCCTGCTTCGAGTGAGGAAAGAGAGTGCGTTTTCTGAAACGGATACTTGCTTTCGTCCTCACCCGAAACAGAACTGTCCTCGTCATAGGCCGAGAAGGAAAGGAAAAGCACACGACCGTACTTATCCTCCGTATCGTCTATCCATGCCGGAACGAACTCAATCTCTACCTGCTCGGCTTCTTCATCGTCATTGACGATGCGACCGCCAAAGAGATTGATAGGTTGTAGACGGCACTTGTAGTTGAAATAAATTCTTGCTCTACTTCCTATTAGCCTAATATCGACAACCTGCCGACTCAGCGGCACGATTATGAAATAAGCGTCACAGTCGGCGGCATAGAGTATCTTGTCGATGCGGTTGTCGCGGTGGTGCTGACCGTCCCAGTTACGATAAGTCTTGTTGGCGTTAAGCAATTCAGTCATTGAATTGTAGCGCACGACACGATTCTGCCATCCCTTGATGAACCAGTCGCAAGAGTAGAACTTCCACATTTCGTGGTCGCAGTCCTTATAGACAAGATTCTTGGATTCCAGATACTCGCAGCGGTCTTCATCAACCTTTACCTCGGTTGAGTGTTCCTCGACCACATTTTCAAGGCACACAGCACTCTTTGAGGCGAGTGTGGCTTGCGTGAAGGCAAACGTAATGCGCTTGCCACGATGGTCGAAGTCGAACTCTCCGCCGAGGAACAATTCAAGTTTCTCGAAGTATTCCTCGACCGTCCAATGCGGCAGGGCGTTGGCGAAGCCCGGCATGTACCACGCATGAGGGAGAGTGTTGCAGATGAGAAGATACTTGTATTCCTCCACTTCCTCCCATTTGGAGAAGTCGGCGGTATAGCCGACGGCCTCACAAATCTTTCGAGTGATGTGGAGAAGATATGGCTGCCACGACAGGCCGGTGCAAGAGTCCTTGTTCCATTCAAAGTGCCCCCGGTTCTGCACAGCGTCATCGACAACATATTCGGCAAGATTCTGAATATTGCCCGAATAGTCGTTGACCCACGGCAGAGCAACATACTTGCATCCGTAGGTCTCCGGGTACCAGGCAGTGCGAGGCTTTATACCGGAAGTTGATGTTGTGGGCGGTGCCCCAAGGTCAAGTTCATTGATATAGACCTTGTCAAAGGTCTTGTCGAAGTTCTGCTCCGAACGTCCTTCGAGGAACTGGGTCTTGACCTCAGTCTCGGAGATTTCAGTAATCGTGATGGAGCCGAACTTGTAGAAGCCCCGGTCGCGTATCTCGCAGTCGAAGATAACCTTTTGAGCCACGACATCCGCACGGTTGATGTGGCCGAAGATAGCGATGTTTTCCGGGCAACCTTTCAGCGGAAAGGTAATTGTGAGGGTGTAGCCGTCACTGCCCGAAAACATACGGTTCTCGCTGACATACTCAAACGATGTGCCTTTCTTCAAGGCCGCGAGTTTATTGTTGACGTAGATGTGCATTATTTCTTGGATTTAGGAGATTTATTCTTCATCAGTCGGTCGTACTCGTCCTGTGCCTGTTGTATGCCGTGATCGCCGGACACGGTGTTCACGGTAACAAACGGCTCATTCAATCTTGAATCGAGGCGGTCGAGTACGGCGACCATTCTTTCATCGGAGGCAGGTGTAGACTGATATGTAGTGTTGTTCACCACGGTTTGGGCCTGTGGCTGTGCCGCCAGGACTGCGGGAGCAGTAATCGTGCGCGACACATCGGCGGCAGTGATAGAGCCGATAGTGTTGGTTCGCTGCGCATAGTCCAGAGCCTCCAACAATGGGCGGGTTCGGGGGTTGTTGACAAGTCGCTGTGAGGCGACCCATTCCCCTTTGTGAACAACACCCGCAACTTCATCAGGCTTACCCTCCGGGGTGAAGCCGCCAGTCATATAGCCCTGCGCCTCCGATGCCTGTTGCTGCTTCTTGATAGTCGCGATTTGGATAGCACCTGCGGCGACCGCCATAGCGGCGGCGATGGGAGCCAAAATATAGCCGATGACAGGAACCTGAGCGGCGGAGCCGTAAGCGTTCAGGGCGTTGGTCGCGGTCTGCGCCACGGCCTGTATTACCTGCATCGCGAACTGTTTACGGGAGGCATCCGACTTGATTTTGGCAATCTCTTTCTCCTTCTGCTTCTCGGCTTTCTTGACGCGGTAAGAATTACCCTCGGCAAGCTCGATTTCCCGGTCGTACTTCTTCTCGGTCTTGGCAAGTTCAATGTCGGCACAGGCTTGCATATATGCCGACGCCTGCTGCATACCGGCACTCATGACGGCAAAGACCGACGATGCGAGAGCGGCAAGACGTGTGGCCCAGTTGCCGCCGTCTTCCTCCGTAGCGTTGAAGAAGTTCTGCCACGCCTCGTAGATGTCGAGAAGCTGATTGGTTTCGGTAGAACCGAACTGCCGGATGCCGTCGAGCGACTTCTTCCGATAGTTGCGCTCGATGCGGGCCTTGGCTTCCTCATACTGCTTCTTGTCGATGATGCCCTGGTCATAGAGCGACTTGATAACCTCCATATCGCGCTTCATCGCAAGAGACTGCTGTTCCGCCGATCCGGACTGCGGTTTGGCGGACTCAGGCATATATTCAGTGGCGTACTTCTTTTTGAGGTCGGCCTTGGCACGTTGATACTCGTCCTCGGATATCAACTGTTTCTGATGGGCTTCTTCCAAAATGTCGAGTTCGAGGTTGAGCCTTTGCGAAGCCTCCTGATACTCGTACCGCTTCTTCCACTCGGCGATGCGCTGAGCAAGAAGTTTCTGGCGGCGAAGCTGCTCCGCGCCCTCTGCCTGTTCAATCTGCACCTGATAGTTGTGCCATTCCTCGGAAGCCTGATTGTAGGCCGCTTGCATCTTTTTGAGATACTTGACCTTTATTTCGAAAAGTTTCTGCTGCAAGGCTTCCTCCTTGCCGTAGAGCGCATTGCCGGGCGTGTAGAAGTCCATCTGCGCCTGTGTTTCCTCTGCGGACTGCATACGCTTGGCTTCCTCGACTTTGAGGGCGGCGTTCTTTTTGAGCCATTCGGCTTCATACTCGGCTTTCTTCTTCAAGAGCTCCTGATAGTCCTCGTCCTCGGTGAGATTGAACCGTTTATACACGTCCTCGCGGTCGGTATAATATTTCAGTTCAAGCTCATGCTTGCGAAGAAGGAAGTCAGACCAGGACTTCAAACCCGCGGAATAGTCGCTGACATTCTGCGCCGTATCGCTCTCCCAAGTGCCTTTGGCACCTTGCAGAGCCTCCTTGAAGTCCTTGCGAGCCTTAATCTGCGCACGTTTCTCGGCGGCTTCACGCGCCTTGCGGTCTTTGTCGGATTCATACGGAGTATAATCGTCAAGAGTGAAGTCGGGATTACCTGCGACCGGGTCAACATTCGGGGTTTCAAGCACCGAAAGTCGGGCGCGGGCTTCGTCGAGAAATTCCTTGACCTCGGCGGCGGTCATCGTGCGTGTAGTCGGATTGGGTTTATCCAGTCCGAGCACGATAGTACCGCCCTGATTGGCATTAGCCTTTTCTTCGAGATAAGGGATAATGCGCTTCAATTCCGTGGTCGAGTAAGTTGCAAGCGGATTCTGCTCGCGCTCTATCTGGTCGATGGCGGCCATAGTTTCGTCATACTCCGTCTGATGGCTGATCATCTCGTTAACAAGGTTAACCGGATGGTCAGTCATTCCGTTGGCATCCCACAAATTACCCTTGATGGCCTGTAACTCCGTTACAAGGTCAGCCGAGAGTGTGCCGGTGGTTTCCAACTGGTACACGACGGAATTTGTGATGCGGACGGCATCTTTGAGCGACTTGCCCTCGTCGAGAAGCGACTGTTGCAGCTTCTTTGCGAGGTCTTTGAACGACTCGCGGTGCGTTTCGTCGGCGGTCTCGCGGGCGGTCTGAATTGACCGCTCCTTTGCGGCGATACGCGCGGCGGCGGCAAGGCGGTTGTAGGCGGCGGCAAGGTTTGTTATCTCTCCGCGCTCGTTGATAAGCCCTTTGAGATACTTGCCGTACTGCTTGATAATCTCGTCCTTGACGTTCTTATACTCCTTCGTGCCTTTCTTGGCGGCTTCGAGTTTACCCATCAGGGTATCAATGGTGCGCATCTCCTTTTGGAGTTCTTCGGTATAAGTAGCGGCTGTGTTCCGGGCTTCGCGCATCTTCTTCGTATATTCCGAAGTCCTGTCAACGAGCGACTTGATGGCGATAACGACGGCGGCAATGACCGAAAGGATAAGCCCGAAGGGGTTAGCCTTGACAACGGTATTGAGAAGGCGCATGGCATGAGTCGCCGCGCCTACGCCCTGCGTAAAGGCGAGCACAGCGATACGTCCGAGGATTATGGCCGTGCGGTATGCGGTCATAATGGCTTTGCCTACACCGAGGACTGCGTGCCATGCCACCGTTGCGGTCTTGACGAGAAGGAGCCACGAGTAGTATGCGCCGATAACCACGATTATATTGCCGATAGCCTTTCGATGCTCGATAAGGAAATCGACAATCACGTTGAGCACACGCATAAAAGCCGATGACGAGGTGTAGATGTGCCGCATGAGCGGGTACAGCTTCTCGCCGAGTTCGATTGCAAGCTCGCCCACACGCTTGCGGGCCTTGTCAATCTCGGCTTGTACCGTGTTGTTGAAGATGGCATACTCGTTGGAGGCGGAAGTTCCCTCGCGGAACGCCTCGGAAGCCTCGCCCAGCTGCCACTTCAGGAAGTCGAGGTGAGAAGAAAGGTTGGAGAGCACCGAGGACACACGGGCACCGTCAAGTCCGAGGTCTTGAAACAACGGCGACAGAACGGCGAGAGCCTTGTCCTCGCCCAGTTTGTTGAGTGCTTCGAGGAACATCATCACGCCCTGCGTGGTGCTCTTGTTCAATGTTTCGATGAAGGTGTTTGTTTCAAGTCCGACCTTTCGGGCCATCTCGCCGGGCTTCTTGAACAATTCCATTATGGTACGCTGTAAAGCGGTAGCCGACATCTCCACCTTTTGACCGTGAGCGTCAAGAGTGGCGGCAAAAGCCATAATTTCAGGAATTGTCATCTTCGCAGTGGAGCCGATGCCGGCCATTCGTTGAGCAAACTCGACGATAAAAGGCTTGGCGGCGGTACAGTTCTGCGATAGGTGGTTTACCGTGGAGCCGATTTTGAGCATCGCATCGCGAACGCCATACATCTGCTCCATGCCGAAGATATTACTCAACTTGGCGATGGTCTGCGTTGCACCCTCGCCGAGGTCAACGAGAGCCACGTTGATGATCGAGGCGGCTTCGACATACTCCTTGACCGAAGCCACGGTATTGTAGCCGAGGCGACCGCCCTCCTGGGCGAGAAGGTTCAGCTGCTCGCGGGCAAGACGAGTGTCCATGCCCTTGAAGATCTCGTTGAGTTCTTCAACCTCCGTGGCGGTCATTCGGGTGTACTTGACGGTGTTCGCCATCTGTTCCTCCATGTCGGCGTAGGACTGCACAGCCTTACGTCCGGCCATGACAAGCCCGGTCACGGCGGCGGCAAAAGCCATAATCGCTGTCTGCGCATTATTGAGCCACGTGTTCATCCTCGACCACAAGGATTTTTGTGTGGCGAGAGTGGCGTTGACCTTTTGCAGTTCCGCCTTGACACGTTGAATTTTGGCAACTTGCGCGTCCCACGCGGCGGTGCCGCGCTGAATGCCGTTGAGTTGCTGTTGGAGAAGTTTAAGGGCTTTGTTCAGTTCCTTGGGCGAAGCCTTGTCGAGTCGACGGAGAGTATTATCGACGGAAGCCGATGAGCCTTTAAGCTGCTCCATCATCCGCTGTGTGGATTTAAGCTCACGCTGGAGTTTCTTCATCGTGGCTTTATCTCCGGCAGTGGCGGCTCTCGCTATCTGCTTCTCCAGACGGCGGGCATCCTTTTCGAGTTGAGTAAGCATCTTCTGTGCTTGCTTGCCGTTGACGGAAAGGATGACATTGGCGGTAGATGTATAATTAGCCATAATTCCTTGGTGTTGAATACGATATTTGTAGGTGTTCCCTGCAAATATCGCCACGGCATTTCGTACTGGAAAAGACGTACAGAGTTGGTGACGGGCAGGATACAGGGCCGACATTGGGCGTACTGTCGTAGGAGGAACTGCCTCGACGGGAGGGTGCCGGGAAGGAACGAACCGGCCTTGATTTTGATGGGCGGCTGCCAGCCGATGGGCCCCGTTGAAATCAAGCCTTAAAAATTTGACTTTCAGGCAAATTTGGCATCTCGCGCGGGTCCCGTTCTACAAATATCTTCGATTTGTAGCGGGTTGCGAGATGCAACGACCGAAGAATGAGGGAGTTGGGGGTTACGGGGGCTTGCCCCCGTAGGGGCTTTGCACACCCCCCACCGCGCTGAACGTCATTTTTTCGCTCCCCCCTCGCTCCCCCTCGGAATATGCAGAACCACCCCCACCGATGCGCGGTAAAATCGCTGCCGTGCGCGTGGAAATTCCGCTCGCGGATTTCAACGCACACGACAGCACCGCTCTCCCTTGACGCAGATACACCTATCAAGTCGAGGGGCTGAACGTGGCGATGGGCGGTGATGACGATGTTGCGCGAAACAGAGGTGAGACAGCCAAATGAGCGTTGGCGGCTTGGAGTGAACAGCGCAGAGGGGTGTCGGTTGACGCAGTCCACCGACAGGCTATCTCTAAATCCGCTTGCGGTTTGAGAGTTAGCCGACCCCTCCGCGCCGTGAGCCGGAGGCCACTCGAAGTTGACATAAGCGGTTGGCCGTCTGCCGTAGTGGAGTTAGTGCATCGGCGTATCGCCCATCGGGGCCTGGGGAGCCGACGAAGGAGGCGTGGGGCTATGCGTCGCAGACGATGAATGAAGCCGACGGACTGAATGGCAAGGGCAACATCCTCTATGGGTGGGAGGAACGTGGAGACTGGCGGCTCGCGCCGACCGGAGGACGGAGAGCAGCGGCACGGCATCGACGAGCCGGAAAAGCAAGCGGAGGTTTCGGGTTGACAGCGGAACGGAAGCGAGCCGACACCGTAGGCTTGCCAGAGGTGTCGGGGATAGCGAGAGTGTAGCCGTCAAAGATAGTTTGTAACCATAGGTGCAGACATACGCGCCCGACACCGTGACGAAGGAGCGGTGTCGGGGGAAAGCGGAGGGCAAGCCGGAGGGCGCAATCTATCGACCCGAAGGCCGAAGCGGTCTTTATTCACAGCGGAGAGAAGCGCAGCCGTGAACAAAGATGCTCGGGGTTGGCGATGACTGGGGACGCAAACGACTGACGGAGGGAGTGTTCGTTAAGACGGCAATCTCCACATTCCGGGTGGGGTCGATAACATTGCCCTTGACATCGGCCGGCGGCGGTCTATCCTCTCTGCCCTTGGGCGTGATATAAGCGTAGCTCGGCGTCGCAGACGATAGACGAAGGTAGCCGTGTGCGTCAGAATGTCGGCGGCTTCATCCTCTATGGGTGGGAGGAACGTGGCTTGAAGTGTGGCATCCGTGCGATTGAAGGAGGGAACGCAGCAGCTCGGCGTTGGCGGCTCGGAAAAGCAAGCGGAGGTTTCCGGGTTGACAATGTAACGTAGCGCACCGACACCGTAGGCTCGCCGGAGGTGTCGGTGAGGCAAGCGGAGTGGAATCGGCAAAGATAGTTTGTAACCAGAGGGAGCGACCCCGTAGTGAACCCGCAGCGAGCGAGGGAAGTCACGGAGGGATGGAGAGACCGGCGGGCGCAATCTATCGCCCCGGAAGGCCGAAGCGGTCTTTATTCACAGCGGAGAGAAGCGTAGCCGTGAACAAAGATGCTCGGAGCTGACAATGTATTGGGATGCAAGCGACCGACGTAATGAGCGGTCAAATGCCATTGCGAGAGCCACATTCCGGGTGGGGCCGACACATAAGCCGACGATATTCCGCTCACGGCGATAAATCCTCTCTGCCCCATCGGGGCGTGTAACATAGTGCCACCGGCGATTACCTGAACCGCGCTCGTCGCGTCAAACAAAGGGAGCCGACTGACTGAATGGCAAGGGCATCATCCTCTATGGGTGGGAGGAACGTGGAGACTGACGGCTCGCTCCGACCGGAGGACGGATAGCAGCGGCACGGCATTGACGAGCCGGAAAAGCAAGCGGAGGTTTCGGGTTGACAGCGGAACGGAAGCGGGCCGACACCGTAGGCTTGCCGGAGGTGTCGGGGATAGCGAGAGTGTAGCCGTCAAAGATAGTTTGTAACCGTAGATGCAATGTAGCTCCACGAGCCGTAACAAAGCGGAGGTGTCGCGGAACTTGTGGAGCGGCAACCGTAGCGGCGTGGAGGTGTCGGGGAAAAGCGGAATGGAGGCGGAGGGCACAATCTATCGACCCGAAGGCCGGAGCGGTCTTTATTCACAGCGGAGAGAAGCGTAGCCGTGAACAAAGATGCTCGGGGTCGGCGATGACTGGAGACGCAAAGGACTGACGGAGGGAGTGTTCGTTAAGACGGCAATCTCCACATTCCGGGTGGGGCCAACGACAATGCCCTTGCCATCGGCAGACGGCGTATAATCCTCTCTGCCCTTGGGCGTAGTATAACGGCGAGTTCCACCGGCTGAAACACCGTGTGTTCATCAGTCCTCTTTCGGGTGGGAGGATGGTGGCGAATGGCGGCAGTGTGCCGATTGGAGGGCGGAGCGCAGATGCCTGTCCTTACGAGTCGGAAAAGCAAGCGGAGGTTTCGGGTTGACAGCGGAGAGAAGCGGGCCAACACCACGACGAAGGAGTGGAGGCGGCGGAAAGCGGGAACGTAGCCGTCAAAGATAGTGTGATTGCCTTGGGAGCCACGAATGGAGAGCCGGGAGTTTACGGAGGCTCGGAATGACCCTGACGGAACTGCCCTGCGGGGCTTGTGGAGGAAGGGACGTGAGCGGAAAGGTATGTCACTCTATCGCCCCGAAAACCGAAGCGGTCGTTAGTCGTAAGTGGAGCAAGGCGTAACCTACGACCAACGATGCTCGGACTTGGAAGGATGTAGGCAGCAAACGGAGAACGTATTGAGGTCAGTATGGCCGACATTCGCCACTGCCGGGCGGGTCTGAAAAGATGAACGCTACAAACAAAACGAGCTACCCTCACGGGCAACTCGCCTTGCAACTTATGAAAAAAACTTCTACTCTGTGCGTGTTGAATGTCAGCGTTTTCGATAGAAAACGTAGATTAGGCAGCCTATCACAAGTATTGTGATGATGGCTACTGCCGTGCCGTTAGGCGGATTATAGAGGCGCGTTGTGGCGGTGTGTTCCGTCGAAGCCTCGGCGGCGGATTTCTTATACGCTACCGTATCGAGCTGATTGTAGGCTTCGACTTGATTTCTCTGAACACGCCGCTGATCTATGACGCGCCCCTTAGTGGCTTTCATCCGAATAACCTCCGGCTTCTCGGCGTATGCCGTCGGACGCTCTACTTGGACTTCG
>JBJFEE010000099.1:0-8410 GCA_051890455.1 Muribaculaceae bacterium
AGGTCATCTCGGCGTCCACGACCCTGAGGACCTCGAGCGCGTCCTCGGCCGTCACATCGCACGGTGACTCGCGGGCGACCTTCGCGATCGTGTTGAGCGCCGCCACGGACTGGTTGTAGAGCGTCCCTATGGAGCGCAGGTTGCGCACGATGCCGTGTGAGGTCTCGTAGTCGAAGGCGACGGTGCCGGCCGCCATGCGCGTCCCGCCGTCCGCGAGGCAGTGTATCAGGAGCCTCACCACCTGGCTCCTGGAGCAGCCCATCTCGGCGGAGGCCCGGTCCAGGGCCTCGAGCTCTACGTCGGAGACGCGGACGTTCAGGCGCCTCGGCATGGCGTCACGGCTCAAGTCGGTCACCCCCCCCCAGGGGCGCGGGGCATCCCCCGCAGAGAGAAGAGACGTTCGGACGGTGCGGCCGCGGAGGCGTACCCCGGGGCACAGACGAAAGTCTGAGCCATCGGGACTGATCCCGCGGCCACCCTGTCCGCTCCGTCCGAAGCGTCCATCCTGGCCACCGTGGGTGTACAGGATGGGCTACTTGCTTTGGTAGACGCGGTGTGTGAGGCTACGGGGTTTCCGAAGGAATAGCCGCAGTTCAGAGACGTTTCGCGTATGGACAAGTGCATCTCTATGATGTATAATTGCATAAATATATAAATGATTAAAGGAGGTCGAGCCACGGTGAACATGTTCGAGAAATACGCTGCCAACCGCAAGGTCGAGCAGAGAAAGATAGGGAAAACTGTTGTCGCCGACGCGACGGCGGACGAGAAGCGCACAACGCTCTCGCTTTCGCTCACCGTGAGCGACAAGAAGGCTCTCAAGATGATGGCTGCGGAGCGTGAAACGACGATTGCCGCAATCATCCATGAGTGGGTGCAGGAGCATCTTGAGGAGGTGGAGAAGTAAGTGGAGCGAATTGACATCATTGACGCGGTTGGCCGTGAGTACCACACCGCCAATATCGAAAATGGCGAGTTTAGCTATCCAAAAGCGTTCAAGGAAAAGAACCTTGACTTTGAGCCAATTTACAAGAAGAAGGGTAGCGGCTCTTGGCAGTTCCTCGACATCCGTTTTGAGTTGGATGGCGTTTCGCTGCTTATTGAAACGAAAAATGATGCCGACAAGTGGCCGACGGTCGAAGAGCAGATTGCGGCATACGTTGAATACGAGAAGCGCCTTACTGGCAACAAGATTATCGCAATGGTTGCTAATACCACCGACGATCGTATTACTGTTTGGAAGTCTGAGGTCGAGGACGATAGAAAACTCGACACTGAGGAAGCCATTCGCACGATGCCAGAATACGTGTCGATGTTCGATGCGAAGCACACCAACAACAAAGAAGAGGTGATGCGTAATACGTATCAGCTTAACGAGCTGTTGCACCGCCACGGTGTCGGCGAGAAGCTCCGATCTCAGTTCGTCGGCACTTGCCTTCTGGCAATTAAGAATGGGCTTGTCTATGACCGAAAGATGAAGACCGCTCAGATTATCGGCGGTATTCGTACTATCTTGGAGGACCTGCTTGAAGGGTCATTGAAGAAGGCTGAGAAGCTGACCCTGATTGATAAGCGCGTTCTCAAGAATCAAGATGTCCGTGATATGGATAGCGAGAACCTTTGCACAATTCTTGATTTCATCAAGGACAAGATTTTCCCGTTCATTAACGATAAGAGCACGGCGGGTCAAGACCTGCTCAACCTGTTTTTCATCACGTTCAATAAATATGTTGGCAAGTCCGACAAGAACCAGGCGTTTACGCCGGACCACATCACGGATTTCATGGCAAAGATTTGCAACGTTAACAAGAACTCCGTTGTTCTTGACATGGCTTGCGGTAGCGGCTCTTTCCTCGTTCGAGCTATGACGCAGGCGCTTGCCGATTGTCATACGCAGGCAGAAGAGGACGAGGTAAAGAAGCATCATATCTACGGCGTTGAGTACGACGAGCTTGTCTATGGCCTCGCGACGACAAATATGTTGATTCACAGCGATGGCAATTCGAATATCGTTCAGGGAAGTTGTTTTGATGAGGTGCCACGGTTCATCAAAGATGGCGTCAAGTTCAATGTTGTGCTTATGAATCCGCCTTATAACGCTATGGCGAAGCAGATGCCGAAGAAGTATTCCGAGACATGGGGCAAAAGCAAGCAGGACCCGTCTAAGGGACTTTATTTCGCTAAGTTCATTCTTGACCAGATGAATGCAAATGATATGCAGGGGAAGCTCGCTGTTTTGCTTCCCATGGCGTGCGCAATCGGCAACAGCACTCTGATGAAGCAAATGAAGAACGCGATCCTCAAGAACAACACGTTGGACGCGGTCTTCTCGCTGCCTGATGATATTTTTTATCCGGGTGCAAGTGCTTGTGCGTGCTGCATGGTTTTTGACGTGGGTACGCCGCACAAATCAGCTAACCGTGAGACGTTCTTTGCTTATTGCAAGGATGACGGTTTTAAGAAGCGCAAGAACCTCGGCCGTGTCGAGCAGATGGACGAGAACGGCAATAGTCTGTGGACAACGATTGAAAAGAAGTGGATCGACACCTACAAGAATCGCGATGTCATTCCCGGCTTTAGCGCACGCCATATGGTCACTGGCGATGACGAGTGGCTGTGCGAAGCGTATATGGAGACCGATTACACGACGCTCACGCAGGATGACTTCCAGCAGACGGTTAATGACTACCTCGCTTATTTGGTAAGAACGGGGGTAGTTTATGAAGATTGATACAAGTACATGGAAATGGTTCGTAATTGAAGACCTGTTTGACAAATTTGAAACAGGCAAGGGCCACGATACGCTGCTTGATGACGGCAAGGAATGTTTGTATTTGGGAGCAAAGAAGTCGGACAACGGCGTAATGCGTAGATGCGCCGCTAATGAATCTATGCTTCAGAATGGTAACTGCATCGTCTTTATTTGCAATGGCGCTGGTTCCGTGGGCTACGCAAATTACATGGATAGACCGTTCATTGCAACAACGGATTTAGTTCTCGGCTATGCCGATTGGCTGAACGAAAAGACAGGATTGTTTGTTGCCACTGTGTTGTGCAAGGAGCGATTCAAGTATTCGTTCGGACGCAAATGGAAAACACATCTTCGTGATACGAAGATTAAGCTCCCGGCTACACCTGACGGCAAGCCTGACTGGCAGTGGATGGAGTCGTATATTGATTCGCTGCACAGCGAGCCGTTGACGACGCAGAACGATATGCATGTTGTTTCACTTGATACGAGCACGTGGAAAACCTTTGGCTATACCGAGGTTTTCAAGGTCTGCAAAGGTTTTTATAACAAAAAGCCTGAGCCGTCAGGAGAAGGTACAATTCCATTTTTGAGCGCAACAAGCGAGAACAATGGCGTGACTGAGTATTACACGCTTGAAGAAATCGCTAATGCGACCAGAACAGGTAATGGTAGCAACGACCCGCTATCTCGAAAGCTGTTTCCGGGGCATGCGGTATGCGTAACGAATAATGGGTCGGTTGGCTTTGCGTACTATCAAGCAAAGCAATTTACATGCAGCCACGATGTTAATCCGCTTTATCGTCTTGACGGCGAGTTTACTGAAGCAACCGGCTTATTTGTCGCTTCAGTGATAATGAAAGACCGCTATAGATGGGCCTATGGTCGGAAATGGCGTCCAGAACGCATGGTGCATTCAACCATTAATTTGCCAGTAACGTCTGACGGCAAGCCGGATTGGCAATGGATGGAGAACTACATTAAGTCGCTTCCTTATGGCGACAGGCTATAGAACGACATAGAGCGGCCCGTCGCTCTTTTGGGCGGCGGGCTTTATAATTAAATGCGTATTTACACAATTCATCATATAGGTGGAACTAACGTGAAAACCTATAAGCAGAAATTACGGGGGGGGGTGAACCTATGGCACGAAAAAGTCCCAAGGCGTCAGATGTTGCTCGTTCCCTTTCCTGCGTCCTGTATATCCGCGTCTCGAGCAAGCTGCAAGTAGAGAAGGGCGAGTCGATAGACGCTCAGCGCTTCGAGCTGACAAGAAACGCCGAAAATCACGATATGCGTGTGCTCGGTGAGTACGTTGATGTCGGCTTTTCGGGAAAGAACGTGCAGGACAGGCCGCAGTTCCGCCAGATGATGGACGACATCATCAAGGCGCAGCCGAGCAAGTGCCCGGCCTACGTCCTCGTGTTCAAGCTGTCACGATTCGGGCGCAACGCCGCCGACACGTGGACCTCCCTTCAGACGCTTCATGACTGCGGTGTGGAGCTCGACCGCTCGGAGCAGGTGAAGGTGTTCGCCAAGCTTCCGAAGGGTCCAAGATCGACACGCCGCTGGGGAGCTACAACCCCGACTGGGCATACGTCGAGGAGGGGGAGGACGGAAGACAGCGCGTGTACTTCGTGGTGGAGACCAAGGGCAAGGAGCGCGGTGAGAACCGCCCCGCCGAGGAGGCAAAGATCAGCTGTGCCGAGAAGCACTTCGAGGCACTGCAGCTGGGAGACGACTTTCACTACGACGTCGAGACGCACTACCACCATGCGGCGGTGTAATTAGGAGGCAAGGTTGCGCAGAATCGATTTCCATATACATACAGTTGCCTCTCCGCTTGATGAGGAGTTCGAATTCAATCTTGACTCCCTGTTGACTCACGTAGGGCACAACTCTTTGGATGCTATTGCGATAACTAATCACAATCTATTCGATGGCGAGAACTTCAAAGAAATTTGTGATGCAGTTGGTAACTCAATACGAGTATTCCCGGGCGTTGAGGTTAGCGTGAAGAACTTCCACGTGTTGGCCATCTGTGACCCCAGGAACGTGGTTTCTTTGGCGAATGCGTGCGCCCAGCTTCCGGAGATTAGACAGGGCAACGACGGGATTTCGATCGAAGAGTTCAAGCGGCTATTTGGCAATGGCTCATATCTCGTGATACCTCACTACTTGAAGAACCCACGCATCTCAGAATCAGACCTCGCCTCTCTTGGAAAGCTAGTTTCTGGGCTGGAAGTGTCGAGCCAGAAAAAATGGTATCGAGAATACCGGCGTACGAACATGCCCCTTGTCATGTTTAGCGATTTTCGCTGCTCTGCAGACCGTCCTGAATGCTTGGGCAAATATACATACGTCTCAATCGAGGACCTTGAATTCGAATCATTAAGACTTGCCTTCCACGATAAGGACAAGTTTGCGATTGCGGAAAGTGAGGACCACTTTGAACTCGCGCCAAATTTGTTTGCAGCCACGGGGCTTAATGTTGTGATTGGAGGTAGGTCGACGGGGAAGACCTACTTTCTTGATAGCCTCTTTAGCTCATGTGATCCTGATGATGTGTTTTATATAAGGCAGTTCGGGATCGTTAAGGACGCCGAGGAGAAAGCATTTCGATCAAAGCTCGCTGATGAAGAGTCGTCTATTAGGGATGATTATTATGAGCCAATGAATGACGTTATCGCCATTATGGAGAAGCTGCACGCAAAAGATGCTGTGAAGAAAAGTATCGAAGACTACCTAAATGGGTTGACCTCTTATGCAGAGACCTCTGCACGTGAAGATGAGTATTCAAGGTGCCCAATCTATAGCGGAGCAAGGTTACCGCTTGACAATTCATCGGCAGAGAAAAAGGTAGTCAATGCAATCCTTACACTACTTGATGAAGGGCCTATTTCTGATGACATAGATAGGATTCTCGGAAGAGACTCTTTGATCGAGCTATTGTCTATTGCGATGGACCATTATAAGAAGAAGCGACTTCGCTGCAAATGCATTGAGCTTGCAAATGAGATAGCCAAAAAGATCAAGGAAGGCTTGAAGCTAGAGTCAAGCCGCCCACCATGTCCCGAATCGCCTTTCATTGAGGCCGCCATGCGCAATGCTTGTGTGAAGAGGTTCGCTCATCTCCGGCAAGCAACAAAAACCGAAGCGATTGTTGGCGTAAGCGCAATCGGGAATTTCAAGCGCGTGGTTAAGCGCGTCCCCTACAAAGATGCGAAGGCATTGAAGAAGGCAATTGGAACCAGTGCCAACCTCGGAGGGATGCTCCAACTCGATGATGTGGAATACGTCGAACGACTCTTAAAGACAGAGGACGTCAGTCATCGAGACCGCGCGCTATTTGACATGAGCGTTGTGCTTCTTAACGAAAACAACGAAGAAGTCTCTGGCGGCCAAAAAGCGGAGTACCTCTTCTTCCGAGCATTAGACAAGGCATCGAGCCATGACGTAGTTCTAATCGATGAGCCTGAATCATCCTTCGATAACCCCTTCTTGAACAAATCGATTGCCACCGAGCTCAAGAAAATCTCTCGAAGGGCAACGGTCTTCATTGCGACGCACAACAACGTATTGGGTGTATCAATCAAACCGGATGGAATTGTGTATACGTCGATTGAGAATGGAAGACATCGCATCTATTCCGGAGATGCCTCGTCCAAGAAGCTAAAGACTGCTGACGGTGCGTATGTTGATAAGGCCGATGTGTTACTTGAGCTTATGGAAGCCGGCGAAGAGGCGTACAAGGGAAGGAAGCCATATTATGGATTTGCTTAGCATCAGAGACTCGAAAGGCTATTTTCATCTTCCCGGCGAACAAGAGAAGCTTGTATCACAGATAACCGCGAGAGAAATCGACGCCGCCCTGGAGCTCATCCTGCAACGGACTGACATAACACTAGCGTCAGATGCAAATGCGGACGAAATCAATAATCCAGCCGAGAAAATCATCTTTACTCAGTTGCGGAGCTCACTTCTGGAAGTTCAGGAATCACGCGAGTCAATTATCTCCGATATAAATGAGGCATTCGAAGGCGCTGAAAAGAAGTACCTTTCACGGAACGAGATTTAAAAGTTCTGGCGCCCGGTCAACCTTGGACGCGGATATGCGGCAGTCTCCAGTAACCTAGGTAGCATGTTGCCGTGACGAAACTCTCCCCGCCGTCGCTAGGTGTTCCTGACGGCGGGGAGGGCGGCCGCGGGAGGGCTTGGCTGCGGCCGTGGCGGCTGGAAGGGGCGACCGCCCGGGTTTTCCCCGAGCGGTCGCCTTCCTGCCGTGAGCGGTGTCTGTGTTATGACGTCCCAGGTCACTCCCTGCTCTCCGCCCACTGCCAGGCGCCTATGAGGTGGCGCAGCTTCGCCTGGCGCCCTCCCGTCAGGACGATTGAGACCACGTCGTGGCGTATCGCGTCCACGTCGCCGTGGTCCGCGAGGTAGAGCAGACAAGCGCGGCGCATTATCTCGAACTCGGCCGCGCCGACGTTGAGCTCGGGCATCCTGGCTGAGCCCTCCTCGAACGCGGAGATGACGGCCACGAGCACCGTCTCGTCTCCGTCCGTGGCCGCTATCGGAGCGTCCTCGCCGTCGCAGGACCAGCCGTCTGCCGCGCGGACCGCATATCCCCTGTGGGCGAGGTAGCCCCTCACGATGCCCTCGCACGTGGCGGCGAGCCCCTCATCGGCCATGGTCGCGGCACCCTCTGTCTTCTTGGTCATGGTGACCTCCCTGGGACGTGGGAAGGCCCTTTGCCCTCCCTCGCCCAAAGAGCGGCAAGGCCCGCGTGGCGGGGCGGCGCGCCCTTGCGGGCGTGGCGCGGCGCCGCCCCGCCACGCGGGCCGTCAGGGAGCGGGAAGAGGTGCTTGCTCCCTGTGCCAGCGTCTTGGGCGGGGGAGGGCATGGAGGTGTCGGCGCAGAAGTACCCCGTGCTTCTGCGCCGGCCGGGCGCTTTCGACGGGCGCGAGGAAAGGGGACGCCGACGATGTCCCCGGCGCAGCGGATGTCGGAAGGGCGCTGCTGTCGACCGCTTTTCATGGGTGAGAAGCGAGAGCGGGCTTACCGCGCAGGCTCGTCGTCCCCCGCATGGGCATGCGACACGGTCGCCTCGGCGAGCTCCCTCACCAAGCGCCCCAGGAGGCACGTCGCGGCGTCCGTAGCGTCTCTCGGCGCGGAGGGGAGAGGTCGACGTACTCCAGTATCGCAGAGACGCCCATCCCCGCGAACGCGACCTCTTCGAGGTCCGCGTTGCCGCAAGCGTCGTAGATCCACCTCATGGCATTTCCTCCAGTCCTCGCGTCCGCTTGATGCGGCAGCCATGCTACGACGGACGGGAGCGATTGGTGGCGATGCGTTGCGGGGATTCTCCGGGCAAATGCCGGGAATTTGGTGCCGGTGCCGGCGAACCGCGAATCATGACATCCGGCGCCCGGGCGCCTCGTTCGGACCCGCCTTGGATGGTGGTCGGAACGGCTGCCATGGCAGGAGCGTCGCGCGCATGCTCCGAAGCCGGCACGCGACGATCCCGGAAGGCGTCGGCCGCGCCGGATTCGGAAGGCAAAAAATTAGGCGGAGGCGCTCTCGCGTCCCCGCCACATAAAACCCTTTCGGGTTTTGCGATCTGTATTCACTATACCCATTCAGAACCAGCGGTCAACCAGC
>JBJFEE010000100.1:0-8251 GCA_051890455.1 Muribaculaceae bacterium
AGGATTTCACCGTCAAAGATCCCAAGAGCGACTTTGACTTTACATTCAAAGCCCCCTCCGACATCGTCGCACCTGAAGACGGCTGCTTTGTGATTTGGAGTCAGAACAAGTTTGCCGCCCTTAGCGCCGACTTTGAGATGGCGATGCCCAACCTCAAGAAAGTAGAGAACGGCAAAGCTACTGATGAGAATCCCAAGTTGCGTGTACAGGCCATGATGACCGATTGGACCGACTGGACTGCAAAAGGACATCTCGACTCTTTTGAAGCCGAAAGCGCCCCGGGATTCACTTTCGGCGAAACAGATGTTATCATCGACTATTCACTGACTCGCAATCACGAGAGTTGCGGCTCGTCGGTGTTCCCCGAAGACTATAATTGGAGCGAAATCGGCCTCCCCGATAACACCATCAACGGCTGGCGAGGCATGTATATACCCAACATTTCGATGGCGCTCCCCGAATCAATGTCGATAAACGGCAGCGACCGAATCGAAATGGCAATCAAGGATATGATTGTCGACAAATCGGGTATCACCATGAACGCCGGATTCGAGAATCTGATTAACTACAGAGCGGGCGACAATGGTTCAATCGGCGGTTTCGCCTTCTCGATGGACAATATATATGTTAATGTTCAGCAGAACGATTTCCGCAAGTTTGCCTTCGACGGCAAGCTCGAGATTCCGCTGTTCAGCGGCAAAATCGATTACGATTGCGAGATTGCGCCCTTGAGCGTCAAGGACAAGGAAAAGGGCAAGAAGGGCTTTGCCTACGTGTTCCGCACGCACCAGATTGAGAATCTCAACTTCGATTTCATGCTCGGCGAACTGAGCCTCGACAAGTCCCTTACCTACTTCCTTGTCGAAGCCTACGACAAGTACAATGGTGACATAAAAGAGAAGACTGTCACCAACGTAGAGTTATGTGTTGGCGGTACAGTCGACATCGTAGGTCAGGAAAAGATAAACGGTGCGCTTAAGAAACTTCCGCTTGACCTCCATATGCCGGGCATCAAGTTTTGCGGCATGCGCCTGGCCAACAACCCCGGCTGGGAATCGAAGTACGACGACAAGAATCTTCAGTCGGCCCGCGCAGACGCCGAGAAGGCCATGAATAATCAGGTGGGCCAGAACTGGTGGAACGATGCCAAAGATATCGTCTTCAACGAGGGCGGCGTCGCACCAATATATCTCAACCTGGGCCGGTGGGGATATGCTTCACCCCAAAAGAGCCTCGGCGGTTCATCCACCGGCGACAGCAGTTCATCTTCCGGCAACGGCGATAAACTTTCCGGCGACCTTGGTCCCTTCAAGTTTGCCATCACGAAGTATGATGTGGTAGTTGATGCCAACATGGACGGCGCATCGCTCGCCTTCATTCTCGGCGGCAAGGTAACCCTCAGTGAGGACCTTGACATCTCTGCGGCCACATCAATCGCAATAAAGAGCAAGGTGACCAATGTCACCGATATGTCGAAGATCTCAATCGCGTTTGACGGCGTTGATTTCCGCGATGCCACACTCAAGATTTCGCATGGTCAGTTCGACCTCGAAGGTACTCTGAAAGTCGTCGATTCTGAAAGTCAAAGCGGCTATGCCGGCACTCTCGACCTGACGCTGATGGACTTCTTCAAATGCAAGGCCGAAGGCGGCTACTACGACTGTAAGGACGAAGACGGCTCTTACAGCAGCGGCTACCTCGCCATCACCTGCAAGGACCTGAACTTCACTCCGGTGAAAATCTATGGCCTAAAGGGCGGATTCTATTTCAACGCAGTGCGCAAGAACAGCGCCTCTGACGACTACTCCTGTGAGCCGAAGCGCGGCGCCGTGGGCGTGATTCTCGGCATGGGCATGAAGATGGGCGACGGCTCTACTTTCGACGGCAGCTTCGATGCCACCGTGATAGTATTTAAAGGCAGGCTTTCCACTTTCAAGTTCAACGGGAACCTGAATTGCGCCGGTATAATCGATACCAAGGTGGGTATTATTTATGAAAATACTGAGAAAGAAAAATATTTCCAGCTCGATTTATGCCTTGATGTTGCCGTCGACTGCGGTGCCGGCTCTCTTGTTAAATTAGGACAGGATGCAATGGCGAAGATGTCGGAGCTTAACAGCAAGTTCGAGGGCTATCTTGGCGATGTGCAGCAGGGTCTCGGCATGATGACCGATAAGAACAAATCCGAAAGCAATAACGACGAGGAATATAATAAGAATATGGCAAAAGCCGACGCGATGAAAGCCGAAGACAAAAACGGCGCCGGCGAGCAGGGAGGCAATTCCAAATCAGGCTCCGTCACCATTCAGATACAGGTCAAGGTGACGATGGCCAAAGAGGGCGAAAACCTTAAAAACAAAGAGTGGCACGTATACATCGGACAACCAGACTTCGAAAAGCGTTGCCGGTTTACCCTGATTAACTTCAGTTCGCCTATCGTCAAGGTGAGCATCGGTGCCGATGCCTATGTATGCTTCGGGTCCGAGCTGCCCAACGACGGTCAGCTGCCCCCGCTGCCCAAGAAGGTGAGCGATTTCCTTGACGGCGGTGCGCATGGAGCAGCAATCAGCGACGATATGAGCGCTGTCAACAGCGCACAAGCCCAGGCGAAGAAGAAATTCGCTGCCGAGACGGTTAAAACCGGCGGCGGCGTGATGTTCGGTGCCTCGGTATGGGGCTATATCGACTTTAACTTAGGCCTGCTATACGGCGAATTAGGTGCTACTGCGGGTTTCGACATCGTGCTGGCAAAGCTGTCATCGACGGCTGAGTGTGTGAATCTCAATATAACTCCGGGCTTTTCCGGCGCCGGCGGCCAGTGGTATGCCCGCGGTCAGCTCTACGCCTACCTATATGCCAAATTCGGCCTGCACATCAATCTCGGATTCTTCGACAAGAAAATCGACCTCGTCGACTGCGGAGTGGGCGGCGTGTTCAAATGCGCCCTGCCTAACCCCAATTACTTCACAGGTAAGGCACGTATAAAGATTCGCTTGCTTGGCGGCCTCGTCAACCTAAACAAAAAATTCTCATTCGAGTGCGGCGACGTTTGCCAACTTTTCATGGGCAATGCCCTTGATGACTTCGTGCTCTTCGACCATCCGACGGTCGGAACAGACGACTATGAAGCATTCAAGGAAGCCTGCATTACCCAAATTGACAATGAACGGAAAGGTGAGACATCGGAAGACGACGTCAACGAATTTGAATACGACGCCAAACTCGGTCTGCCCGGCATAGTCTGCAACGCCGATATCGGCTCGGACATAAGCGTTGTTGACCCCACTGACCTCGACAAGTTGGCAGAAAACTCGAGCGTATCTGATGATATTGCTCTCAACTCGCGCGCCTCGCGCAAGTTCCGCTTCGATGTAATCGACGATGTAGCCTATGTTTTCGCCTCAAACAATTACAGGTCTCTCGGCAGCGAAGCCAAAACCTCGT
This sequence comes from Muribaculaceae bacterium, assembly GCA_051890455.1. GTDB lineage: Bacteria > Bacteroidota > Bacteroidia > Bacteroidales > Muribaculaceae > CAG-873. The sequence goes on from JBJFEE010000100.1 coordinate 3,445, forward strand.
GGATGACCAAAGTGCCTGTGAAATATCAAAACAACAAGGTGCTTCTCTATGGTTTCCAGCCTCAGCCCGGCAAATACTATCAGGTGCGTATCATCGGTCAAGCCAAAGAGTTCCGCAAAGGTGAATATCACGACCCCGAAACTTACAGCACCGAAACTCATAAATACACTGAGACACCCTGGACCCAGACCCGCGACTTCTACTTCAAGACCAAAGCGGCGCCCTCAAAACAGGAAATCGCCGACATGGAGGAACTGGCTTCCGTGGCAAGGCTCGCATTCCCGTGCAATATGACCGCCGAAGGTCCGCAGCTGATAAGCCGCGTGCCCGTGTCGGCACCGATGATGGATATGCAGACACCCATAATCTCGCTCGATGATAAATATAAAGGTACGCTGCTGAGCAAGGGCACCCTTACATGGAATGTATATCCCGTCACCGAGAAGGCACGCACCCAGGGCGGGTCGTTTTCGTCGGCCGGCTCCCTGTTGTCAAACAAGGCTGCGGGCACTATTGTAAGTTCAGGCAGTTCCTCCGGCAGCAAGCGGCAAGGAATCACTACTTTATCCAGTAGCCAAATTACAAATCAGCAGAAGCAAACAACCGGCGAGACCAAGAGTTGCTCTGTGCCCAATCTCTGGATTGAAAACGACTCGGTGTCGATCCTGACTCCACAGAAAGCACTGACATTCGATGCCGGCGCCGAATCGCACCGCATAGAGTTGCTCTATGAATGGAAGGAGACGAAAACTTCCGATGTGCTGACCCATTGCTTCGATTATTACGAATCGGGCGACGAGGTTGCCGTGCAGCGCAAGGCCGTGCAGAAAATCTATGACAAATATCTGCCCGGACAGTCGCCGTCGACGCCCGGTTACTCCACGGTGCAGGCTTCAAGTTCCAAGGCAACCGGAGTCAATTTGGATAACAAAATTTTCCTTGGCAACACTTTCGACAGCGAAGGCAACAACAAGAACGACAACTATCCGTACAACGTTCCGGACGGTTTCCATCTCGACATGACATCAGAGCAAGTCGGGGGCAGCCCCAAGTGGCATGTCGTAGTGACAAAGGACGATGTCGAGACGACCTCTATTCCCCACAGCAAGGTCATTTACAGTCAGATTGTCAAGCCTTTCGATGAGGAATATACCGCCGAAACATATCACCGGGTTAATTCAATCGGCAAAACCCCGCCCGAATATTACGGCACCCGTTTCAACGGCACCGTGATGACCGATGTCATTAAGAATGTTTCGTTCCCCGACAAAATCGACCGTGAGCTTCTCGGAGGATACATGACTGTTGAGAACCTTCCGTTAAAGAACTCTTTCGGCGAATATTATATCGTACAGGAACCGTCGGCATACATAAGTTATGTGGGCAATATGCTCTTTGTGGGCGGCTACAAGGTCTATCATAAGGGTATAGACCTTGATGTGACCACATCCGAGTCGATACTCTTCGAGACGCCGTATGGCTCGATGCAAGGCAAACTCATGAGGCCCTCCGCACCCGATGGAGCCCGTCAGCTTTATAAAGGCTATCAGGAGATCGACGACCTTATCTTCCTCAAGTCCTCGCGATTCAGTAAACTCGGCTATCACTATCCGCTGTATTGCAACGCTCTCGATTCAATGGCTACCTACATGTTCAGCGAGCCTCTCCCCGGCGAAATCAACGCCGGAGTACAGTCATGGCACGCCATGAGAGTTCCTGTGTATCTTGAAAATATAAGACAAATCAACACGATGTGTCAGGACTTGGCGGAAGTTACCGGCAGCTACTTCAGATCCTATCAAGTAAATGCCACCCGTACCGACAAAAGTACCCGTCGCAACTGGGTCAAGGATTTTCTACGCGTAAATCCTGCGTACAAAACATACGAGTTCGAGCCCGACGGCGGGGACGCCATCTTCCAACTTCGTGTTCCGGCATACGCCACGGCTATAGCATGGCTGGGCAGTAATGATTCGGGTGAACTGTTAGCACCTTGTGTCGAGACCGTCGACGGCAGCCGACATGACCGCATCGGATATAAATTTAAAGATACAAGCAAGAACAATTACCTCGCCCGCGCCCTTTTCAATTGGTCGTGTCAGCGCACGAGTCTAAAGACAGATATCCCCGTGCGTTATGATGCGGTCAAGGGCATCAAGCACATCACGGAGCTGCGTTTCCGCAGTTACCGCTGCAACGCCTGGGATTTCAAGCGCAAGTGCTGGACATCGTTCAACACTCCCTCGGTTCCCGCCGGCAAAACAAACTCGTTCTTCAACCTCGAAACGGTCAAGAAGAACCCTTTCCAGAATTTTAAGTAAAATCTGAAAATTATGAAACAATATAAAGGATTGAAATTACTTCCAATTGCCCTGTTAGGTGCCATGGCACTCCAAGCCATGAGCATAGCCGGAGGCTTGCCGCCGTTTCCAGTTTCTACCAGCTCCGGCGATGGTGACACTATCACGGAACTTGTCAACATCAACGCGCCCGATCCGGAATACATCAACTGGGACTCTATCCACAAGTGGACTCCCAAAGCAGACCCCATCATTGTGCTTACCCGTACCTACGGTGACAGCGTGATCCTTCGCTGGGCTATAGCTCAATATCCTAATTTTCTCTATCTGAGTCGCACGGGGGTGGACATTCTGCGTATGGATAATGAGACGGCTCGTCTCGATACGCTGATTCTCGGGCTGAAACCTTTGAGCCTCGATGAGTTCCGCAAGCAATATCCCGACACTACCGACCAGCTTGCCTATCTTGCCATAGGTTCGCTCTACGGCAAGGGCGGTCTGCGCGAAGACCAGGCAGGCTACATGCCGGGAAGTCTTGGCAATCAGGTTGAAATCGAGCAAGACCAGAAGATGCGTCTGCTCGGTGCATACCTCCCCGCCGAATGGCGCGCTGACCTTGCCAAGGCTATGGGTCTGCGCTACACCGACCGCACGGCTAAAAAAGGCCGGACTTATACCTATTTTATAGCCCCTTCGAAGCCGGATACGACAAAGTTCTTCTATATCTCGCCGGGCAGCGCAGAGTTCGTCAAAAACGAGCGCTACAAGCTGCAGCAATATGATGTCGACCTCCGCGCCGAGGTGACAGGCCATGGTACGGCTACGTTGCGGTGGAACGACAATGTCAACGGCAGCTTCGAAATATACCGCCGCCGCAAAGGTGAAGAGAAGGAATGGACCAAGCTCAATGCAGCGCCATATCTGCCGCCTCTTAAAATGGAATACTCGAATGAGGACATCGTCTTTGAAAACTCCACCGGCCGAACCGGCACATACGAATATGCAGTGCAGGCCCACGATGCCTTCGGCGACCTTACCGAGATGAGCCAGCTCTGTACCGTCTATTTCCCGGACATGATGCCTCCGAGCGGTCCCGACATCACCCGGATTGTCATCGACCGCCCGGTCGAAGGCGACCCTTCCGCCGAAATTTTTGCTAACGTTTACTTCCACAAGGACACTATCGAAAACGACTTCGTCCGTTACGCGGCGCTCTATTATCACGAGCGCGACAGCCTCAAGGAATGGCGTCTGCTTTCAGACCAGTATATTGCGCCTGAGGACACCTTGGCGCGCATTGAAGTGACACACATCTCTACAGGTATGATGACAATTGCAGCCATTGATACTGCCGGCAACATGGGCTACGCATTGCCACGCCTGCTGCGTGTTTCCGACCTCAAGCCCCCCGTAGCTCCTTCCGACTTCAAGGCCACCTCTTACATTGACGGCCGCATTCACCTGCGTTGGGAAATGCCCGACAGTGTCGATATCAAAGGCTATGAGATATTCTTCGCCAACGATACCACGCACAGCTTTGTGCGTGTCAACAGCGACCTGCTGAACCGTCGCTACTACACTGACTCGGTCGCCACTGACGCTAATCAGCGCTATATCTACTATATGGTCCGCGCCGTAGACTTCGCCGGTAACCGCGGGGATGCCTCCGATACAATCCGGGTGCTTCGCCCCTATGCCTTCCCGCCTACGGTCGCTCACCTTGACTCTACCCGCACTACCAGTCACCATGTGTATATGCGCTGGGGCGTAGGCGGCGATGTGCAAATGGGAGCACACCGTTTGCTTCGCAAGATGGAAAGCGAACCTGACGACCGCTGGACTGTTCTCGCTGTCTACGACGCTGACAGCATTGCCTCCGCAGGTCATAGAATAGAATACACTGACCGCCCGGCTCCCAACCGCAGCGACCGCTACGAATATGCTGTAGAATCATTCTCCCTGTGGGGCTTGAGTTCTGGTCTGTCTCACTCACTGCTGGCCCGTGTGCGCGGCGACAACTATGTTGATATCGGGCTAAAGGCTTTCGCTACATACGACGAGCGCACCGGCATGGCACGTGTAGTCTGGGAACATTCCCCGCTATCCGATGGAGATCCGTACTATTACTGCATCTACCGTAAAGCCGACGGAGGCACTGCCTTCCGATATGTCATAGATGTCAGTAGCTCCGAACGATTGTTCACCGACCGCCTGCTGCCTGGGGAAACAAGTGAATATTATATCACCATCCGATTCAAAGACGGGCGAGGCACTCTACCATCCAACATCGTCAGCATCACGGCGCCCAAGCGCAAAGATCACGAAACCAATCCTTGATTTTTAACCCATATTAAGTCGCAGACAATTCTACATGAAATATTTGATACATACCATTGCCTTTCTGTTGCTGTTGACGACGGCGACGGCCTGCGGCGATTTTTACGTGTTTGAGGACGAGCCGGACTCGTGGGACGGAGTTGCAATGCGTGTGCTCTGCGACTCCAACT
>JBJFEE010000101.1:0-8202 GCA_051890455.1 Muribaculaceae bacterium
GACTGCCTCTACATCTGGGAAAACGACAGCTCGGCCTGGGGTATCGCATCGACCCGCGCGCCACTCTCACGCCGTCAGATCCACGACTACATCGAGAGCTACGATGCCGACATCTACGCCGCCCGTCAGCTGCGCCTCGTCATCGAGGAAACAGCCACCCGTCGCGCCATCGGCGCCATCGACCTCTACGACTTCGACCCGCGCGACCTCCGCGCCTTCGTCGCCATCTACATCACTCAGGACAGTCGCCGGCAAGGCTACGGCAGCGAAGCCCTCACGCTCATGGCCGACTACGGCCGCGCCGTCATCGGCCTCCATCAGATAGCAGCCTTCATCGCCGTCGAAAACACCCCCTCCCTCACACTCTTCCGCCACTGCGGCTTCAACAGCTGCGGCCGCCTCCGCTCCTGGATCAAATACAACAGCCGCTACCACGACGTCATCCTCCTCCAACGCCTCTTTGTGTGAAGCATATCATTTACAAAAACACACAGCCCCGCACACCATCAACGTGCGGGGCTGCGCCATTTTGTAAATAACTTGAGTTCGATATAAGCCATCAGAACAAGGTCAGCTGATTGTCATGAACAAACTCCGGTGATATAGAGGGTTTCTTCGGGACAGAAACAATATGCGGCAATGGTGCTCAAGGCATTGGTTATAAAATTCGCGAAAGACCGATGTCTTGAGTGTTCTATTTGAGCGATGTTTTTAAGTTCGTAATTAACAGGTTCGACCAAAGCTCTTTTGCGAAGCATGATCTTGTCAGAAACAGACATCAGCGAGTTCCTCATGTTGTTCTTGACTTTTGTGATAATCTGAATACCGTTCATAAACAGAAACTCAAACAGTTGCTTGCCTATGTACCCCTTATCTCCACAAAGTTTTCCCTTGACGTTTTCAATAAATGACTCCGAGTAGAGAGGCTGGCGGTCATCGACGTTGCCCGGAGTGAACATTAAGTTGAGTATCTCTCCCTTGTCACTGATAATCAAGTGAAACTTGAAACCGAAAAACCATCCCATCGAGCACTTACCCCGACGGGCTATACCTTTGAAAGTCTTATGTATAAGTATGCGCTGATGTTTGCATACTCTCAACGGCGTTGAATCATTGTTGAATTATCGAATTCTTATATCGAACTCACGTTTTATTACTAACTTTGCATCATGGGAAAGCCCTCCGAAATAGACGCGCAAATCTCCGAAGCAAGAAAGAAAGCTTGGAAGCAAAGACTGGTTATAATCGCTGCAACAGTGGTTATAATAGTTTGTTGTGTGGTTGTAGTTGTCAAGAAGCAACATTATAGAGACATAGAGATACAACTCCAAGAGCAACAACGTCAAGCTGAATATGAGGCATGGATGGAGCAACAAAGGGCAGAAGAAGCCCGACGAGCAGAAGAAAATAGAATCCGGGAATTAGAATATGCTCGCAGACGTGATAGCATTGCAGCGTTGCCAAAGGTAGACGAACCGAAACCTTACAAGCCGAAGTACACCTGGGATGAACTCGAAACAATGGTGCGTAATCTTAGCGATGAAGATTACTATGCCTCGGTATGGTGTGTAGAGATGAATACCCCGAAATGGGTGGTGCTATATAGTAAAGGAGGTAAAACGTATTTCCGACATTTCAATCCTGAAAAGAAAACATACGGCACGAAAATCCGCTTAATAAAAGATGAAATAGGGAAATTCCACGTCTCCGGCAATAAGCGAGACCGCTATGTATATGGCAATGGAGGCACTTTAATCCATGAGGTCAATGGTGTTGAGAAAGAAACCTTCTTCAACCATAGGACTATTGACCTGTTTACGCCGGAGCCTGTGCCGGATGGCTACGATGATTGGGAGGATTACTATTACGACAACGAGGAAGATTTCAGATATTACTATGGGCGGTGAAAATGCCTTAATAGCATATAGCCACAAGTATTGCAATAATGCTGATGACTACGCATATTATGGTAATGATACGAGTAAGAGCTTTCTCTGATTCTAACTTTGCCGTCTTATAATTTGCCTTTAGTTTAGTAAGTTCATCTTGATACGTCTTAACCTCGCTCTGCTTTTCGCTCGCACGTCTCTGATATTTACGGATATTCTTGACCGAGGTCGCATTAGCCGATTTGGTATCCAAAACGGTGGCAGCGGCAATAGCGGCGGCGATTAAGCCCTCCAAACGATGTATTCGATTTTCATATTGGCGAGCAGTCATTGAAGCGACATTGTCGTTTTGATGATGCAAAAAGGTGGGGCTATGATGGTGCGAATGTTGAGTATCATCAACATGTGTTTCATATTCAGCCTCCCAGTCTACATCATAGTCCGGATTTTCGCCGGAATAGTCCGTGTCCTCGTACATGTCTGTGGTGTAATCTACCCACATATCATGTTCGGCGTCACCATTGTAGCCCCACTCGCCACTGTCGTCGAAATCATCGTCGTACATAAGAATATAAGAGTTTTAGTCCAAAAAATACTTTTGTTTTCTGCGGGCGCGTTTACGTTTGCCGAGCCAAGGTAATCCTTCGGAATGACGCGAGCGACGCCTACGAGGTTTTGCCTCGTAGTGGCTTCCGATATAATAAAGGAAGCCTGCCACCGCAACTAAGCCCAGGATTTCTCCCATAATTATTCTGCGTCTTCGGGGTCATCAATAGACGGATCGGCATCAACGTTGTTGAGTGATGTCCAGGGATAAATCTTTGACGCAATCAGGCGGTCAAATTCTGCGGACAAGCGTTTGGCGAGATAATGGTCGACGGAGAGAGACCTGAGAGTTTCTTCAGAAATATACTCGAAGTTATCGATGCTAATTTCTACCGGGCCTACCATGTTCGATAGAATGAATGGTGCGCAGTCATCACAACAATGTATTTCAGCCGGATCGTCAAAATAAATTGCGCAGTCATCGCCCACTGCGAGCACTTTCATCAAATAGAGATATGCCATATCTCGGCGAGTGTGTATGAGTACAATACGCTCTCCCTTTAAAGGAAGGTCGTGCTCGTCCGGTGGAAATCCACCCCAGCGGAAGTATGCGACACCTCGCTCATGAAGTTCATGTGTGAGGTCTGAAAAATCGACGCGGTCAAGATATTCGGCTCGCAATAGGTCGGGACGAATCATCACCGGCTCGTTGGTTTCGAGCCAAATTGTGATTTTGATGCGCTCGTCATACTTGCCGTACTGCTTATATTCAGTGATTTCGGTTTCAAACTTGTTGAAATATCCGGCATCAAGGAGGACGGCCAGCTCGGCATTCTCTTGCCGAGGTATATAACCAAGAATGAAGTCGAAGTCAAAATTATCGGGGTCGCCATCGAAATCATCAGCGAGAGCAATGGCCACGGCATTGTGGTCGTGCTTATTGTTCTTGTCGCGGACAAGAGCGAGTTTTGTGCCTACGCAAAGCTCATCCCACATTTCATCGTCTTTCTCGACGTGAAATGAAAGTCCGGCCACATAGCATTCCTTGAATTTGACTTTCTTGTAGGCAAATTCAATCGGCTCGTAGATGTCAGAATATATGTCGCGTATAGTAGTCATTGTCGGGTTAGTATAGTAAATGTTTCTTGTCGTTTTTCTTCCAACCGGCGCGCTATTCTTTATCGGTAAAGAAGACCTTTAGGTCTGCCTGATACTGATGGTCAACCGAGAAAATCTTTTGGCCGAAAGCGGCAAAATAAGCACAAACGAAGATGAGCAGTGCGAATATTCTGTGCATGACTTACAATACTTTAGGAACGAGTTCGGCTTTATAAGGTAAATCAAGAGCATCAGCTATTTGATTCAGATAAATGGCTTTCATTTTGTTCGGACAGTTCGAGAGAACAAAATAACCTGCGGTCGCTTCCTTATAATTATATGTATCAGCTTGTGTCGTAACTAATGGGAAGCGGCCTTTATATCTAATATCAAGTGCTTCAACTTCTGCATAACCGATTTTCTGAATTACATTGATAAAGGTGTTTATGGCATCGGTTTCTTGAAACCCCTTTTCGTTATACCATGTTACCATTATTGTGTCTTGACCTTGGCGAAAGCCGCCTTTATCGGTCTTCATCCGCTGCATAATGTGGGCGTTGATTTTGGCCCTGTCTTCTCGATAAATGTCTTGCACACGTCTTATTGGACGAGAGACAACAACGGATTCTTCCTCCGGGAGTGTTATCTCCTGGACTATATCATCATTGAGCAAGAAGCGGTGGGCTGCGAGATACTTTGTGAAGCGAGCAGCCATTTCGGGAGAAACGGTATCGAGGCGGAATACATCGAGATTATCTTCGAGGTCGTGGAGCTTGACTACGCTACCAAGCGGATTTTGCTTGGCGCGAGCCACAAAATCCTCATAAGTTTCTCCCTCGCGCTTGGTAACGGAGATGATGCCGTCGACAACCGACTGAGGAAAACCCTCGGCAAGAAGATACTCGGCGGTAACGTCGGTATCTTCGATAGTGTCATGCAGCAGTGCGACCATCTTTTCCTCGTCGGTCTTGCACCGCATGGCTACGCGCATGGGGTGTTGAAAATAGGCGCAACCCATCTTATCACGCTGCCCGGCGTGTTTGCTGACGCAGATCTGCGCCGCCTTGTCAAGCAGTTTTGCGGATTCCTCTTTAGTCATTGTTCGGTATAGTTAATGTAAATAATAACACGAAAGTATACCAAAAAATAATCTAAAAGTATACCATCTTATCTTCTATTTGCAAAGATATCGAAAGTTGGTTATACATTATATTTTCTTGGTTAATTTTTTCGTTTCCTTGTTACGATATGATGATCTGAGTCGCTGGCGTGGCGTCACTTGCGGGTTTTAGGGCTTCAATTTTCAGGTAGGAGATAGTCGTCTGCTATGGCGTTGATGTCGGCCGTCGAGCCCGTGGCCTTCATGCGTGTATGGATGTAATATATGATGGCGAAGGTCTCGCGTTCGATGATAATGGGCAACCTTGCGCGATTGTGTTCGCTGAGGTCTTTTAATGCTTTGGCCGATTCGCCGAGCCAATATCCGAAGCGAGAGTATTCATTGATATAAAAATCGTGTTCGTAGTCCCAATAACGCCTTTTATTAGGTTGATTTTCAGGGTAGGGGTTGGAGCTGTCGGCAGGCGTCCCCCAAGAGAAACGATAGTATCTGAAGCCTCTCTGTGGCGCAATGAGTGTGATGTCAAAGGCGCATTTGAAGCATTTGTCGAAGTCGAGCATATCGGGCATCTCGTCGCTTGCCTGTGTGTCGGTGATGGTCCATCGGTTTGCCGCGATATGATTCAGTCTGAATCGGCCGAGAAGATAATGGCTGCGGTAGATATAGATGCGGCCATTGTCGAGATAAAAGCCAAAACGCGCCTCCCAGTCGGTGTAAAATCCTTTGATGATGCGTCTTGCCTCTTCGTCAGTCAAAGTGAAACCGTCATATCGGCTCTTGACCGATTTGAAAAAATGGCGCTCGACATTGGTGAGAGCGTTGTTTTTGGCGAAAAATATATTCTGCCATTTGCTGCGGCTTGCCATGACATTGATTTCTTCGCGGTAGGCTTTGTGGGTTTTATCCGGAAGATATAACGGACGACGGGTTTCGCCGTCGGTCGAATATTTTTCTTTGATGTAATATATGCCGTGGCCATACATCGCGCCGGCTATCATGGCTGTCAGAGAGGCCATCAGCCGTGGATTTTCAGGATAATTGCGTACGGCGTTGTGAATGGCGCTGCCGAAATCAAATGCCCGGTAGAAGCAGTCCCATGCCCGCATCAGCAGGCAGAGCGTCGATTCTCCGCCTCGCCAGTCCCAGTTGCGTCTTATGCCTCTGAATATCTCGCCCAGCGCCGTGTAGGTCTCGTCTTTGGTGTGGCCTGTTCGCAGCATAGCAATCATCTTCGGCATGAACATGCGGGCGTATCCTTCTTCCTTGTCCCACGAGCGGTCAATCATCATCTGCTGCGATGCCCGGGATGTTCCGTCATCGGCGGAGTCAGAATACCAGCCGGCGACAGCGAGACGCATAAGAAGCATTCCCGACGACGCCGGAGTGTGTCTGAATGCGAAATCGTCGGCCCATTGACGTGCGGCATCGGAGACGTCGGCACGGCATTGTGGCAGTGATATATATGACGAGAAAATGCGGCGCGTGCGTTCGCGAGCGCCATCGTTGTCGCAATCGGCGCCTGTAGATTCGGCATTGTCAAGCGCTGCTGCCGCGGCGATGGTGCTCAGGCTGTATTCCGACATCGTAGCCTCGCCGTCAAACAGTTGCCGGTAAAACACCGATTTGTCGCGCAGCCAGGTTGATGCCGCCAAGTCTCCTAAAATCCCTGCTATCATGGCATCGTCAATTTCTGAACATATCGCCGAGAGCCGAGGCTTCTTCCCAGATGGCTTCGTCGGGACAGTCGGTAAAACGGGCGATTGAGTTCTTTACGGCGTGCGTCAGCTCGGCGAGTTGCTCTTGGCTCAAGCCTTTGCCGTCGTAAGCTGCGAAACGTGCGACGCGCTCGACGATGTCGGCGGCGTTCTGGTAATCTCCCGCGTCATAGGCCATATCGGCGATGCGGAGGAATTCTTTTGCGTCGGTGAAATTCATTTCTTATCTTTATTTAGTTTATAATCAGGCTCGATTTTTCGACGTCGATGCCCGGCATGCGCCTGAGCAGCCACGCCGCCGGATTATACCAGCAGAAAATCGCGACCGCTTGAGCGATGATGAGGTCAAGAGTGTGGCGGTGGGTGATATGGCCGAGTTCATGGATGATGGCAGTATTGCAACCATCCATGAAGTCTGCGTCGATGATGACTATAGCGCGGTCGACCTTGAAACGATTGTCTTTGCCGAGCGCCATGCGATAGCAAATCCAAGCGATGACAAGGGTGATTGATACAGCAATCGAGTATTTGAACAAAGTCTCAATCATGATTCTTGCGTTTTTCGACCATTTCCAACAGGCGTTTGAGCTCGTCTGCGTCAATCTGGCGGTCATCGACAAGTTGCGACACCATCGAGAAGCAATTCCCGAAATAGCGGCTGATGAATTTATTGACGGCGCTACGCTTGTATTCGTCTTTTTCTTTGATGGCGAAGTAGTAGAATGCGCCGTAACGGCCCTGCTCGTGTCCGACGTAGCCCTTGGCCTCGAGTGAGCGGATGAAGGTCGACACGGTGTTGATATGCGGTTGCGGTTCATCGTAGCGGGCGACCAGGTCTTTGACCGTGCAGGGACCATACTCCCACAGTAGAAGCAAGGCTTCTTCCTCTTTGTCAGTGAGTCTTTCTTTATCTTCTTTCATCTTAACGAGGATTTTCGTTGACAAAAGTATAATCAAAAAATTGCTTGTGCAAATTTTTAACTAAAAATCTCGTTGCAATCATAAATCTTGATTAACTTTGCAGCGATAAAGACTTAATTATGATAAAGATGATGCTTATAGCCGGAGCCGGCGGATTTGTCGGTACATGTTGCCGCTACCTTGTCACGCGCTGTTGTGCGATGATTTTCAGTGGCTCATGGCCTCTCGGAACCTTTTTAGTAAACCTCGTCGGCTGCTTTATATATGGAGTGCTGCTCGGCCTTTTCGAGAAAACCCAAACCGTGACGACGACCGAGAGCCTGCTGCTTGTGACCGGATTTTGCGGCGGCTTCACGACCTTCTCCGCCTTCGCCGGCGAAGTCTGCCTCCTCGGCGACAAAGGCCAGCTCGCCACCTCCCTCCTCTACCTGCTTGCGTCAGTTACCCTCGGAGTCATCATGGTCATCGCCGGTCGCGCGCTGATAAGATAGATCTTACTCAAGATAGAGGTTGAGATGCCGGTCGCGGGGATGAGTTCGTTGGGGTATAAACTTGTAGTTGGCCTCGGCGACGAGCTCGTCGCCGCACATTAATAGCTTTGGTCACAGCATATTGGCTGCGATGGTTGAAACCCTCGCTCCATAGTTTTCCAACGATGTCAATGTGCGTTTGACATCGATTCGACTTTTTAGGTGCGCGGGGATGTCTGCCGCTAAAGTGGTCGTGGGTGGGGTGGCAACTTGCCGGCTATCTTTTCGCCACAAGGGCTGAAGCCCTTGTTCCATAGCCTTTGCTCGATTTTGAGGGGAATTATGATTGGAACGGTCGGGTTCGGCTTTTTGATTGGGATGTCGGGAGGGGCGAGGGCGGGGTCGGTGTATTCTTTGAGGCCGGGCCAGCGGTAGAGATGTGG
>JBJFEE010000102.1:0-7993 GCA_051890455.1 Muribaculaceae bacterium
CAAGTTTCTCCTCGTCGGCAGGCGAAGCTATGAGGTCGGCAAGCGAGCGCATGGTAATCATCGTCGTCGAGGGCGAGGTGGAGATGCCGATGACAGCCTTGGCGGTCTGCGGAATAGTGGTGCCGATGATGTCGGTTCCGGCGAATACGCGCACCTTGCCGGTGGCCTCGCCCGAGGTGATGTCGGTACCGGCGGTACCGAAGCTGGAACCGGCGGCGCCGAACTTGACGTCCGTGATCTTGACGAGGCGGTTGAGGTATGTCTTGCGGTCGGCGTTGAGCTCGGCGAGGGTAAGCTCTATGGGCTGTTTGGTCTGGCCGGTGGCGCTGACGGTGCCGTAGGAGATGCCTTCGGGAGCAAAGTAGCCCATGAGGTGGCATACGGGCACGCCGAACGAGGGCTCGTCACCCATGATATAGAGTTTGGTGAGCTGGTCGCCGAGCTTGAAGGGTGCGGCCTCGAGGTTGGTCATTGAGTAGTCGAGGGCCATGCCACCTACAACATCCTGCAGATAAATCTTTTTGTTGGCGGCGTCGACAAAGGTCACCGTGGCCTTGCCCGAGAAGTAGTATGTCTCGTAGGGCTGCATTGAGGGGATGAAGCTGAAGCTGGCAAGGGTGCTTGCCGGGTAGACGTCGGCCTTGACGGCGAGCGAGGCTGTTGTCTCGCCGGAGGTGAAGGCGAGAGTCTCGTTGATTTCGGTGCCGGCGGTGGCGTCAAGAGTCAGCGTGAGGTCGTAACCGGCGGCCGAGCATGCCTCGGCGGCGGGGATGGCCGTCACGGCGGGCTTGACGTTGGCGTTGCCTGAGATGGCGATGTCCTCGGTGATACCCTGAGCCTTGACCTTGACGGTGGTGGTGTACTTCTGGTACTGATAGAGGACGAAGCCGGAGGGGAGCGAGAGCTTGCCCACCGTTATCTCGGCTTTGCCGGGGTCGGGGGTTGTGCCGCCTCCCTCGCTCCAAAGCTCATCCCATGTGGTGGCGATGCGGACGGGACCGACCAGCATCTCGGGAGCTTTTGTGTCAAATGTTGACGTCTGGCAAATGGCGAATGATGCCAGACCGCGTAAGGGGTCGCCTTTGCTGGAATCTGCGGTGACGTCGGCTGTGGCGGGTTCTGCGGCTCCGGCTACAGGATTAATCCATGCCTCAAAGGTATCGTTGCTGGTGCCTGAAAGAACGGTATATTTCAGAACTACAAGATAGGTTGTGTTGTAGTCCAGCTCAGTGTTTGAAAGCGTTGTGGCTTTGTTGATGTCTGTTTTTGTAGAGCTTTTGGATATACCGAGGAAATATTTGCCTTCGGACTCCGACGGGCTGACGAAGGTGATTCCGTAAGGGCCGGTAATAGAGAAACCGTCGGTAATCTTGTTGGAAGAGTTGGTAGATCCAAAACCTGTGACGTATGCCCGATTTGTGACTTTCTGCACATTGATGAGAAATGCAGCGTAGACACTTCCATCAGCGATGGCGGTATAGGTGTCGTTGGCACTGGCGGCGTAGAAGGGTTTGAGCACGTCCTGGTCCTTGGCGTCAATCGGGGTGAGTTTTACCGATTTGCCGGAGGCGAAGCCGTCGAGCGAGAGTGTTGTCGCGGTCACCTGGATGGGATTGTCCTTGTTGTTGCTTTGCAACCAACCGGGATTTCCGTAGAGATTTCCGACGGGGTAGTCGAAAGTCTCGGTGAAAATCACCTCGGCACTCGCGCCTGATGCGGTGAGCAGAGAAAGCGACAATGCTCCCGCGCTCAGCAAGTGGGATAACGATTTGGTCATTTTGTGATTGATTTATTAATGAATTAGAGATTTTGGTCAGATTTTGCCCTATCGGATGACGCTTTGGGCGTCCAATTCGGAAATATTTAAAACCTTAGACCGCAAATGTAGCAATTTTTCCCGAAAAAACAATGCGATAATCCAATACGATAAACCGACACGATAAACCAATGTAGGGACATCGCTTTGCGATGTTATGCCTGCCAGCGACCCGCAGGCTAAACGTGCCAAAGGCACGTCCCTACATGGGATTATCTCGTTTTCTTACATTTCCACTGTTTCGTCGACGAGGTAGACTACGGACTCGTAGGGGCGGCCGAGGGTGGTCTGCATGGAGATTTCGCAGGTGCGGGCAAGGGAGTAGGCGCCGTCGATGTGGTCGAGTTTGTCGAGCTGGATGCGTTCGGGGGCGCATGCCGAACGGGCAACTTCGGGGAAGAGGAAGCCGCGGTCGCCGGCGGCTCCGCAGCACTGTGCGTCGTCGGGGACAACAACGCGCTCGGCGCAGGTCTGCGCGATGCGTACGAAGGTGTCGGAGAGGCCGAGGATGCGGGCGGCGCAGGTGGGATGCAGGATGACGGTACCTTTGCGGTTGACCTTGTGGGCGCGGGGGAGGATGACACGGTCGAGCCACACGGTGATGTCCATGATGTGCAGGGCGTCGTAGCGGCGGCGGTTCTCGTCGGTGAGGGCGTCGCGCATGTGGGTGAGCATGACGTGGGTGCACGAGGTGGTGTCGCAGAAGATGGGGATGCGCCCGCTGTCCGACAGGCGGTAGAAGGCCTCGACGGTGCGGTTGGCGGTGATGGCCTGGCCCTCGCGGTCGCCCTTGTGCTCCCATATCTGCGAGCAGCACAGCGAGTGCATCTCCTTAGGCACTGCGACGGTAATGCCGGCGCGGGCGGCGATGCGCTGAACGACGGTAATCAGGTCGTCCTTGCCCAGTGTCGAGCCGCCGAAGATGCGGGTGACGCAGGCGGGGAAGTAGAGGTAGTCGGGATTGGCGGTCTCGGTGAAATGCAGGCGTGCTGGCATGGGGAAGAACTTGCTCCAGTGAGGCACCTGTCTGTATATGCGGTGTGCGAAGTCAGAGGCCCAGATGAGGGGATAGGGCGAGATGACCTTCTGCGTGGCCACGGCGGTGCGCAGGAGTCCGCGGATGCCTTTTTCTACGCCGCCGAAGTGCCGTGCCGAGGCGGTGAGGGCGCTGTCGAAAAACCGAGGGTTGGTGCGCTCGCGGATGGCGTCGGTGATGTCGGAGGTGGAGATGTGGACGGGGCACGGGACCTGGCAGAGGCCGTCTGAGCAGCATGACTCGGGACCGGGCCAGCGGTACTGGCGCCGCAGCTCCTTGTCATCGGGCATGCGGGCCATGACGCGCAGGGCCTGGATGCGCTGGCGCGGCGTCATGGTGATGTCGCGGGTGGGGCATACGTGCTCGCAGGCGCCGCACTCGATGCACTTGTCGGCGATGGGCACGCCTAATTCCTGTCCGAACAGCGTCATCTCCTTCATGGGCTTGATGAAGCAGTCCGGGTCGTCATTGATGAGGACGTCGGGGTTGAGGACGTTCTGCGGGTCGGCAAGGTGTTTCAGCTCCTTCATAAGCGCGTATATGTCTTCGCCCCATTCGCGGGCCACAAAAGGCGCGATAGCGCGGCCGGTGCCGTGCTCGCCCTTCAGCGAGCCGTCCAGCGATAGCACATGATTGACAAAATCGTCCATGAAGTGGCGGAAGCGCGTGATTTCCTTCTCCGAGTCGACGGGCGAGGTCAGCAACGGGTGGATGTTGCCGTCGCGGGCATGGCCGAAGATGGAGCCGTGATAGCCGTATTTGTCGAACAGCTTCTCCACTCCGTTGACGAGGCGGTCGAGGTCGGCCACGGGAGCCGCCACGTCTTCGAGGATGACCGTCGAACCGGGCACGCGTGCTCCGGCCACGCAGGGGAAGATGCCGTTGCGCATGCGCCACAGTTTCTCGCGGGCGGCGACGGTAGTGGTGAACGGGTCGAGGCGCGACAGGCCTTTCAGTGCCTTTATCCGCGGCAGCAGTGCGCTCACCTTGGCCTCCATTTCTTCGGAAGCGGAAGCGCCGTAGTCGATGAGCATGGCCGTGGTGCCCCGGGGCATGTCCATGCGTTCGCCGAGGTACGATTTCAGCGAGGCGTAGTCCATCATCTCGACGCGCAGGGCTCCCGACTCGCCCAGCCAGGCCGCGTGGGAGGCCGCCGACGTCACTGTCGGGAAATAGAGCATGGCCGATGAGTAGACGGCGTCGGTGGGGATGGTGTTGAGCTCGCCGGAGACGATGTAGGCCAGCGTGCCCTCGCTGCCGATGAGGACGTGGGCGAAGATGTCCATCGGGTTGTCGAAGTCGGTGAAGGCGTTCATGCCGTAGCCGGTGACGTTCTTGATGGAGTATTTGCGGCGGATTTTCCCGGTCATCTCAGGCGAGGCGAGGATGCGGCGGCGGATGTCCATGAGCCCGCGGCAGAGGTCGCGCTCGTTGGCCTCGAAGCGGTCGCGGTCGGCGTCTAAGGCCGAGTTGTAGCGGTGCCCGTTGGCGAGGATGAATTCTATGCCCGCAAGGGTGTGGTAGGAGTTGTATCTGATGCCTGCCGACATGCCGCTGGAGTTGTTGGCGAGGATGCCGCCCATCATGGCCGAGTCCTGTGAGCCGGGGTCGGGGCCGATGTGCGTTCCGTAGGGCTTGAGGTAGGTGTTGACCTGCAGGCAGGTAAGGCCGGGCTCGAACCACACGCGTTTGCCGCCGTCGCGGACCTCGTAGCCGTGCATGGTGGTGCGCAGCTCGCAGATGATGCCGTTGTTGACGGCCTGTCCGGCCAGGGACGTGCCTCCCGAGCGGAAGGTGACGCCGATGCCCCGGCTGCGGCACAGCGCCATCAGCTGCTGCACCTGGCGCACGTCGGTGGGGCGTACGACGGCCTGCGGCATGATGTTGAAATAAGAGGCGTCTCGCGAGTAGACCTCGCGCCACAGGCGGTTGTCGAGTATCTGGTTCTTGTCGAATATGCGGCAGAGGGCTGAGTGCAGGCTTTCCATATTGTCGGTGGATGAAGTGTCGGTGGATAAATTTTCGGGATGGGCCGCGTGGCGGGCGTACATTGATATATAGTAACACGCGGGCGCGCGTATAAGTTTGCCTGGACGGCCTTTTTTCTGTAACTTTGGCGCCGAAAAACCATACTTATGAAAAAGATACTGCTGATTTTCCTGATGCTGCTTGCCGTGGCCGGAGCGCGCGCCGACAAGGCAACTGAGATAGCCGACCTGATTTCCGGAATTTTCCCGTCCGACCGCCCCGGTGCGGTGGCTATGGTGGCCAAAGGCGACTCGATAATCCTTGCCCGTGGGTTCGGTCTGGCCATGCTGTCGCCGGATGTGCCGGTGGACACGGCCACACTGTTCAATGTCTGCTCCATCTCCAAGCAGTTCAGCGCTTTGGCGCTGCTGAAGCTGCAGGAACAAGGGATGCTGAGCCTTGATGACACGGTGGATAAATTCTTCCCGGAGTACCGCTCGCCGTTGCTGAGGAAAGTGACGCTGCGGCAGATGATGTCGCACACCAGCGGTATCCCCGACGACCGTCCCCGCACCGACGAGGAGTGGGCGCGGTACCGTGCAAAATATCCGTCGCGGTATGACAATGTCGCTGACTACAAACACTATTGCCTGTGGGAGGAGAGCTGCCGATATCTTGATGGCCTCGATTCGCTGGCTTTTGAACCGGGAACGGCATACGAATACCAGAATCCGACTTTCCAGCTTGTCCTGCCGATAGTCGAGCGCCTGACGGGACAGCCTTTCACCGTGTGGATGCACGACAATCTCTTTGCTCCGGCGGAGATGACGCACACGCGGTATCTTGACCCGGAGAATCCTGTGCTGCCGCATCAGGCCACGGGCTACAGCCTCGGCAAGGACGGCAGATGGCACGAGGACGACTATGGCGAGGCTAATTTCTTCCCCACCAAAGCCGACGGCGGCATTTACACCACAGCCCCGGATTTTTTGCGCTATATCCGCGCCCTGTTCGGCGGCCGCCTTGTGTCGCGGGAGTCGCTGCGGCAGGCTGTTACGCCACTGATACAGACCGACCTGCCGTACACGTGCTATGGTCTGGGTATGTTCGTCGAGGACAAGCCCGGCTATCCCCGCAAGATTTTCCACACGGGCGACAACGGCGGTTTCTTCACCTACGAGGGTTATTTTCCTGACGAAGGCCTGTTCTACTGCGTCTTTGCCTCCCGTGCCGACTGGTCGCGCGAGGACACCGCCGCCGCCATCGACAAAATCCTATTTGGGCGCTGACGGAGCCGCTGATGCGGGCGCTGACGCGGCAGGACAGTTCTTGCTTTCCTGGACGTAGTTCTTGTCCTTGAAGAAGGGCTGGGGAACGCCGAAGATGGGGGCGACTTTGCCGCCGGCGCTGAGGAAGCCGTCGGCGTAGGAGTCGCGGCCCGATGGATTTTCAAATGTATAGAGGCTGAAGACGGAGAGCATGGCGGCGAGCTGCTCGAAGATGGTGTCCTGGATGGCCTCGTAGGCGAACCAAACCGAGGTGTTGGTGAAGCAGTAGACCTGGAAGGGGATGCCGCCGGAGGTCTGCGGGAGCGTGCAGATGAAGCAGTCGCTGTCGTGCGAGACGTGGGGGTTGGCGTCCAGCCACATCTTGAAATAGGCGCGGAAGAGACCCAGATTGGTGTCGATGGTGCCGTTGACCAGTCCTTCGGGGTTGTTGACGTCGGCGACTTTTCCGGCGGCTTTCTGAGCAAGCTTCTTGGTGATGTAATCGTCCATGAAGGGCACCTGGCGCAGGCTCTCGAGCATCTCGGGAGTGGCGGGGAGCACGCTGTCGGCGTCAATCATATAGCAGCGGCAGATGCGGCGCGTGTTGCTCTGCTGCATGGAGCGGTAGTTGGTGAAGCTGCCGCTGATGAGGCTGTAAGGGGGCAGGGTGGTGGTGGTCTTGTCCCAGTTGAGGATTTTGACGGATGCCAGAGTCACCTCCTGGACGGTGCCGTTGGCGTCCGTGCCGTTGACTTTTATCCAGTCGCCGACATGGAGGGTGTCGTTCTCGGCAAGCTGTACGCCTGCCACCAGTCCGAGGATGCTGTCTTTGAATATCAGCATCAGCACGGCGGCGAAGGCACCGAGTCCGGCGAGCAGAGCGCCCGGCGAGCGGTTGAAGAGCACGCAGACGATGACGATGGCGGCGATAATCCAGACTATTCCGCGCACCAGTTCGCACAGGCCGCGCAGAGGCAGTTTGCGCTTGTTCTCGCGGGCGTCGAATAGCGTCCATATTGCCAGTATCAGTGCGTTGACGGCCAATGCCACGTCGATGGTGATGAGGACGAAGGCAATCTTGGAGAAGAGCGTGGACAGCGAGTCATGGGCCGACAGGGTGAAGCTGATGAGTGCAAGGAAGACCAGCGGCGGGATGACGCGGCACAGCTTGTGAAAGAACCGGTGCTGGGTCAGCGCGTCATAGACGGGCAGGCTCCATCGTCGGGCAATCTGCCGGCACAGCCACAGCACCACCACCTGGAAGATGTATCCGGCGGCGATGGAGATGCCCAGCACGACGGCGGCATAGAGAAAGGTGACGAGCGTGAGGTTGTGTTCGAGATCGAAAATGCCTAATATCCAGTCGACAATGGACATCATGAAATGGGCAATCTCGTATGAGGCGCCGGTCTTGTCGCCTATAAAACGGGTAAGGTCGTCGGGGGAAGTGGGAAGCATATCGATGAAGCTGAAAATCCAACATAATGTTTGAGTTATAACAAGCAGGGCGGCGGAGCGGTTCGCAGGATTTGGCCGCGCGATTTGTAATGATGTACTAATCAGTCTTTTTGTTTGTCCGGGCAGACTGGTTACAAAGATTTTTTGTAAAAAATTAGCGACGGGCCTTTGTCAGTTCAAAAATTTGTTGTAACTTTGCATCGCAAAACACGAAAGGGTCGCGCAGAGGCGCTGAAAAAGCCGTTTCGGATATGCGAAAATAGCTCAGTTGGTAGAGCACGACCTTGCCAAGGTCGGGGTCGCGGGTTCGAGTCCCGTTTTTCGCTCATCGATTCATAATGAGGATTTTGAAATAAAAGAGTGGTCAGTAAACGCCGTGTGGCGTCGCTGATATGCGAAAATAGCTCAGTTGGTAGAGCACGACCTTGCCAAGGTCGGGGTCGCGGG
>JBJFEE010000103.1:0-41194 GCA_051890455.1 Muribaculaceae bacterium
GGGCCGGCCTGGGCAAGACCTTCGGCGCCGAGGCTGAGGATGTACGCCAGCGCGCGCATCTCCACGGCAAAGTTGCCGAGCCAGCTGCTGATGCGGCCGAGAGCATCGGGGGCGTCTGTGACAACCTCGTACTGCTCGTGCTCCTCGTTCCAGACCACGCGCGGGTCGGGCAGGAATTTCTCCAGGCCCTTGCGCACGCCCACGGGACCGCTGCCGGGGCCGCCGCCGCCATGAGGCGTCGAGAACGACTTGTGCAGGTTGACGTGCATGACGTCGAAGCCCATGTCGCCGGGACGCGAGACACCCAGCATCGGGTTGAGGTTGGCTCCGTCGTAGTACATCAGGCCGCCGGCCTCGTGTACAAGACGGGCAATCTCGGGGATGTTCTTCTCGAACATGCCCACGGTGTTGGGGTTGGTCATCATCATTGCCGCCACGGTGTTGTCGAGCTTCGAGCGCAGGTCGTCGACATCGACGGTGCCGTCGGGCAGACTCTTGACCTCGACAATCCTGTACCCGGCGACGTTGGCCGAGGCGGGGTTGGTGCCGTGGGCCGAGTCGGGGACAATGACCTTGTCGCGGGCGGTGTCGCCGTTGGCGTCGTGGTAGGCGTGTATGACCATCAGGCCCGTCAGCTCGCCATGGGCGCCGGCGTACGGGTTGAGGGTGAACTCGGACATGCCGCCGATTTCGCTGAGGAACTCCTGAAGGGTGTGGTAGGCCTCAAGGGCGCCCTGCACCGTCTCGAACGGCTGCGCGGGATGCAGACCGGCGGTGACGGGGTCGGCGGCAATCTCCTCGTTTATTTTGGGATTGTACTTCATCGTGCACGAGCCCAGGGGATAGAAGCCAGTGTCAACGCCGAAGTTGTTGGTGCTTAAGTTATTGTAGTGACGCACAAGCGCGGGCTCGTCAACCTCGGGAAGGTCGGGGCCGGCATGGCGCAGCAGGTTGTCGGGGAGGCTTTCGAGGGCCTTGCCGTAAGTGTTGACGGGCAGTTTGACGGCGCGGCGGCCGGGCTGCGAGCACTCGAAGATCAATTTTCCGTATACTTCTCTGTTCATATCTTCAAAATTTGTACAGACTTGCTTTCCGTGGAATGGTTTTGCCAAATTTTCTTTAGTAGTGGGGCATACTGTCCGAATGTAGGGACGTGCCTTTGGCACGTTGAGCCTGCCGAGGCCTATACGGAGAACCGACATCGCGAAGCGATGTCCCTATATTGGCCGAATAAAACCAGTATTGCGACTCTACTGCATGTTCTTAGTGGCGGTCAGGCCGTTTCCTCGGTGAAGAAGCTGAAAATTGACACTAAATCATCTATCTCGTCCTGAGTGCGCATCTCGGTGACGGCAATCAGCAGTTTGTCCTCGTCGACCTTAACGCCGGCCAGAATACCGTGGGCCTGCGCCATGAGCAGGACATCGTCGGCGGCGGCATATCTGAGGCGTACGACAAACTCGTTGAGGAAGGGAGACTCCGGATAGGCCAGCTCGGCCGTCCCCGTCTCTACAATCTGCTCGGCGAGGGCGTGTGCGCCGGCATAACCGAGCTCGGCGGCCTCGCGCAGGCCCTTCTCGCCCATCACCGACATGTACATGGCTGCCCAGAGGGTCATAATGCCCTGGTTTGAGCAGATGTTCGAGGTAGCCTTCTCGCGGCGGATGTGCTGTTCGCGTGCCTGGAGGGTGAGCACGAAGCAGCGGCGGCCCTCGGCGTCGGTGGTGGCGCCGACGATACGTCCGGGCATCTTGCGCATCAGCGCCTTCGTGCAGCACATGTATCCCAGGCCGGGACCGCCGTAGTTCATGGGCATGCCCAGGCTCTGGGCCTCGCCCACGGCGATGTCGGCGCCCCAGTCGGCGGGTGTGCGCACGATGGCCAGGTCGGCGGCGTGGCAGTTCATCACCAGCAGAGCCTTGGCGGCGTGTACCTCGTCGGCCAGACCGGTATAGTCCTCGAGGATGCCCCAGTAGTTGGGCGATGCCACTATCACGCCGGCCACGGGCTCGCCCTCGGCGAGCATACGACTCAGGGCCTCGCGGTCGGTGACGCCGGCGGCGGTCTGCGGCACGGTGTCGAGCTGAACCTTGTGATAACGGGCGTAGGTGGCGACAACCTGACGGACGACGGGGCTGACGGTCTCGGCGATGAGGACGCGGTTGCGCTTGCGGGCGGCGGCGACGCACATCATCATTGCCTCGGCGGTGGCGGTGGCGCCGTCGTACATCGAGGCGTTGCAGACGTCAAGGCCAGTCAGCGAACACATCATCGACTGATACTCGAAGATGTACTGCAGCGTGCCCTGGCTGATTTCAGGCTGATAGGGAGTGTAGGCTGTCAGGAACTCGCTCCGCGACATCAGCGAGGGGATGACAGCGGGGACGTATTTGTCGTAGCAGCCTGCGCCGGCAAAGCACACCAGCGGCTCGTTGTTGTCGCGCAGACGCTTGAAGAAGCGGCGCACCTCAATCTCGGAGTGCTCCGGCGGCAGGTCGTATGGAGCCTTCATGCGCAGCTCGGCAGGGATGTCGGCGAAGAGGTCGTCGACGGATGCGGCCCCGCAACGGTCGAGCATCTTCTCGATGTCCTCGCCCGTCTGAGGCATATATCTGTGCTGTGACATAATTTTAGAATCGAATTTAGAATTAAGGAAGTGTCCGGATGGCCGGGGGGGCGTCAGAACGGTTCAGATGCCAGGAGCCTAGGACGAAGGGAGAAGGGAGTGTACTGACGTACACGACCGAACCCGCCTGTCCGTAGCGACGCCGCAGATGAGCCGTTATCACGCCGCCCCGCACACGCCGCTTAGTGGGCTTCGTTGGCGCAGAGCTTCTCATACTGCTCGGGGGTGAGCAGCTTGTCCAGATCGCCGGGGTTGGACATCTCTACCTTGATAATCCAGTTCTCCATGGGGTCCTGGCCGACGAGGCCGGGGTTGTCGGCGAGTTTCTCGTTGACCTCGACGACAGTGCCGGAAACGGGAGCGAACAGGTCGGAAGCGGCCTTTACCGACTCGATGGCGCCGAAATCTTCGCCGGCTTCCACTTCGTCGTCGACCTCGGGCATGTCGACGTAAACAATGTTGCCAAGCTGTTTGGCGGCGTAGGGCGAGATGCCGATGTAACCGTAGTTGCCGTCAACGCGGACGTACTCGTGCGAGGGAAGGTATTTAATCATAGCTGTATGGATTTTAAGTTGCTTGTTTATGGATTGTTGAATTATTTCTTGTAGTTGGGGGTGTAGAAGCGTTTCTTGACCACGGTGGCGGGGAAGGTCTTGCGGCGGACACGCACGCTGACGGCGGTGCCGAGCTTGGCCTTGCCGATGCTGACAAGCGCCATGGCCAGGTTGCGGTTGAGGGTTATCGAGCGGTAGCCGGTTGTGACGCTGCCGATGACGTTGCCGTCCTCGTCAAGCACGTCGTAGCCGTGGCGGGCGATGGCGGGGCCTTCGATTTCGAGACCCACCGACTTGCGGCCGACACCCTCGGCCTTCTGGCGTGCCACGACGTCCTTGCCGATGAACTCGTCCTTGTCGAGCTTGCAGAACATCGACAGACCGGCCTCGACGGGCGTGATTTCGGCGGTGAGCTCGTCGCCGTAGAGGGGCAGACCGGCCTCGAAGCGCAGGGTGTCGCGGCATCCCAGTCCGCAGGGCTGTACCCCGGCGTCCATGAGCTTCTGCCAGAAGCGGCGCGTGGCCTCGTGCGAGGCGTAGACCTCGAAGCCATCCTCGCCGGTATAGCCGGTGCGCGAGACAATCATCTTCTCGTCATCCTTCTCGATGTCCTTAAAGGTGTAGAACGTGAGGTCCGAGGCGTCGATGCCGAGGACATCCTTCAGCGTCTTTTCAGCGTCGGGGCCCTGCACGGCCAGCTCACCGTAGTATTCGGACAGGTCGTTGATCTGCACGTCGTAGCTCTTGGCAGCGTCCTCAATCCAGGCAAGGTCCTTGGCGATGTTGCCGGCGTTGATGACCAGGAAATACTCGTTTTCGGCGCGGCGGTAAACCAGCAGGTCGTCCACGACGCCGCCGTTGGGGTAGAGCATCATGCCGTACAGGATTTCGCCGTCGGCGATTTTGGTGACGTCGTTGGTGAATATGTGGTTGACGAAGCGCTGGGCGTCGGTGCCTTCGACGAGGACTTCGCCCATGTGGCTGACGTCGAACACGCCCACGCCCTCGCGCACGGCGTTGTGCTCCTCGACAATGCCTTTGTACTCAATGGGCATGTCAAATCCGGCAAAGGGGCTCATCTTGGCGTTGAGCGCCAGGTGCAGGTCGTGCAGACAGGTGGTCTTGTTATCATTCTGTTCCATGGTTTAGTTGGTTTATGTCTGTTTTGTTAGAAATTTTGTTTCATATTAAGTGTTAAATGACAGCGCCTTACGCCAGGGCCGCCGACTCGGCTATCATCTCGGCGAGGATGGCTGCGGGGACTCCGGCCACCGTGTCGGCGTCTAAGGCGATGCCGTCGGGCCGACGTCCGCGGACGGCGTCGCACAGGACATCCGCCGCGTCCGGGTCCATGAAGTCGCCGCTCACCGACAGCGCCGCTATCGTGCCGTCGGGGCCGACGGTGACGGCCAGGCCCACCGTGCCCGTGCCGGGGATGTAGCGTGTCACGCGGTTGAGGGCGCTGTGGCTGCCGTAGAAGTAGGCCGGGTCGTAGTATCGCTGCTCGAGGCGCTCCACCTCGGCCACCTGGTCGGGGGTGAGGACGTACTGCGCGTCGGCGATGTTGTCAGACAGGGCGCGGCGGAACTGCGCGAACGACAGGTCGGGACGCAGCTCGCGCGCCGTGACGATGCGCGAGCTCACCGACTGCACCTGCTTGCTCTCAAGCTTGGCGCGCGACGGCGTGATGGCGTTGAGCATATTCTCCATGTCGGTGTCATAGAGCATCGTGCCGTGCACTATCGAGCGGCCGCGCAGGTGGTAGAACGAGTTGCCGCTGATTTTGCGGCCGCCGACGGTGATGTCGTTGCGGCCCGTCGCCTCGGCGTCAATGCCCATCGCACGCAGCCGGGCGGCCATGAGGGCGGTGAACCGCGCGAAGGTGCTCTCGACGTTTACCGACGGCGTGACAAAGCCGGTCATCACGTTGCCGCCGTCGGCATAGATGCATCCGCCACCCGACCGGCGACGTATCATGTCTATGCCGTGGCTGCGGCAGTACTCGCCGTTCACCTCGGCCTTCATGTCCTGGTTGCGCCCGAACACAACAGTGGGACGCACCACCCACCACAGGCAATACTCGGCGGGGGGCAGCTCGCGGGCAACCCACTCTTCCAGCGCCAGATAGAATGCCGCGCGGCGGGGCTGCTCTCTATGGCCTTCGGGTAGTAGAACTTCTATCACAAGTAACTGTGCTATGAGTTTCAGTTGTCCAAATTTACCACAATTTTTTGAAAAGCCAAAAATTCCCGCCCCCTTTCGTGGCAATTTGCCAAAACACCCTCCATACCACCCCCGCTCCCAACCAAAAATCCCCGCGCCGGACCCGTGGAAAGGCCCGACACAGGGATTGTATCGCAGGGTAACAGAACCGCAATGACAGCGGTCCTATCTGTCAATGACAGTGATGGTTGCGGGGCTTAGAACCCGTCAGACGGTTGCGGGGCTTAGAACCCGAAGCCTCCGCCCTATCATTTGAGGGCTGCCGTGGCTGTGACAGTGCTACTGCCGTTGGAGACGGTATACGATGTGCCGCTCACCAGCCCGGGACAGATGATAAGTGTACCGCCGCTGATGTTGAGCTTGCCGTCGGACGGGGTGATGGTCAGGCGGCGGAGGGGAGGGCGTGGGGCGAGTCGGGGCGGTTGAGGGTCTTGTGGGCGACGTAGATCCAGGCGGCGGTGACGCAGATGCCGGTGATGGTCCACGAGATGGGGTAGATGAGCAGCAGGCGGGGGAAGGAGGTGAAGCTCTGGATGTGCACCCACACTATGCGCAGCACGCAGGTGCCAAAGATGATGATGACGGTGGGCGTAAGCGAATAGCCCACGGAGCGCATGGCGCCGGCCGAGACCTCGTAGGTGGTGGCTATCCACTGGAAGGCCAGAACGGTGGTGAGGCGCTCCATGGAGAAGCGCAGTGTCTCCGGGTCGGCGGTGAAGACGCTGAGGCACTGCACGTGGAAGCAGATTATCAGCACATTGAGGACCGCGCAGCTGCCCATGCCGAGGAATAGGCACCGCAGGAAGATTGTGCGGCAGCGCGAGTAGAGGCCCGCGCCGTAGTTCTGCGACATAAAGGCCACGGCGGCCTGCACAAAGGCCGAGACGACGAAGTAGCAGTAGATCTCGAAGGTGATAGCGGCGGCCGATCCGGCGACGGCGGCAGCGCCGAAGCGGTTGATGGCACCCTGGATGAAGACGTTGGAGAGGGCGAAGACCATGCCCTGCAGGCCGGCGGGAAGGCCTATCTGCATAATCTTGCGCAACTGCGCGCGCCACATCTTCATGGCACGCAGGTCGAGGCGGATGTCGCTTTTCTCGTGGGTCAAAATCCATACTATACCGCCGGCCGACACAAAGTTGGCGCAGACGGTGGCGACGGCCACGCCGTGCACGCCCATGTCGCACACAAGCACAAGGAAGAGGTTGAGGATGACGTTCACCACGCCGCCGATGCACAGCCAGTAAAAGGGCCGCTTGGTGTCGCCGGTCGACCGCAGGATGGCGTTGCCGAAGTTGTAGACCATCATCGCGGGGAAGCCCAAAGCGTAGATGCGCAGGTACTTGGCGGCGTCGTCGAGGATGTCGGCGGGGGTGTCGAGCGACTCAAGGATGGGGAGTGTCACCGTCACTCCCAACACCAGCAGGGCAAGGCCGCCGATGAGGGCGACGAGGGCCGACGTGGACACGGCGCGCCCGATGTCGCGGCGGTTGCGCTGGCCTATGCACGTGGCGATGACGACGTTGGCACCCACCGATATGCCGATGAAGAGGTTCACCAGCAGCGCGATGATGGGGCCGTTGGCACCGACGGCGGCAAGGGCGTGCGGACCCACGAACTTTCCTACCACCGCCACGTCGACGGCATTGAACGACTGCTGCACGATACCGCTGGCGATGAGCGGCAGGGCAAACATTATTATCTTCCGGGTGAGACTGCCGCCTCCCGTCATGTCTATTGTATTGGCCACTGTGCGATGAATTTATGGATTAGTATCGTCCCTGCAGGGATGATACACATTATATATTAAAAACAACAACAACCCTGCCCATAGTGTTGGGACAGGGTCGTGTTTTCATGGGAACAAGGGATATGTCGGATATTCAGCCTGATGTAGGGATGCACTCCGGTGCATCCGCAAATCCGGCTATTCAACGACTAATCCCGGATTTACTTCATGTACTTGCTGAAATCGGCGTTGCGCATGTCGCCGGTCTCGTTGAAGGCGACGTGGAAAGCGAAGGCAGCCTGCAGGGTGTGCGGGGTCTGGCCGAACTTGCCCATCTTGAGGTATTCGCGCAGGAGGGGCTTGTAGTCGGGATGCGCGCAGTTCTCGATGATGCGCTCGGCACGCTGTACGGGGTCGGTGCCGCGCAGGTCGGCGATACCCTGGTCGGTGACGATGACGTCGACGGAGTGCTCCGACGAGTCGGTGTGGGTGACCATGGGCACGATATTCGAGATGAGGCCGCCTTTCGATACCGACGGGCAGGAGAAAATCGAGATGTAGCCGTTGCGGGCGAAGTCACCCGAACCGCCGATGCCGTTCATCATCTTGACGCCGAGGACGTGGCTGGAGTTGACGGCGCCGAAGATGTCGGCCTCGAGGGCGGTGTTCATGGCGATGACGCCGAGACGGCGGATAACCTCGGGGTTGTTCGAGATTTCGGCGGGACGCATGACAATCTTGTCGTGGAAGAAGTCCATGTTGGCGAACAGCTCCTCCTCGGTGGTGTCGCTGAAGGTCATCGAGCAGGTCGAGGCAAATGTGCACTTGCCTTTCTTCATCAACTCGAGCACGGCGTCCTGGATAACCTCGGTGTACATCATGAAGTTGGGAAGCTCCTTAGCCTCGCCCAGGCCGTAGAGCACGGCGTTTGCCACGTTGCCCACACCGCTCTGCAGGGGCAGGAACTCCTTGGGGATGCGGCCGGCGCGGTATTCGCCGAGCAGGAAATCGACGACGTTGTTGCCGATTTTGGTCGAGGTTTCGTCAACGGCGGTGAAGGCCTTTACGCCGTCATACTCGTCGGTATCGATGATGCCCACAATCTTTTTGGGGTCAACCTTGAGCACGGGCTTGCCGATGCGGTCGTTGGCATGGAAGATGGGGATTTCGCGACGATATGGGGGATCGTTGAGGAGTATAACGTCGTGCATGCCGTAGAGGTGTTTGGGCAGCTTGTGGTTGATTTCGATGAAAATCTTGTCGGCCATGTGGGCGTAGGTGGGCACGTTGCCCAAGCCGCAGCCCAGCAGCACCTCGCCGTCGGGGGTGATGTCGGCGGCCTCGATGATGGCGAAGTCGATAGGGCCGTAGAAGCCGTAGCGGGTCTCCTGGGCCATCTCCGACAGGTGACGGTCGAAATAGTGGATGTCGTGTGTGTTGATGTGCTGACGCGATACGGGGAGGTTCTGGTACGGAGCGCGACGGTTGATGGCGTTGTTCTCGGCCAGAAGTGTGTCGACGTGGCGGTTTGTGGAGGCGCCGGTGAAAATATTGACCTTGTACTCGCGGCCTGCCTCATGTTCCTTGATAGCTTTGCGGGCAACACCCTCGGTGACACCCTTGGGAGTACCGGGAGCGGTGAAGCCGCTCAGGCCCAGGGTAGCACCGTTGTTGATAATCTGCGCTGCTTCATCGGGAGTAATGTGATTGAAAGGCATTTTTAGTCAGTTTGATTGATTTAAAGCTTTTTTCATCATTAAGCCGCACGCCGGCTTTTGCCTGCGCGCGGTATTTTTTGTAATTTTGTGCAAAATTAGAAATTAAAGCGCAACTGAACAAATATTTGCGTGCAAAATAAAGCAACACTTCCCGTCAAACTCCCTTTTTATGACTACAAAAGCACAGCCGGAACGCCGGCTCTACATAGAAACTTACGGCTGCCAGATGAACGTGGCCGACAGCGAGGTCGTGGCCTCGATAATGGGCATGGCAGGCTATGAACTGGCCGACAGCGTCGACGATGCCGACGCCATACTGCTCAACACGTGCAGCATCCGCGACAACGCCGAGCAGAAGGTGGCCAACCGCCTGCGCCAGCTCGCCGCCGTCCGCAACGCCCGGAAGAGCACGCCACTGCTGGTCGGCGTAATCGGCTGCATGGCCGAGCGCACACAGCAGGAACTTACCGAGAAATACGGCGTCGACATCGTCGCCGGTCCGGACAACTACCTTGACCTTCCCGCCCTCTTCGCCCAGGCCGAGGCCGGCCATCCCGCAATGTCGGTGCAGCTGAGCACTACCGAGACCTACCGCGACATCCTTCCCAAGCGTGTGGGACGCGCCACGGTGTCGGGCTTCGTGTCCATCATGCGTGGATGCAACAACTTCTGCTCGTACTGCATTGTCCCCTACACCCGCGGCCGCGAGCGCAGCCGTCCCGTAGAGTCCATCCTCAACGAGGTGACCGACCTTAAGGACCGCGGCTACAAGGAGGTGACGCTTTTGGGCCAGAACGTCAACTCGTACAAATATACCAACGAGGACGGCACCGTCACCGACTTCCCCGCCCTGCTGCGCGAGGTCGCCCGCGCCGTGGCGCCCATGCGTGTGCGCTTCACCACGTCACACCCCAAGGACATGACCGACGAGACCATCGCCGTCATGGCCTCCGAACCAAATATCTGCCGCCACATCCACCTGCCCGTGCAGTCTGGTTCGAGCAAAGTGCTCAAGGCCATGAACCGCAAGTACACACGCGAGTGGTACCTCGGACGCATCGCCGCGATACGCGCCGCCATGCCCGACTGCGCAATCACCACCGATATGTTTACCGGCTTCCATGACGAGACGGAGGAGGATTTTGAGGAGACGCTGTCGCTGATGCGTGAGGTGGGCTTTGACGCCGCCTTCATGTTCAAGTACAGTGAGCGCCCGGGTACCCTTGCCGCCCGCACCATGCCCGACAATGTCCCCGAGGAAGTTAAGATTGAACGCCTTAACCGCATGATAGTCCTCCAGAATGAACTGTCGCTGGCCTCGAACCGCCGCGACATCGGCAAGGAGTTCGAGGTCCTGGCCGAGGGTGTGTCGAAGCGCAGCACCGAGCAGCTCGTCGGCCGCACATCGCAGAACAAGGCCGTAGTCTTCGCCCGCGGCACCCACCGCCCCGGCGACCTGGTCCGTGTCCGCATCACCGACGCCACCAGCGCCACCCTCCTCGCCGAGCCGGTGTAAAGCCATTTACAGTTATCGGCCGAGCTCGGCCGATAACCCTAAAACGCACAAGGGCGCCGTGCCAGAGTTTGACACGGCGCCCGTTTACATTTGCTTTTCAGCCGTTTATTTGATTACGCCCATCTTCTTGCCAACCTTGACAAAGGCGGCGATGGCGCGGTCGAGGTCCTCGCGGCTGTGGGCGGCACTGAGCTGCACGCGGATGCGGGCCTGGCCCTTCGGCACGACGGGATAGTAGAAGCCCGTGACATAGATGCCCTCGTCCTGCATGGCGGCGGCAAAGTCCTGCGACAGCTTAGCGTCGTAGAGCATGACGGCGCAGATGGCGCTCTGCGTTGGCTTGATGTCGAAGCCGGCCTCCAGCATACGGGTGCGGAAGTACTCGACGTTGTCCATCAGGCGTGTGTGCAGGTCGTCGCTCTCGCCGAGCATGCGGAACATCTCGAGGCTGGCGCCGACGATAGCGGGAGCCACGGAGTTGGAGAACAGGTAGGGACGCGAGCGCTGGCGCAACATGGCGATGAGCTCGCGCGGACCGGTGGTGAAGCCGCCCATGGCGCCGCCGAAGGCCTTGCCGAGGGTACCGGTGAAGACGTCAATCTTGCCGTAGAGGTTATATTTCTCGGCCACACCGCGGCCTGTGGGACCGACAACGCCGGCCGAGTGGCTCTCGTCCACCATCACCAGGGCGTCGTATTTCTCGGCCAGCTCACAGATCTTGTCCATGGGAGCGACGTTGCCGTCCATGCTGAAGACGCCGTCGGTGGCAATCATGCGGAAACGGCAGCTCCGGGCCTCCTGCAGGCAGCGCTCCAGGTCTGCCATGTCGGCGTTGGCGTAACGGAAGCGTTTGGCCTTGCAGAGGCGCACGCCGTCGATGATGGAGGCGTGGTTGAGGGCGTCGCTGATGATGGCGTCCTCCTCGGTGAGCAGAGGCTCGAACAGACCGCCGTTGGCGTCGAAGCAGGCGGCGTAGAGGATGGTGTCCTCGGTGTGGAAATATTCGGAGATGGCCTTCTCAAGCTGCTTGTGCAGGTCCTGGGTGCCGCAGATGAAGCGCACCGACGACATGCCGTAACCGCGCTCGTCCATAGCCTTTTTGGCGGCTTCGATGAGACGCGTGTTGTCGGCGAGACCGAGATAGTTGTTGGCGCAGAAGTTGAGTACGTCGCCCTTGCGGCCCTCGACGGCGATGTCGGCGCTCTGGGGGGTTACGATGACGCGCTCTTCCTTGTAAAGTCCGGCGTCGCGGATGTCCTGAAGCTCTTTTGCAAGATGCTCTTTGAAGTTGCTGTACATGATTGGCAGGTATTAGTTGATTGTGTAATCATTTTCTGTGCCAAAATTACAAACTTTTCGCCAAAATTTAGTATTTTTGCGCCAAAATAAGGCAAAGAAACCCGAGAGAGGCACAGGCACGGTTGCCTTTTGCCAAAACAGGGCTCTTATAATTGCTCAAAACCAAATTCTAACGTCCTGATGAAAAATGTTCTGATAATCGGAGCCACCGGCCAGATAGGCAGTGAACTCACCATGAAACTGCGCGGCATATACGGTGGTGGCAACGTAGTGGCCGGATACATCAAAGGCGCCGAGCCCAAAGGCGAGCTGGCCGAGAGCGGCCCCTCTGCCCTGGTGGACATCACCGATGCGGCACAGATTGCCGACGCGGTCAAGAAGTACGACATCGACACAATATATAATCTGGCGGCTCTGCTCAGCGCCGTGGCCGAGGCTCGTCCTCAGTTAGCCTTCAAAATCGGCGTCGGCGGCGTCTACAACACCCTCGAGGTGGCCCGCGAGCACGGTTGCGCCGTCTTCACGCCCAGCTCGATAGGCTCCTTCGGCGAGGAGACGCCCCACAACCCCACCCCTCAGGACACCATCCAGCGTCCCAAGACCATCTACGGCGTCACCAAGGTGACAGGCGAGCTGCTCAGCGACTACTATGCCCGCCGTTTCGGCGTCGACGCCCGCTCGGTGCGATTCCCCGGCCTCATCAGCTACGTCACCCCTCCCGGCGGCGGCACAACCGACTATGCCGTCGACATCTACTACGCCGCCGTCCAGGGCCGTACCTTCAAATGCCCCATCAAGGCCGGAACGTTCATGGACATGATGTACATGCCCGACGCCCTGCGTGCCGCAATAGAGATTATGGAGGCCGACCCGTCGCGCCTCAAACACCGCAACTCGTTCAACATCGCCTCGATGTCGTTCGACCCGGAGATTATCTACAACAAAATCAAGGAGTACAAGCCCGAGTTTGTCATGGAGTATGAGCCCGACCCGCTGCGCCAGGCCATCGCCGACTCGTGGCCCGACCGCCTCGACGACTCCTGCGCCCGCGCCGAATGGGACTGGAAGCCCGAGTACGACCTCGACGCCATGACCCGCGACATGCTCGAGAAGCTGACCATCAAATTCAGCGCCGAGCGCTCACCGTTATCGGTCGAGCTCGACCGATAACCGCACTACCACCACCCTCTCTTACACTCCCTGCCCATGCTTACACTGTTTTCATGGAACGTCAATGGCCTGCGGGCCGTAATGGACAAAGGCTTTGAGGACATCCTGCGCAACTCCGGCGCGGACATGTTCTGCCTGCAGGAGACAAAGCTCTCGTCCGAGGTCAGCGAGATGCCCCTCGACGGCTACGAGCATTACTGGAACGTAGCCGAGAAAAAAGGCTACTCCGGCACCGGCACCTACTCGCTGCGCCATCCCGTCAACGTCACCTGCGGCATCGGCGTGGATGAGCATGACCACGAGGGACGCGTGCTGACACTGGAGTTCGAAGATTTCTACCTCGTCAACGTCTACACCCCCAACTCGCAGAACGAGCTGGCACGCCTGCCCTACCGTATGAAGTGGGAGGATGCTTTCCGCGCCTACGTCTGCCGCCTCGACGCCGTCAAGCCTGTCATCATCTGCGGCGACATGAACGTGGCCCACAACGAGATAGACCTCAAGAACCCCGCCACCAACCACAAGAACCCCGGCTTCACCGACAGCGAGCGCGAGGCTTTCACCCGCCTCCTCGAGGCCGGTTTCACCGACACGTTCAGGCACCTGCATCCCGACGAGCAGACATACAGCTGGTGGAGCTACCGCTTCCGCGCCCGCGAGAAGAACATCGGCTGGCGTATCGACTACTTCCTCGTCTCCAACCGCCTCCTCCCCCGCCTCGCCCAGGCCCGCATCCACACCGACATCTTCGGCTCGGACCACTGTCCCGTCAGCATCGTCCTCACCGACTGAACGCAACAAACAGTGCGGAATGATTGTTAATATTTGACAAATTCATTCCCATTCCGCACTATGGACTACGCCGATATCGAAGTTTCCCTCGTTTCAATCCGTCAGGTGCCCGAGCGCACCAAGATTTTCAGCCGCGCCATCCGGCACTACGCCGGCGGAGAAGTCGGCGTATCCCTGCGCACATGGCTTACGCCCATCCGCGGCAAAGACGAGGTCGAGCTCACCGCCGAGGTGGTCTACAGCGACCGCGGCACCATGATGCACTCCATCATGCTCACCTACTGCGTGGCAGCCCGTTTTGCCTTCTCCGACGCTGAAAACTTTTTCGACATCGACGGCGACCGCCTCCTCATTACCCATCATCTTCTCACCCTCATGCTCGGCACCGTCATCGGCGCCCTCCGCGGCATGATTGCCCTCGACACCGCCCAAACCTCATTGGCATCCTATCCCCTGCCCCTCCTCAACGTCGCCGACCTCGCCGCCTCACTGTCACGGTCTCCCATGAAGATGGCAAACTGAGTCCGTCGAACTTTTTTCTATATCTTATTGACTTTTTTCTATATTATATTGAGTTTCATTGTCGAAAAATAGCATATTGCTATATTTTTCGTGGATTTTCGTATATTATACATTCATATCCTTGCATATTTGCTCAAACAGCAGTAATTTTGCAACGGAAATGCTATAGAGGCTGTTATTTTCGTTTCTCACGGCACTCTGATTTCTGTATGACCAAATTTTGCCTTTCAGGCGCTGTAACCAAATTCAAATTTAGGGAAGCATCCTTGCAATGCCTCCGTTTCCGCTTGCCCACGCGCCCGCGCGTTGCAGGCTGTCATTGTCGATTGTTTTGAAAACCTGATTTATCACATACCTGATAAGCGTTCTATCATAATTTGCCATCTTGGCTGAAAATTATTATCTTACCTGATTTTAACCTACTTAGCTGATAGATTTATCTGAAGTAATTTACGTCTTTCATATCAAATGAAGCATCTCGTCCTTGTCTTGCTCCTGTCGTTGGCGAATCTTACTTACGCGCAGACCGACTGGTCGGCGCTGCCTGTCAACGTTGTTCTTGACTCGCTGGATACTTATCTGAAACACAGCGGGGAATATGACGCCGCGGCCCGCAACCGCATTTTTGAGCAAAAGAAAAAACTACCGAGCCAGCCACGCGAGCACCGCGCCCTGCGCTACCTCGAGATCGGCGACATGTACTCACATGTCGACATTGACTCGGCGTTGCGTTACTACGACCTGGGCATGCACGTCGCGCACCTCAACGATGACCGCGACGAGTACCTCACCCTGCGCATGGCCCAGTTGTGCATACTGCCCTACAAGGGCATGCTGCACCAGGCCATCGAAGGCATAGAGAGCATCGACCCGGCCTCCCTTTCGCGGCCCATGCGCAGCAAGTACTACTACTCGCGCCACCTCGTCTTCCAGAATGCCGGCGCTCCCGGCTTTCCCGACTCCGTCGTCACCGCCAACATGCGCCTCGCCGACGCAGCGATGGACTCGGTGATGATTTACCTTGACGACAACGGACGCCAGGCCGCCTCAGCCTTCTACCCCTACTGGAAGGCGATAAAGCAGAACCGTCCCGAGCCGCCCGTCACCGAAGTCATCGGCGCCCTCCGTAGCTACGCCGACACCATGTCGCTGACAAACGGCATGCTGCCCCTGACCGCCTCGCTCTTGGCCGACGCATACCAGAACGAGGGCAATACCGAGGAGGTTACCCGCTACCTTGCCCTATCGTCCATTGCCGACATCGTCCAGGGAAAGAATGAGACAACTTCCCTTCACCGCCTGGGCAAACTCATGTCGGAGCAGGAGGACAACGACCGAGCCTTCCGCTACCTCACCGCCAGCCTCACCCGCTCGGTCAACGCCGGAGCGCGCATCCGCGCCCTCGAGGCTGCCGAGACCTTGCCCGTGGTCATCGAAACCGCCGAGTCGCGCGCCCGCAACAACCGCCACTTCATGATTGCGCTGGTCATCACCCTGGCCTTCTTCGCCGTCACCGGCACCGTTGTCACCTTAATCCTCATACGCAGCAGACGACGTCGCCGCAAACTCGAGATGCGCCTTGCACGCGCCAACACGTCAAAGGACACGTACATCGCCCGCATGCTCGAGATATGCGCCAGCAACATCGAATCCGTCGAGAACTTCAACCGCATCGCCGCCCGCAAAATCAAGACCTCGCAGGTACGCGACCTCCTGCGCATAGTCGAGAACAACGACGTCGTGCAGAAACAGCTCCAGGATTTCTATACCGTTTTCGACAGCGCTTTCCTCAACCTGCACCCCGACTTCGTCACCCGCGTCAACGAGCTGCTCCAGCCCGACCAGCGTCTGACTCCCCTCGCCGACGGCGCTCCCCTCACCGCCGAGCTGCGCATGCTGGCACTGATGATGACCGGCATCACCGACAGCTCGCGCCTGGCCCGTTTCCTCGGCCTGTCGCTCAACACCGTCTACACCTACCGCACGCGCCTCAAAGGACGCGCCCTCGACCGCGAGAATTTCGAGGAAAAGCTGCGGAAACTCTATGATATCTCTAAGCCAAAACTTATATTCAAATCTACCGAAGCTATTACCAACTAACTGTTAATGAGCGTATGCATATCTGTATAAACTTATATTATTCTATATTTGTCCTTAAATATTTTGGTTGGTGCTCAACCTTTGATTAATTTTGCAATGCATTAAGATAAATAATTATTCAGGTCTAAGATTCAAGGTTATTATTTTAGGATTTTTGTAGTATTGAAATCGGCCCCATCGTGAGATGAGGCCGATTATTTTTTACATCAGTTTTATTTGATTTTACACCGGGATTTCCGAAGCGCGGGGGAAGGCGTCGATGTAGGACGCGGGGGTGATGTTGACAATGTCCACCCCGCGGCGGTCGGCGAAGGCACGGATGTCGTGATAGGCACGGAAGGCGACATAGAAGCTGTAGACGATGTCATGGAGGCGGTAGCCCTCATATTCGGCATAGACGCGGGCACGCTCCTGCTCGGAGTCGCTGTAGAAATGCGGCTGCACGCTTACCACATGGTTGTTGTCGTCGACATATATCGACTGCATCCAGCTGTGGTCGGCACCGGCGATGTATATTTTGTCATAACCGAGCCAGATGCCGCACATAATGGCCGAAATAAGCACGTTACGGGGCCTGGGCATGCCTAAGCGCGCGCCGTATGCAACGTTGCGGAACCAGCCGAAGCCCTCGACTCCCACGGCGTTAAAAGTGAGAATGGAGATGTTCTTGTTTCCGGCAATCAGAGCCTCGGCCTTCTTTGCCATCTTCACCGGCACGAGAAGCGTCATCGGCCAGTCCACCTGCGAAAGGCCGCGGCGGAGGCACACAAGATTTTCGGTGTCCTTGCCGCTGAAGAAAAACGGGTCGGCGAGGATGTAGTATTCAGGACGCAATTCGGTGAATACCGGAGCGTTGGCGGCAAAATTCACCGCCACAAGGTCACACTTGTCAAGTTGTTCCCGTCTGGATTTGAGAGTCTCGTTCAGCGACGGACCGTTGCCCAGCACAACAAGGGGTCTGTCACGGTGCAGAGCCTTAACCGAAGCTCCGCGGCTGAGAACAAGCATCTTGCCTGCCCCCTTGGCCGTAGCGCCCAGGGTACTGAAAAACTTTTGCAAACTCATATATAGCTTGTATAGTTCGTTTAAATATCATCTGCCGTATAGTCATGCGTGCGCAGGTACTCGGTCACTACGTGAAGTTTCATGCCTTCCGTAGCGGCAATCTGCCGGGCGTCGTCGAAGGTGCGCGTTGTTGTCATCTCCGCGTAGCGCACTTTGTCGTAGAAATAGGCGGCAGCGCGGGCCATGAATCCGCCGAGGGTCCAGACACGCTTGTCATTGATACGGA
This sequence comes from Muribaculaceae bacterium, assembly GCA_051890455.1. Classification (GTDB taxonomy): domain Bacteria; phylum Bacteroidota; class Bacteroidia; order Bacteroidales; family Muribaculaceae; genus CAG-873. The sequence continues at coordinate 17,541 of JBJFEE010000103.1, forward strand.
AGGCCAGGGCGTCGACAAGGTCGTCTACAGAGGTTGCCGTGCCGTCGGTGACGTTCATCGGCTCAAAAGCGCGACCTTCAGCAAGTCCGGAAACCACGAGAGCGGCAATAGCGGCGACATCGATGGCATGAACCACCGAGACGGCAGCCTCGTTGCCTTTGACATGGACCATCCATCCGGCATTGATTCCGGCGGCCAGCCACATAGGGAAGCCGGTCATGCCCGTGCCCACGACATGAGCGCACCGGAGTATGGCAAAAGGCACGCCGGCATCGCGGCATAAAACACAGAACGGCTCCTCCCGCCCGTACCAGACCGAGGTCTCGTCCAGCGGGGCACTTTCGTCGATATTGCGTCCTTCACTAACGGCATAAATTTCTGCTGACGAAATCATTACCGCCGCCTTTGCTCTTTCAGGCATCGACTCCAGCAAACAGTCGACCACTATCACACGCTTTTCGCCCCCGAAGGCGCGGCGTATGTATGGTGCAAGAAAGGCGCGGTCAGGACAATAAACCAGTGCCACCGGCGTATCCACGGCAGCTTCTCCGTTTTCGGCTATCGCGAAAATTTCGTCTATTTCTTCCATTGGTTCTTGAAAATATACAGATAACGCATCAGCACATGCGGCATCGAGGCCGGGAGGCCGCACCGGCGCAGTGCCTTCAGCTTCTCGCGGTTGTTTATCCACAGGCGGCTGGAGAGCGACGACGACATGCCGCCGGTCTCCATTTCAACCATGTCCAGCGGCAAATATAGGTATTTAATGCCGGGCCTGCAAAAAAGCCGGCCAAACATTTCAAAATCGGCGGCTATGACATAGTCCTCGCTGTACGGGCCAACGCTGCGCTGAGTGCTTGCCCGGACCGCCAGCGTGGGATGCGGCGGCGCATAGCCGTGCAAAAGTATCTTCAGGCTTCCGTGCGACCCGCTGTAATAGCGCACCGTACGGCCCTTGCTGTTGACATAGTGGAGGTCGCCGAAAACAAAGTCGAGAGAAGGGTCAAAAAACCTTTCAGCCACCTGACGCACAATCGTGTCAGAGCCGAAGACATCTCCGGCATGCAGGAGCATCAGCACCTCGCCCTGCGCGGCCTCTATGCCTCGGTTTATCGCGTCATAGACGCCAAGCGGCGGAGCGGAAACAACCCTGACGCCGTCAAGACCGTCAAGCCATCCGACTGTGCCGTCCGTGCTTTCGCCGTCTACAATGATATGTTCGATTTCAATAATCCCGCCGGAGCCCAAATCGTCAGCCATCGCCAGCTTTTGCGCACGCACCGAAGCGACGGTTCTTTTCAGACCGCTCAAGTTATTGCGTGTTATCGTTATCAGGCTGACTTTCACAAGTTTTTAAGACAATGGATTTGACCCGTTCAGCGCCGACATCTGCAGGCGGTAGGCCACACAAAGCACCACGAACAGCGTGACGGCAAAGATGGAGAGCCAGACACGGAAACTGCGGCGTCGGCCATAGTCGCTCAGGCATACCACCACCGCAGGCGCAAACAACGCTACCGATGTCAGGCCGTAACGCGAGATGGTGCCTCCGTAGAGCACACACGACGACAGCCAGCACAGCAGAGCCCACATAACCAGCATATAGAGCATTACGCGCCTGCTGTCAGTCGCATAGCGCCGCCAGTAGTCGCGGCTCATGAACAGGAAATAGATGAAGACGGCCTCGAAGGCATAGCGCGGATAGGCGAAATGAGCCCAGACGAACGAAGGCCCGAACTCAAGGTCGCGCAGCCAGTTCCACGGGAAGGGCACCAGCATCTGCACGCCTGCCGTCAACGGCGTCAGCAGCAGGCGCTGCCATAAAGGCATGACGCCGATGTTGCCGAAAATACTGTAGTAAGCATAGTGCTGCGGCGCCACAGCCTCGTTCATTATGGTGTTCTGCATGCCTGAATAATCAGCAGGCGAGGTGGGCACACCGATATGGTTGATATAATACCAGGGCACCAGGCATACCACCGCCCATGTGAGACGCACGAGAGCGGTGCGGCCTTTGTCGGGAGCCCTGAACGGGAAAGTAATCACCAGTCCCAGCACCAGCATACCGCACATCGGCGGCCGTGCTATTGCGGCCATCAGTATTGCCGGAAGCAGCAGGGCGCCGGGCTTTGCCGACATCATGCTGCGCGCCGCCAGCAACATCGCGCATATCGTCATGGCGTCCTTGAGCAGTATGCAGCCCATCGACATCCAGTAGCACATGCAGGTCATCACAATCAGCACCATTGTGCACTGACGGCGTGTCAGCCCCAGGCGGCGGCAGATTATCATAAGCTGCACCAGCGATGTCATCAGCAGGGCCATGCTGACAAGGCTGCAGGCCGAGATGGAATAGCCGAACAGCCATATCACGGCGACAGGCACATATGCAAACGGGCGGATTCTGTTGAGCCTCCAGTCCGGACTTTCCATGAAATCCACAGCCTGCTTCCAGTTGCGGTGGATGTCGACGTTAAGCAGCACCGGGGCGCTGTCCGTTCCGCCCGAGTGTACGGTATAATACCACACGTCGGCGATTACTCCGGCGCTGACGAGAGTGGCGGCGACGTACATCACCACCATCCCCTGCCACGTATATGCACGTGTGGCCCCGTAAGCCACGACGGCAGTGACCGTTATCATCCACATCGCGCCCACCCATACCGACGGCATACCGGGCATCGCCAGCCGCAGGGCGGCCGTGACTGCCAGGTAGGCCAACAGGCCCCATACGGCGGCACGGCGCTGTGCGATAGTGAGTTCGCGGCTGAAGATACTCATGCGGAATTCGGGTTAAGGTGCGGTTTTTTTCAGAAGCAGACCTGGAGCTCGGCAACGATTTTGTCGTTGTTGTCGATGCTCCCGGGATGGTGATGACCCCAGAAAAATTTCTCGTAGTTGAGCTGGAAATGGACGTCGACGCCCTTGAAGCCGATATGGCTGACCATGGCGCCGAGGGTGATGCGGTTGCGCTGGGGGTTGTCGAGTTCTATCTCAATCTGGCCGTTGTCGTCGCGACGGCTTGCCCAGCAGTGCGTCATGCCGTCGACACGCGCCTGTACCGACCAGCGGTTGAAAAGGCGCGACTTCATGGCGTGCTTATAGTCGCCATAGACCACATAACCATGCGTCGCGGGATGCAGCCCGTGGGCATAGTGGCGGTAATAATACTCGGCCACAGCCGAAAACGCGCCCTGCTGATACTTAGCACCGACATTGGCGATATTTAGCCGTAAACCGTCAGGAGCTGTAGTGAGGAAGCCCGTGTTAAAGGTAAACGGGCCCACGTAGACACGCGCGCGCACCGACCCTGCGTAGGTTTTGGTCCATACATCATGCGAACTGATGGTATATGGGTTGAAGATGCCTGCGGCCAGGTCGAACGGCAGCTTCGATGGCTTCCATGACACCTCGGCGCCGACAGCGCGGTAGTTGGCCATGTATCTGCCCACAAAGGCGCGGTTGGAAAAGACGTACGTCGCCGGACCGAGGGCGCACTCATAGCCGAAGGGCATTCTGAACTGGCCCAGACGCGCCGTCACCTCCGGCGTGACATCGACCGAGGCCCAGGCGTCAAGTATCCGCATCTTACCGCGGTCACAGAAGTCGACGTTAAGGTAGCCTTTGAAAATCTCGTAGAGGGTGGCCGTGCCGTTGACGCGGGCGTAGCGCACCTGAAAGCGGCCGTTGCCGTCCTCGGTGTCCAGCTCGTAACGTCCGCGGAACTGTCCGTGGACGGCAAGCTCCACCGCCTTCGCCTCAGACAGCGCAGTGCTGTCGGAGGCGGAGGCGATGGTACACGGTGCAGCAAGCAGCGTTGCCGCTGCCGTCAGTATGGCCGTCCTGATACGCAGTCTCATTTTCAGGCCACTACTTCTTTGCCGTCCTCGTAGAGTTTCTCGTCGTTATGGCTCTTGGGACGCGAGAGCACGAGAGCGTAGGCAAGCAGGTATACGCAGACAGCGACAAGCAGCCAGAAGCTGGCGAGGATGCCGGTCGAACCGGCGATGGCGCCCATGATGAGGGGGATGATGCCGCCGCCGCAGACCATAATCATGAAGATACCCGAGGCAACCTGAGTGTACTTGCCGAGACCCTCGACGGAGAGGTTGAAGATTGAGCCCCACATGACGGAGGTACACAGGCCGCAGAGAACCAGGAAGATGGCATTGACGGGGATGTTGACGGCCATGAAGCTGAGGTCGGACGAGTTGAAGCCGAAGAAGGGCACGGTGCTCTCGGGCATGTAGATGCCGAGCAGGAGAAGCACGGCGGCGAGGGTGGAGGTGGTGACGAGCATGGCGCGGCTCGAAACCTTGCCGCCGATGGCACCGCCGATGAGACGGCCGACGAGCATCAGCAGCCAGTAAAGACCGGTGACTGTGCCGGCGATTGCGGCGGAGGTCATGGTGCCGGTGGCGATGGACTCGTTGCCGCTGAGGTACTGGGTGGTGAAGTTGGCGATGCCGACCTCAAGACCTACATAACCGAAGATGGCGACGATACCGAAGACGAAGTTGCTGTAACGGAAGGCGCCCGAAGCGGGGATGCTCTCTTTTTTCTTGCCGAAGTCGGGAGCTTCGGGGAGCTTGGTGAAATAGAGCACCAGGAAGGCTACTGCGAAGATTATCATTGCCATGTAGAACACGGGGTTGGCCGACGAGATGGTGCTTGCGCTGCCGCCGATAAGACCGCCCACGATGACGGGGGCGAGGGTGGCGCCCAACGAGTTGCACGAGCCGCCGAACTGTACCAGCTGGTTGCCCTGCTTCTGGTTCTTACCCAGCGAGTTGAGCATGGGGTTGACTACGGTATTGAGCATGCACACCGAGAAACCGGCGATGAAGGCGCCCAACAGATAGATGGCGACGGCGAGGGTCATGTCGGCGATGAAGCCCGACAGGTAAGTGACGAGCACGCCGAAGAAGCCGACATTGACGGCGAGGAGGGCTGTGTAGCGGTAACCCTTGTTCTGCAGAATTTTACCGGCGGGATAACCCATCACGGCATATGCGATAAAGTTGGCGAAAGTGCCGAGCTGCGAGGCAATTACCGAGTTGCCCGACATTTTTTTGATGACGTCACCGAGGGGGTTCTGGTAACCGGTGACAAAAGCAATCATGAAGAAAAGCGCAAACATTATGGCTATGGGCAGCGCATAATTTTTACTTTTTTCCTGTGTTTTAGATGACATAATGGTTTAGGTTTTAAATATTTTGGATTAATTTTTTCGGAATGGAATTTCTAATAAGAATATTTTCTGATGTAGGGATGTACCCTGGTGCATCCGCAAAACCGCAATGTCAGTACTGCCGCTCGCCGAATATCGCCGTGCCCACGCGGACGAGGTTGGAGCCGCACTCCACGGCGACGCGGTAGTCGCCGCTCATGCCCATCGACAGGACGTCGAAGCCACGCAGGTCGGGGGCTATTTCCTGTATCCGGCGCTTGCACTCGGCGATGGTGCGGAAGTCGGCTGCTACGATGTCCATGTCATCGGTATTCGATGCCATGCCCATAATGCCGCAGATGTGGGTGGCCCGCAAAGCCTCGAAACGGCGCTCGCGGAAATACTCGAAAAGCTCGTCGGGATACCAGCCGAATTTCGTCTCCTCACGTGCCACGTGCACCTGCATGAGCACCTTCGTCACCACTCCTGCCTCGGCCGAGCGACGGTCAATCTCATCGATAAGACGCTGGCTGTCCACGCTTTCTATCATCGCCACATGGCCGACCAGCTGGCGCACCTTGTTGGTCTGCAGATGGCCGATGAAATGCCAGTCGATGTCGGCGGGCAACTCCGGCTCCTTTCCTAACAGCTCCTGCACGCGGCTCTCGCCGAAACGGCGCTGGCCTGCATCATAGGCGGCACGGATAGCCCCGGCGGGATGGAACTTCGACACGGCGACCAGCCCCACCCCGGCGGGCAGGGTGGCGAGGACGGCCTCCAGGCGCTGACGTATCACTTCAGACTCAGACATCTTACTTGTTGTCCAGCGTGAGCTTGGCGCGGTAGACGTCCATCAGCGGGGTCTCGGCGATGGAGACAATCTCGTAGTCGGCCATGGTGTCGGCCATGCCTTTGGTGAAATTCTCGACGGCGTTGCGGAAATCGGTGGCCTGAACGAGGATGAAGGTGTTGGTCTTTTTCTCCACGCCCGACTTTTCGTCGATGGTGATGAAGGCCACCTTGACCATGTACCAGCGGTCGCCGCCCTCGTCATAGAAAATCTCGCTTATCTTCGTGCGTTTCACCGCCGAAACGGAGAAATCGCCGGAAATGAAGGGCGTCTGCTCCTCGATAATGCGGGCCTCGGCCTCGGTAAAGCTGAGAGCATCAACCAGATAGGGCTCGTTAACCTTTTTCACCGAGCCGTTGTCCTGTACTTTGTCGTAGCGCACCTTGCACTCGAACCAGTTTGCCATATTGCGTAAATTTTAAAGTCGAAAAATAATGTTTGAAAGCGCCCTTTTGCAGGCATACTGCAAAAGTACGACAAAAAAACCGAACTGACATCCCCATGCCCGACAAATTTGTGTCGAATTTCATTCATCTCCCCTATATTTTTGGCGGACACGATATTATTCCCTACATTTGCAACGCCCTATATAAAGCCTTAAAACCGATATGAGAAAAATCCTGTCCCTGATTCTTATCACCGTGTGTATTCTGACTGCTTTTGCCGACGACAAGCTGTTGCTGAACGGGCGTGTGCGCGACGCGGTCACCAAACGCGAGCTCACCCAGGCCTACGCCGTGATGTACGACTCGGCCGGCGCTCCCCGCGACACTTGCCGCGCCAACAAAAGCTTCCGCTGGAACGGCAATGATGTGGACACCCTCGCGACATTCTTCTTAGGAGTGCCCAAGGTGGACTCGACTTATCTCATCGAGGTGTTCTGCCCCGGCTACAACTCTCAGATAATCAACTACCGCACCGGCAAAGTCGGCAAGCGCGAGGAATGGCGCGACATAGGCACCATCCTCATGCAGCGTGCCCCCGAACAGTTGCGCGAGCTGACGGTGGAGACCACCAAAATCAAGTTCTACAACAAGGGCGACACGGTCGTGTACAACGCCGACGCCTTCCAGCTTGCCGAAGGGTCGATGCTGGATGTGCTGATAGCGCAGCTGCCTGGCGTGGAGCTCAACAGCGACGGCCAGATCAAGGTCAACGGCGAGTTTGTGGAGTCGCTGCTGCTCAACGGCAAGGAGTTCCTTGACGGCAACAACAACCTCATGCTCGAAAACATCGCGGCCTACACCGTCAAGAACGTGCAGGTCTATGAGGGTCAGACCCCTGACGCCAAGCGCCGCGACGACATCACGGCACCCAAGGTGCTGACCATGGACGTGCGTCTAAAACGCGAATACAACATCGGCTGGCTCGTCAACGCCCAGGGCGGCTACGGCAGCGAGGACCGCTACCTTGGCCGCGCCTTCGTCAACTGGTTCAACCCCACGACCCGCGTGACACTCGTCGCCAACGTCAATAACCTCAATGACACGCGCAAGCCCGGTAAAAACGACACATGGACACCCGAACAGATGCCCTCGGGCACAAAGCGCACCACAATGGCCGGGCTGGACTACAACTACGAGGATGTCAACGAGACACGCTGGGCCCGTGGCGAGGTCTCCTTCAACCAGGTGATGAACGACAACGAACGCACCACCGCCCGCACCAATTTCCTGCCCGGAGGCGACACTTACGAGAACAGTTTCAGCAACGGCCACAACCGCCAGACACGCGTGCGCACATCGCACAGCCTCGGCAAAAAATGGGGCAAGCAATGGATGACCGGAGCACTCATCAGCGGCAGCTACCGCTACAGCAAGAACCGCAATGCCGACCTTGAGGGCTCGTTTACTAAGGAATACGAGACCATGACACCAGAAATACTCGACGCCCTCTACAGCGACGGCAGCGAGGAGATGCTTGCAAGCGTGCTCAACCGCAGCCGCACACGCATCGACGGGTGGAGCCGCTCCCTCAATGGCATGGCCAACATCTATGGCGCCTACCGTATTCCGCGCACCGAGGACCACCTGAGGTTCGGTGTATCCGCATCCTACACAAGTGAGAAGGGCGAACAGTGGCACGATTACGACATCAATTTCGGCGACAATCCCAACGCCGCCGAACGCCGCCGCCAGTATACTGACAACAGCCCCAACCACACCATGCAGCTTTCGACGGAACTTGGCTATACCTCCTCGATAAAGAACGTATATTACGGCCTGAATTACGACTATGATTTCATCGACAAGACTCAGGACTCGTACATGTACGCACTGGACCGCCTGCAGGAGATGGGCATCTACGGCGTGCTCCCCGAGGGCTATCAGAGCGTCTTCGACCCCGCCAACAGCTACATGTCGCATACATACACCAACCGCCACACCTTCAGCCCGTACTTACAGTTCGGTAATACGTTTGCCGAGAAATCGGCACTGAGCATCACCCTGATGCCGCAGATAGCGCTGGTACACCGCAAGCTCGACTATACGCGCAATCGGCAGAATTACCGCTTGTCCAAAACAAACGCCGAAATAGACATCAGCAGCATCTGGGACGGACGCATCGAGTATAGTTTCGGACGCATCGACCCGAAACGTTACCGCTACCGCAACAGCATCCGCTACAGCTTCCGTGTGAGCACAAATCTGCCCGAGATGACCGACCTGCTCGACATCACTGACGACAGCAACCCTCTCAATATTTATGTGGGCAACCCGGACCTCAAAACCGAGTACGCCTACCGTCACTTGCTGCGCTGGCAGTACAGCCCGGCGAGCCATACGCTCACCAATGTCTTCTACGCCAGCTACGCACACACCACCGACGCTCTGACGCGGGGCTACGTATACGATACAACCACCGGCATCCGCACCAACCGCATGTACAATGTCAACGGCAACAAAACCGCTGCCGTCACCAACGAGATTGAATGGCAGTTCGGTTCCACCAAACAGTTCACGCTGAGCTCGGAGACCGACGTCAATTTCTCGCACTACAACGACATGATTGGCGTGAACGCCGAAATGCCTGAGCTGACGCGTGTGCGCCACTTGTCCACAAGCGAGAAATTCCGCATCGGATGGCAGTTCGCCGGCCAAAGCCTGCAGCTGCGATGCGACTACACCAACCGCCACACAACATCGTCGCAGCAGGGCTTCAATACCCTCAACGCCAACCATGTCAACTATGGTGTCTCGGGAGTCTTCAAACTGCCTAAAGGCTTCGGCATCAGCACCGACTTCATGTGCTACACCCGCCGCGGCTACGGCAATCCCGACCTTGACACCACCGACCCAGTCTGGAACGCGCGCCTGAGCTACTGCCCCGTGGGCTACAGCCGCTGGGTGTTCATGCTCGACGGCTTCGACCTCCTGCACAAGCTCTCCAACGTCAGTTACGCCGTGTCGGCAAGCGGCCGCACCGTCACCTACACCAACGCCCTGCCCCGCTACGTCATGTTCAGCGTCCAGTACCGTCTGAACATCCAGCCCAAAAAGCGATAACGGGATAATCGGAATTCCCTGAAAGTCTGATTTTTGGCCTAAACCTCGCCAAATTTGCGATATTTCAAAATTTGTTTTATCTTTGTGCCCGACAATTTTCTTGCACATCTAATTCTTGACGCCGCCGACCTGCGGTCCTTCGCAAACCAGTCAAATGCTGAACAACTGCCTTACCCACCGAAGTTTCGAGGGCAAACAGACTTCATCGCCCCTGCAGATTGACCTGCCGGGCACGATGTTGCGCAAATTCGGCGAGCGCCGTATGCGCTATGTGCCCGACTTTGCGGTGCGCGTGCTCAAGAAGATTATATGCGTGTCAAAGATGAACGCGATGCTCAGGACAACCTGGCCTGCGACAGGTCCGGACTTTGCCCGCCGCGTACTGGAGGAGCTGAATGTGAAGACCAGCGTCACCGGCGCCCACCATCTTCCCGACCCGTCCGACCGGCGTGTGATGTTTATCAGCAACCACCCCCTCGGCGGCATCGAAGGCCTGGCGCTCATCAACCTCATGAGCCGTCACTTCGGCGGACACGTGTACGCCATGGTCAACGACATCCTCATGGCTGTGGCGCCCCTGCGCGAGGTATTTCTGCCCGTCAACAGTATCGGCAAGCAGAACCAGGACGTGTCGGTGTGCCTGGAGGAAGCGCTGGCATCCGACAACCCTGTGCTGATTTTCCCCGCAGGCACCGTGTCGCGCCTGCTGCCGGGAATCGGCATTCACGACATTGCCTGGCGTCCCACCTTCGTCAACCTTGCCCTCCGTCATGACCGCAAGGTTGTGCCGGTGTTCTGCGGAGGCCGCAACAGCATGCTCTTTTACCGTCTCGGACGTCTGCGCGAAATTCTGGGTATCCCCTTCCACTTTGAAATGGTATGCACGCCCCGCGAGGTCTTCCGCCAGCGCAACTCGACGCTGCCCATAGTGATAGGCGCGCCTGTCGAGACATCCGACCTCCGGGGCGGACCCATGGCCCGCCGCACCGCCGACGAACTTTGCAACCGCGTCTACAGCATGGCCGGTCAGGCAAGAATTTAAATCCCCGCTGTCCGATATTAAAACGATGATGCTTCGCCGTGACGGCAGAGCCACTCGTGCCATGCCCAAAGCTCCGAAACTTTTCCATTGAGTCGTCCGAATAGCCTTGCCTTTATGCCGGCTATTGGCAATTTTGCGGTTTTTTCAGAAAAAAGCATTAATTTTGTAACCGCTAAAATTTTTGACTGTCAATTCGGGCACCGTGACCTGCGGCGCACCGTCTGCCAACAATGAGTAACTGCATCACCCACATCGGCCTTGAGGACTACGCGGCGCCCTCTCCCCTGCAGATTGACCTGCCGGGGACGCTGACGCGCAAGCTGGGCGAGCGCCGTATGCGCTTTGTGCCGCGATGGCTTATCCGATGGCTCGAGAAGGTGATTTGCGTGCCGCAGATGAATGCGCTGCTCGAGGCTGCCTGGCCCGCCACCGGAGGCGACTTTGCCCGGCGCGTGCTGGAGGAGCTGAACGTGACGACGCGCATCACCGGCGCCGACCGCCTGCCCGAACCGTCCGACCGGCGCGTGATGCTGGTGAGCAACCACCCCCTCGGCGGTGTCGAGGGCATGGCTCTCATCAACCTGATGAGCCGTCATTTCGGCGGCCGCGTCTACGTCATGGTCAACGACATGCTCATGGCCATCGAGCCACTGCGCGAGGTGTTTCTGCCCGTCAACAAGCACGGACAGCAGGACCATGCCACGGCCCTGCGCGTCGAGGAGGCGCTGGCGTCGAACAACCCGGTGCTGATTTTCCCCGCCGGACTGGTGTCGCGCCTGCAGCCGAAAATCGGCGTCCATGACCTGACATGGAAGCCCGCTTTCGTCAACCTTGCCGTCCGCCACGGGCGCAAAGTTGTGCCGGTGTACTGCGGAGGTCGCAACAGTATGTTCTTCTACCGTCTGGCACAGTGGCGCGAGCTCCTGGGCATACGCCTCAACATCGAGATGGTGCGCCTGCCCCGCGAGGTCTTCGGCCAGCAGGGCACGACGCTCCCGATTGTAATAGGCACGCCCGTTGAGGCCGCCGACCTCAAGGGTGGTCCACACGCACGACAGACCGCCGCCGAACTGTGCGAGCGCGTCTACAGTCTGGCGGCAGAGGCCAAATCTTAAATTCTTAACTTAACCAGAGAACAACAACTTACCGATAATGACTGAGCAACCTATTATTCCCGCCGTTCCTGTAGACGTACTGAAGTCGGAGCTTACCCCCGACCGCCTGCTGCGCACCACCAACAAGGGCGGCAATGTCATCTATGTGGTGGACGCAAAGACGTGCCCCAATGTGATGCGCGAAATAGGACGCCTGCGCGAGATAACCTTCCGCGGTGCCGGCGGCGGCACGGGCAAGGAGTGCGATATCGACGAATACGACCTGATGGACCCGCCCTGCCGCCAGCTCATAGTGTGGGACCCTGAGTCCGAGCAGATTCTGGGCGGTTACCGCTTTCTGCTCGGTCCCAACATCCGCACACGCGAGGACGGCACGCTGCGCATAGCCACAGCGCACATGTTCAGGTTCTCGGAAAAGTTCGTCCGCGATTACCTTCCCTACACCATCGAGCTGGGCCGCTCGTTCGTGCGTCCCGAATACCAGTCGTCGCGTGCCGGCGCAAAAGCCCTCTTTGCCCTCGACAACCTGTGGGACGGCCTGGGCGCCATCACGGTCCTCAACCCGGACATCCGTTTCCTCTTCGGCAAGATGACGATGTACCGCAACTACGACCGCAAATGCCGCGACATGCTGCTGCATTTCCTGCACAAGTATTTCCCTGACCCGGACAACCTCGTGCGTCCCTTCGAGCCCATCGACAACAACGTCGACCGCCCCGAAATCACGTCTGTCTTCAGCGGCGCGTCGTACAACGAGGATTACCGCACCCTCAACGCCGAAATCCACAGTCACGGCATCTCCATTCCCCCGTTAGTGAACGCCTATATGGGTCTGTCGCCGTCCATGCGCATGTTCGGCACCGCCATCAACGACGAGTTCGGCGACGTCGAGGAGTCCGGCATCATGCTGACCCTCGCCGACATCTACGAAGCCAAGAAAAACCGCCACATCAAAACCTACCACCCGGAAGCTTAAAAGCCCGGGCATTACAATTCGAGGTTGTGTCAAAATAGTCTGAATGTAGGGACATGCCTTTGGCATGTTGGACCAATATGCTGTTTTTCAGGCTTAACATCGCAAAGCGATGTCCCTACATCATTAAAATCACACATTTTGACACACCGCCGTTCTTTTTGTTTCAGCACCCGAGCTTCAGCGAGGGCATCTATTATCCCAGCGCCAGCAAGTCAAGCCCTACCCGTTCATGCAGGCCGAACAGCAGGTTCATGCAGTGCACGGCGGCACCGGCCGAACCCTTGAGTACAGGGTCGAAGGCCGCGGTTACGGTCAGTGTGCCGTCGGGACTCTTTTCAAGGTTGATGAGGAGCTTGTTGGTGTTCACAACATCCACAGGGTGCGGTTTGCGACCCGGCAGGATGAACACAAAGTTGTGGTCGTCAAAGTATTCGTCGTAAATTTCCTGCACATGCTTCAGGTCGGCGTTGACGGGAATTCCGTATGCCATGAAGCGCATGAAGCGCACGCGTCCGCTGAGATCGCGCACCTCGCCCTCGCCGCTCTCGGCGGTGGAAATCTTCAGCCGTCCGTTGTAGCCCAGCTGAGCCGAACGCATTATCCGTGTGGCCCGGTCGGCAGCGTTTTCGGCATGTTCGGGACCTATGCCCTCGGCTATCGCCACCACCTCGCCTTCGGGCAGCAGCCCTTTCATCAGCGGCAGCAGCGACGTCACGGCAAGCATCGTCAGCGCATCCGGGACAACGGCACGTTTTGCTCCGCGCACCAGGGGCTTGCGGTTGAGCTCGCAGATACCGGTGACAAAGCCCTCGTGGCCCTCGAAACAGCCGGTAAGGTCCACGACGCGCAGGTCGGCGGCCTCGGGGCTGTCGATATCGAAATCGGGCATCAGCGAGTCGGCGAGGAAAAGCACATCACCGTCGCCGAGTCCGTAGTCCTTGGAGATGCGCAGCGATGTGTCGCCGACAAAGCCGGGGACGACGTGCTCAAGCTCCATCGACGCATGGGCGGGCTCGCAGGCCACCGTCAGTTCTACATCGGGGTGGTGAAGAAGAAGGCGGACAAGCTCACCGCCCTCAGACGACGTGGCTCCGCTGACTATTGCTCGTATCATAAATTTGCGTATTCAGTGTTTGTGCCGACAAATGTAGTGAATATTTGTCAATTACGCACATTTTTAATCTTCGACGGCAATTACGGCGCCGGAGACGAGGGCCTGCATGGCGCGGCGGTCGTTGACGGTGATTTCGTTGTTGGTGTACCCGATGAGGCCGCGCTCGCGCATGCCTTCCATGGCCGAGATGAACGAGCTGCGCTGGACGCCGAAGACGCTGTATAAGTCGCGCTGGCGGCAGCTGAGCGTGATTTCAGTGGCGCCGGGCTGCGTCATACACACAATCCACACCGCCAGGCGCTCCTCGATGCTGCCGGTGGTGATGGCGAGGATGCCCTCGACGACGTTCTGCGAACCGCTGCTGAGCAGGTTGAGGTAGTTGAGCATGAACACCGGGTCGGAATTGAGGATTTTCAGCCAGTCGTTTTTGTCGACCTGCATGATGCTGCAGGTGTCGGTGGCCATTACCGAACAGGGACTGACTGTATTGCGGCCAAAAAGGAACTGGGGCAGGATGGCATCGGGACCGGTCAGCGTCTGACCCAGGCGGAAACGCCCGTCCGAGCTGGTGACCTCGACGCGCACCTTTCCGCTGAGCAGAAACATCATGTGCGTGCACGCCTGCCCGGGCGCAACAATCTGGTTGCCTTCATGATACTTCAGAAAATGGAATTTCGTCGCACCTGCTATTTCCGATATACGCTCGCGCGAGGCGCCCCGCAGCAGAGGCAGCTCCAGCAGCGTTTCAAATATGCTGTTCATGTGGTATTGACTTATACAGTTATATAATTGTGATGACGGAGGCCTGTTACGCCTCCCGCGATTAAAACGCCCCGGAGCGCATAAAAGTTTTCCATTATCACACGCCACCCTTGGAGCGCATCCTGAAATAAAGCTGCGCCGAATTGAATGTATTCTGCCAGATGACGTAGGCAGCTGGAGCCACCGAGGTCAGCGGGTTAAGGTAGGTCAGCGCCATCCATATCGCCAGCACGGTATTCTTCTGTCCAAGACCCTGGGCGGCGGAAATGCGGTCGCCGCAGGCACGGCCTATGCGGCGCCCTATGGCGAACTGCACCGCGCAGGCCACAAGGGCAAGAAACGCCAGCGTCGCCATCAGCGGAATGGTCTCAACAGGCTCGGCCATGACAAAGCTGACGGCGCGGCCAACGACGATGATGAGCGAAATCGACCACAAATAGAACGAGATAGCCTGCTTCTCGCTCAGCGCGGCATGCACGCGCGGGACAGTGCGCTCCAACAGCACAGCTAATGCTAACGGCGCCAGTATCAGCGGCACCACATGACGCGCGATGCTGAGCATCGACGTCAGCACGTCCACATGTCCGCTGCCCATGGCCGCGAAAATCCACGGCGCCGTAAGCGCCACCGTGGCGTTGCTGACGAGGCTGAAGCTGACAAGACGCGCCAGGCTGCCGCCCAGCATCTGCGTAATCACCGGAGCCGCCGTCGCCGTCGGACAGAAAATACAGATAAACAGACCCTGCGCCGCCACCTCGCTGAACGGGCGCACCGCCAGGTACGCCAGCAGCGACACCGGCAGCTGCACGGCCAGCAACAGCCACGTCATGCGGTCGAGCCGCACCTCGCTGAGCCGGATACGAGAGAATGTAATCAGCAGCATCACGAAAATCAGCGCCGGCGCCAGAAACGCCACCGCATCAATCTCGCGGTGAAAAAAGATGCCCGCCAGAATGGCAATCGGCATCATCAGCGGCTTCACCCGCCGCCTGATAGCACCAACCTTCATCTTTCAACAAAAATTTTCGCCCGCAAAATTACAAAATAATTTGTTACTGCGGGTATAACATGCTATTCCGCAAATGCTTTTGAAAGAATTGTTCAACTGCCTGCCAAATATATCGAGTTTATTATCAGGATGATTTACGGATTGTTGCCTGCGGGTTTTACGGATTGCGACACGGAGGTTGTATGTTTTGCGACATAAATTGTATCGGTTGTGAACGGCATTTGCGACGTCGTGGTATATCTTTGCGGATGTAAAAGATGTAAAATCCGTATATGCCCCCAAAACCGCATACTCCAATTTGATATTTTTTGCTGAACCATAAATCTATGCCAACCATGAAGAAGAATAACCTATACCGCGGGGCTGCGCTGCTGTTTGTGGCGCTTGCCGTGTCGGCGGTACCCGTTGCGGGTGAAGCTCAGTTCCTGAAGAAAGTCTCCAAAGGACTTGACAAGCTCAACAACAAACTGGAGAAAGTGGAGTCGACTTTGAATGGAGACAAAAACAAGAACGGCAACAAAGCGCAGAATAACAGCGCGTCGCAACCGGCTCAGAATGGCAAACAGCCGTCGGCCGACTTTCCCGTACTCACCGCCCGGGCCGGTACACCCTATATCACTCCGGCCACCCGTTACATGAGACTGCAGAACCTGTACGACGACACCGTCTCTGATGTCTTCGAAGGCGTATTCACCATAAAGAGCAGCAACGCCACTTACTCTTTCTGGACCATCGACGGCAAATGCCTGTTCGGGCCGGAGTGGAAAACTACATATACATCCGGGGCTCCGCGCTTCGACTCAGGAGTTGCCGTAGCCATCAGCACCACCAAGAAGGTAAAAGGACGAGACGTATATTCGCTCCTCTATCTCGACGGTAGCGTGAAAGAGCTTGACCCCAACTGGACCGGGGTCTCACAGTTCATTGACGGCATAGCGCTTGTCGAACAGACTGTCAATTACAAAAAGAGCCACTTTTTCATAAACCCGCGAGGCGAGAAAATCTTCCCGGCGCTCAATCTCGCCGAGGCCACCGTCAACCCCTTGCGCCCCCTCGTCGACGGCCTGCGTGCGGTATATATGAAGTCCTCCGGCATAGACTACGCCTGGGGATTCATCGACGCCAAGGGTAATGTCGTCATCGCGCCCAAGTATTATATGGCCGACAACTTCCACGGCGGCTACTGCTGGGTCACAAAAAAAGGTCAAACCGGCCGTACACTCATCGACACCAAGGGCAACGAGGTGTACACCAGCGCCTCGACAAAAGTCAGCCCCGTCGGTGACGGCATCTTCTACATCGAAGAGCACGACGGAACGGCATATTACGACGTCACCGGCAAACAGCTGTCGAAACAGGTCAACGGCAGCGGTTTTTTTCAGGGACACGCCTTCATCGGCGACAACCGCATCCAGGTGTCGATGGTTGACACGGATTTCAACATTCTCAAAACATTCTCCGACAAAATTCTCAACGGCACAACCACCTCCCAGCACGGCCCGCACTTCGGGCCCGCCGGCCTGGCCACCTACCTCAATTTGTCCGGCAACTTTGTCATCGACGGGGACGGCAACATCGTGCTTCAGGACTGGTCGGCCGACTACGGCAAACACGAGCTCTCCGAATTCGGCCAGTTCCAGAAGTCCGGGTACGCCAAAATCAAACAGGTAAAGATAGACTACAACCGCTACTTGGGCCTGATGGACACCAAAGGGCAGATAGTGTGGCTTTTCGGCACCGGCGACACTCCCGACTGTTCAATCTTACCCATCGAGCCTATTGAGCCCGACGAACCCGATGAGCCCGATCAGCCGGGACATCCCCTTCCCCCGCCATACCCGCAGCCAATCGACCCCGAGACACCTCCCGTAGGGCCCAAAGTTCGCACCGAGCACACTTACAGCATAAAGGTACAGAAGGAAGGCGAAGGCTCCGTCAGCCTGTCGGCATCCTCTGCCATCAAATACGGCGACCCGGTGACACTGACAGCCGTACCCGCCGAGCACTGGGCCCTGGCCGGCATCGAGTGCACGCCCTCGAAACCTGTCATAGCCGGCGAGCCGTTCGCCGTCACCAACGACATGACCGTCACCGTCAAATTCATCAAAGAAGAGGACATTGATCCGGTTGCCGCTACCGGTGCCTATCTTGGCACCCTGCATATCGAGGAAAACAAGCCCGGCGGAATAAGCGACGACATCCCGGTGTATGCTGAGCTCAGCCGCGAGGCCGACCTGGCGTCGCCCTACGGCGAAAAGACCTCGGGCTTCCTGGTGGTGATGTTCGACCCGACAAAACTATATTCAACCCCCACTGTAGAAACGCGTATCTTCTGCGCGCCCCTGAAAGTCGCGGGCTCGCAGAAAGACGAGGCCACCGGCCGCGAATGGCTTGTCGTCGAAGGCGGAAGCGTAACTTTCGGCAACCTCAAGATCAAGCCCGGCGACCCTATGGCCGCGCTGTACATGAACATGGCGATGGCCTTCGACGGACATTCGTCGCCACAGTGTACCCCGCGCCGCTACCGTATCGAAATACTCGACCGCGACACCGAAAAGGACGAGTTTACCTTTGGCGAGTTGCAGACTTATTCCACCAAAGCCGGCGGATGGGTCGAGGCGCAGAGCAAAGTGCTGCGCGAGACAACACGCGGGGTCTTCGTCACCAAGGTTGACAAAGGTTTTGATGCCGCCTTAGTAGCCGGCACACGGATGAAACCGGCACAGAAACGCACCGACATCAGCTGGTATCCCCCATTACTCTGGTACAAAAACAACGAAAACACACTGCAGGACGTAATCACGCGCATGGGCAACGCCTATCGCGCCTACCAGTCCGATTACGACCGACTGTTCCAGAAATAAGAGGCCGTCAGGATCCTCCCTCCGGCCTCTGAAATCCGAAAAATGGGGAGTGGAGAAGCGAATTCGCTTCTCCACTTTTTTGCATCCATATCCAAATCCATTCCAGCCGGTTCCTTTTAGGGAAAAACAGCTTCTTACACCAATCCAGAGCCCCGGACTTGCTCATCCCCAATTTTTTCTTATCTTTGCAAACAAACCAATCTGCAACCTTACGCCACTTTTGACTTGACACTGTGACACCTGAATACCTACATCTTGTTTACGGGCTCTGCATCATGTTTTACGGCATGATGGCATGGTCCATCTGGCATAAGAACGGCGAGAGGCTGTCGCATCTGGTGTCGGTGCTGATGGTTGTCCTGGTGCTGCAGTGCATCAAGGACATCGTGTTTATGTCCGGTGAAACAGACATGACCGATTATGTGTGGATGGTTATGACCTCCGTCGACATGGTGACCGTACCGCTCTACGCCTTTGTGCTGATTGAGCTGTGTCGGCCCGGCTCGCTCAAGACCGGCACCATGATTTTTCACGAAGTACCTTTTTTGCTGTGTCCGGCTCTGCTCATCGCCACGCGTAATGACCTATTCTATTATGCCGACGTCGTATGGGCCGGTATCTATGGTTTCGGATATGCGATCTGGGCGCTGATTGCCATTCCGCGCTATCACCGCCGCCTGAAGGAAAGATTTTCCTACGAGGACAACATCAACCTAAACTGGTTGCGCTACATCCTGCTGCTATTCTTTTTAATACTGTCGCTGTGGATTGTCGACTGCGTCATAATCAACATGATAACCGAGGCAATCTATATGGCCGTGACGCTTGGTGTATGGATGCTGATATGCTATTTCATCTACAGACACGAGTCTGTCATCGATGAGCTTGCCGAACCGGCCGCACAGGCCGAACCGGATACCTCATCCGACATCGGCAACGCCACTCTGCGCGAAAGAATTCTCGACCTGTTTGAGAATCAGCAGATTTACCTGAATCCTCAGCTAAAACTGTCGGATGTCGCGGCAATGATAAACTCGAACCGCACCTACGTCAGCCGGTTCTTCAACAACAGCCACGGCAAGACCTTTTTCGAGTTTGTCAACGAATACCGCGTGCAACATGCCCGGACATTGCTGCAGTCGGGCAATGACAAACTCGACATCGTGGCCGAAAAGTCGGGCTTCAGCTCACGCCAGTCATTCCATCGCGTCTTCACGAAGCTCACCGGCTGCAGCCCCGGCCAATACCGTTCATTGGCCAAATAACATATAAAAAATGCTATGATTAAGAAATTTATTTCCGGCGCCCTAACCGGTGTTCTATGTATCGCTGCGATGTATTCGCAGAGCGTTGTCATCAAATCGCCGGGATACTTCAAGTCGGCCATTCGCGACGGGCATGCGCTGTTTCCGGACAGCATGGTCTTTGACGCTGACGCGGAGGAAATACGGGTGCCGGACGTGGGGATGTTCGGACGGCTGGGCGACTATGGCAGATTTCCGAAACTCAGGAAGATAACTTTCGGCGATGTGGACTATCTTCCCGGCGCCCTGCTCAGCGGTCTGCCCGCGCTTGAGGAGGTGGTCTTCGACGGGATGATCGGCCATTTCGACTGTACTTTTATCTCAAACTGCCCGAAGCTGAAAAAGATAGTTTTCCGCGGATCCATATCGTCCACCGGCGGCCCCGGCTTCCTGTACAATCTGCCCGAGCTCGAGGAGGTTGTTTTTGAGAACGTGGTGGTTAGCCCGGGACTGGATTTCAATATCGGACCCGAATACAATTGCCCTAAATATCACGGCATCACCGACAACGGAGCGTTCCTGAACGTCTACGACAAGGACAGCACCACCGTCAAGGCCACAGCCGTCCAACTGCGCGACAATCCACGGCTCATTGCAGAACTTGAGCGCGTAGCCCGCTGGCAGTCAGAAGTTCTGCGTGCCACCGACCCCGAGTGGATGCGCAAACGGCAGTATCAGGCCGCGAAAATCGTCCAGCCCATACTGTCCGACCTCGGCAGCCCCGAGGCCGACAGGCTGAAAAAGTCGATGGAATACGCCTGGAACCTCGGCGATGACGTCAAGAACGAAATAGAAATTCTCAAAGAGTCCCCGGCCTACGCGCCAGATACCACATTGGACTCCTCATTCGGCTTCTGCTTTCCGGCCCACAAAACCGACAGCCTGCTGCTTTTATCGAACGAGCGCTTCAACCTCGACAGCATCGCCGGCGACGGCAGCGACATCAGCCGCATCAAGAACCTGCTGTACTGGGTGCACGACAACATCCGCCACGACGGCAGCAACGGCATAGCCGAAGGCCCGCGCAACCTGCGCAACATCTACGACAGCGCCCGCCGCGACAGCTGCGGCTACAACTGCCGCGCCCTCGCCATCTGCCTCACCGAGACCCTTCTGGCCGTGGGCATCCCTGCCCGCTACATCACCTGCCTCCCCAAAGCCTGGGACACCGACAACGACTGCCACGTCATCTGCGTGGCCTGGAGCGAGTCGCTGGACAAATGGATATGGGTCGACCCGACCTTTGCCGCTTATGTCACCGATGAGAACGGCCTGCTCCTGCATCCCGGCGAGGTGCGTTACCGCATCCAGCATGACCTCCCCGTCGTGCTCAACAGCGACGCCAACTGGAACAATGAATTCCCCGAGGACAAAGAAGAATACATCGACTACTACATGGCCAAAAACCTCTACATCCTGCAGGCCAACACCCTTAACCAGGCCGAGCCCGAAGGCCCGTCCAGCCATCCCCAGGGTCAGCACGTCGCCCTGATTCCTAAAGGCGCTGTCTACACCAACACTGACCGCAGCACCACCGACGAGGAGTGGTTCTGGCAGGCACCAACAAAGATACAGCGAGCGCTACTCAATATGATTCCGACCAATTAGCCCCTTCTCCGCACTCCAGAATACTCAATCCTATACCAAAACAATTTTTCATCATCACATTAACAATTTATTTATGAAGACTGCTCTTATTGCGGTGGCCGCTGCCATTACCGCGCTCAGCTGCCAGGCCATTACCTTTCCGTTCACCGTGACGGCTCCCACTTGGAACAAGGTAGCCGAATGCACCGCCGAAGGTGGCGTGAACGTGCGCAAACTCCCTTCCACATCGGCGCCCAAAATGGTTTACAACGAAAGTAAAATCGAAGATTACGACACCCCCGTAATTTATTATGCCTACTGGGGAACAAAGACGGGCGGTCCTGTTCAGGCCATCACGTTCTCGGATTTCGCGCCAGTGGTTTCTGAAAAGCCCGGATGGATTGAGCTTTACAAAGTAGGGCCTAAGGCCGAGTCAAACGGCTGGGTTAGCTCCAAATTCTGCAAGGTGTCCGAAATCACTCCCATCCAACCCGACAGCCCAAACAAACACAATTTTATGTTTCTCAACACTCCCGGCGTTGAGGGCACATACGGTGTTTTCTTCACTTACGACGAGATGAACAGTTTGGCAACATTCTATATCGGTCGCCTCGAAAACGGCAAAATTGTATGTCCTTACTCCTTCGATTGCGATTATGGCGAAAACACCTACGAGGATAATGCAAAGCCGACACTCCTGAAAAACGAATATGGCGCCTATTCCCTCATTTCGACCAAACAAAGCATGTCCGATTTCAGACCCAGTCCGACAAGCGAAGACTCTTATCCCGTCACGGACATCCGCAAATTCCCGTCCAAGTTTTTTGAAACCGTCATCAAGCAGGCCGAGCCCCTCAAAAAGCCCGCAACGGTCTACATGTACGACGGCGGCTACTGCTTCGTTGAATAACCCGTTATCAGATGCCTGTAGGCCTTAACCTCGGCAGTTTTCCAATTCCAGGGCGTCTCGCCTTTTGGGAGCGTGATAGCTGGGCCAAAGTTTGTGAACCCAAACAAATAACACCATGAAAAGAGTTGTAATGTGCATTGTCGCGACTACGGTTTCATTGATGGTCGCTTTTGCCGTCGAAAAGGGTCGTCCGGTCACACCGCTGGAGCACCCGTTTACCGCCGTTGTCAAGAATCTGAAACTGTATGATTCGGCTTCAATCAATGGAAAGGTCATAGGAACCGTGCCTGCGGAGGTAGAGTTATCCTTCCGTGAGTCGGACGAGTCTGAGCACTGGATTTATATCGACGACGCCGACCACAGTATCCACGGGTGGTGCCTCGACTGGGGCGGTTTTTACGGTGACAAAAGCAATCGTGATCCGGACACGAGCGTCTATCAGGACGAACTCGACTATGCCTATACGACGCTCGGATACAATCCCAGAGCGTATCAGAGGGAGGGCTCCGCGATCTGCGACTATGACGAAGAGGCCGACGGCGCCGTCGATGCGGGCTATGACAACGCCATAGACAAAGCTGTCGCTTCAAAAAAAGCCCGAAAAGGCTATGCATCCGAAAGTGATTGGGACCGCTTTATGAAATGGGTTGTCATCATATTAGTGGTAATCGGGACAGTGACGGCATGGTGTCCCGTACTGCCCAGACCGTTTAAGGGCAATACATATTGGTTTCTTGCGGCGGCGGGAGTGGCCGAGATTATCTACTCAATCCATTATTCCGTCTTTGCCACTTATGGCTCCAATCAGCTATTCAGCATGTTTATATTGGGGCTGGTGCAGATTTTGGGCTTGCTGTTTGCCCGGCGTATCAAATGTAAGCCGCGATGGGGTGCATGGGTTTCGGTAGCCGGTATGGCGACAGTCTTTACGACGGCCGTCCTCGTAAACGGCATCGGCTCAATTCTGGCAAGCATAGCCGGCGGCATCCTTAATATTGTTATCGGATGCGTTGTGCTGACGGTAATCTACGCGTTCTTCAAGGACGGGTTCGACGATTCGGGCCGACGCCCCTCAAGTGCAGGAAGCGACGACACACCCAAGCGTAACGGTACATCTGACGGATGCTGCGACAACTGCGCCCTTTGGAACTCATCCACCCGCAGATGTGGCCGATATGGCAACATCACCTCCCCAAACGATTATTGTAACGGTCATATATGGGGCTGATTCTTTATTGACTTACAAAACAAATTGGTCTCTGCATATCGGGCCTGCCAGCTGTCCATCCTGACATCCTCCAAAAATCGCAAAAAGTGGAAAACGCACTTTTTTGCGATTTTTTTTGGAGGTTCAAAAAAAAGTTGTACCTTTGCAACGCTTTAGGCGAGAACGGGCGCTTAGCTCAGCTGGTTCAGAGCGTCTGCCTTACAAGCAGAGGGTCGGG
>JBJFEE010000104.1:0-40630 GCA_051890455.1 Muribaculaceae bacterium
AGAGCGTCTGCCTTACAAGCAGAGGGTCGGGGGTTCGAATCCCTCAGCGCCCACCCCAAGCCTCCCGTCAACACGGAGGCTTTTTTTGTAAATACATCGGTACAGCATATCATCGGGCCATGGCGGTGTGTCAAAATGTGAAATATTAATAATGTAGGGACATCGCTTTGCGATGTTAAGCATGAAAACCAACTGACCGGATTAACATGCCAAAGGCATGTCCCTACATTCAGGCTATTTTGACACGCCCCCCATCGGACTAAGCTCCCTTACGATACGGCACCGTCATCAAATTTCAAATCAAATTACAATGAAAATCGGTATCATCGTGGCGATGGGCAAGGAGCTGGACCTGTTGCTGCATCTGCTTGAAGGACACGGAACGGTGACGGTCAACGACATCGTCTTCCACACCGGCACCGTCGGCTCGCGCGAGGTCGTGGCCATGCAGTGCGGCATCGGCAAAGTCAACGCCGCCATCGGCACGCTCACACTCATCGACACCTTCCACCCCTCGCTCGTCATCAACACCGGCGTCGCCGGAGGCACCGGCGCCACAAACGTCCTCGACATCGCCGTGGCCTCGGCGGTGGCCTACCACGACGTGTGGTGCGGTCCAGGCACCGTTCCCGGCCAGGCCTCGGGATGCCCGCTGATGCTGCCCTGTGCCTTCGACCCCGCCTGCCTTCCCATGATTGAGGGCGCCAAATTCGGTCCCATAATCTCCGGCGACATATTCGTCTCGCGCCCCGAGGAGGTCAGCCACATCCTGTCGATGTACCCCGACGCTCTGGCCGTAGACATGGAGAGCGCCGCCATCGCCCAGGTGTGCTACCTCAAGAACGTCCCTTTCATCTGCATGCGTGTCATCAGCGACACCCCCGGAGGCGAGGACAACATCAGCCAGTACGAGAACTTTTGGACCGACGCACCACGCCACACCTTCGAGGCCCTGAAATCCCTCCTCGCAACTATATAAAAGAGCTATGAAAAAAATCGCAAGCTTCACCATAAACCATCTCACGCTTGAGCCGGGCGTCTATGTCAGCCGACGCGACACCACGCCCTCGGGCGACGTCCTCACCACCCTCGACCTGCGCATGACGGCCCCCAACCGCGAGGCCGCCCTGAGCCCGCAGGCCCTGCACACCATCGAGCACCTCGCCGCCACCTGGCTGCGCAACAACGCCGAATGGGGCAGCCGCATCGTCTACTGGGGCCCCATGGGCTGCTGCACAGGCAACTACCTCATCCTTCAGGGTGACGTCAAGCCTGCCGAGATGGTTCCCGTCCTGGCCGATATGTTCGGATGGATAGCCGCCTTCGAGGGCGACATCCCCGGCGCCACCGCCCGCGACTGCGGCAACTACACTTTCAACGACCTCGGCGCCGCCCGTCAGGCCGCGGCACGCTACGCCCGCGTCCTCGCCGAGCTCGACGAGGCCCACATGGTTTATCCCGACTGACCGGCACTACAGTGAAGGACATCAGAGCACAACGGGGACGGTATCTGGTGCAGCGCCTTATCGAAGAGGGCGAGCACGAGCACCAGGACTTCAAGTTCGCCATCAGCGACGCCCGCAAAATCGCGCGCTCGGTGAGCGCCTTCGCCAACAATGACGGAGGCAGCCTGCTCATCGGCGTCAAGGACAACGGCGCCATCGCCGGCGTGCGCAACGACGAGGACATCTACGTCGTCGAGCAGGCCGCGCAGATGTACTGCGTCCCGGCTGTCGACGTGCATTTCGATGCCTTCCGCACCGATCCCGGCGTCATCGTCATCCGCGCCACCGTCGACGCCTCCGACGTCCGTCCCGTACGTGTCCGCGAGGCCGACGGCACCATGCGCGCCTACTACCGCGTCGCCGACGAGAACATCGCCGCCCACCCGCTGATGGTGCGCGCCTGGCAGATGCAGGCCGACCCGGAGCAGCGCCCCGCCCTCACCCTCGACGGCGAGGCCACGGCTATCCTCGACGCCATCGACCGCGCCGGTGGCGTACCGCAGCAGATTGCCGACATCGCCGTCGCCGCCCGCATCAGCGAGCGCACCGCCGCCGACGTCACCGTCCGCCTCGCCGCCGTCGGCGTCCTCACCTTCCGCTACGACGGCCACGCCTTCGGCATCGTCCGCGCCGAATAAGCCCTCTATCGGCCAGCCGGGCAAATTTGACGCGCGATTTTATTAAAAAATGCTAAAAACGGCGTCCGAGGCAGCTCAAAGCGGTTTTTAATGGCGGCTTTGCTTGAAATCGCCTTGCAGATGTAGTAATTTTGCACCGAAAATCCCCCAAATGGCCTATGACTAAAATAAGAAAGCCAAAAAGATCGTCGGTATTCGGTTCGCGCCTCACCTCCGTGGTCAGCGTGGCTCTGACGCTCGTTGTCATAGGACTGCTGGCACAGACGGGCATCGTGGCGCGCCGCGTCACCGACGACGTGCGCAACAAACTCACCGTCACCGTCCAGGCAAAGCCCGGCACAAGCGACATCAACATCAACCGTCTCAAACGCCTCATCGGCACCAATCCCGCCGTCCAGTCCTACAAATTCATGTCGGCGGACATGGTGCTGGCCCAGGAGGTACAGTACATCGGCGAAGAAGTGGTGACGCTGCTCGAGGAGAACCCCTACTCGGCCGAATACGAGGTGCACCTCAAGAAACAGGCCGCCGACAAGAACGGCGTCGAGCGCTTCCGCGCCCAGATGCTCAAGGACAAGGACGTAGAGGACGTCATCACCGACCTCACCGTCGTCGAGAACGTCAGCCGCTCGTTCCGCAACATGGCCATCGTGCTGTCCGTCTTAGGCGGCGTCCTGCTGATTATCTCGCTGGTGCTCATCGCCGCCACCGTCTCGCTGTCGATTTACTCGCGGCGTTTTCTCATACGCACCATGAAGCTGGTGGGCGCCACCCCCGGCTTCATCCGCGCGCCCTTTGTCAAGGCCGGACTGGTCAACGGCATCATCGCCGGACTCGTGGCCTCGGTATTTCTGGCCGGAGCACAGCTCTACGGCATCCACAGCGCCGCCTGGCTGACTCCCATGCTGAGCTGGGAGGACCTCGCCCTCGTCTGCGCCGGCATCATCGTTCTCGGCGCCATCATCTGCCCGCTTGCCGCCTGGATTGCCGCCACACGCTATCTGCGCCGCAACTACGACGCCCTGTACCGCAAGTGACGGCAGGCACACAACATTCTGAAATTCAACTCAATTCCAATAATGGCAAATACAGCTAACGAAAAAAAGAAAGACACCCTCAAAAAGCAGACGACCGACTCGCTGCCGCTGATGCGCAACAACTTCATAATAATGATTGCAGCAGCCGTGCTGATAATCCTCGGCTTCGTGCTCATGGTGGGCGGCGGCTCCGAAGGCCCCAAATTCAATCCCGACATCTTCAGCACTACCCGCATCGTCATCGGCCCCATGCTGGCCTTCCTGGGCTTCGTCCTCATGGGCGCCGGCATCATCATCCGTCCCCGCGAGGCAAAGAAGGACTGATTTTTATGTAGGGACGCTTTTTAATGCGTCCTCCTCCGGATGGCAATTTTTTCACAGGCAAAAACGCGGACGCTTTGAAAAGCGTCCCTATTTGCCACCACACGTTTACATAACACCGAAAAATAGCTTCTACTAAAAATGGATTGGTTAGACGCGTTAATCCTCGGCATTGTCCAGGGTCTCACCGAATATCTGCCCGTATCTTCCTCGGGCCATCTTGAAATCATGCATCAGATTCTGGGCCTCGAGACAAGCGGCGCCGAGAGCCTGCAGTTCGACATCATCCTCCATGTCGCCACCGTGCTCAGCACCATCGTCGTGCTCTGGCACGAGTTCAGCGGCCTGTGCAAGTCGTTCTTCACCTTCCGCAACGACGAAAACACCCGCACCGTGCTCAAGATTCTGGTATCTTGCGTCCCCGTGGGCATCGTGGGCCTGCTTTTCAAGGACAAAGTCGACGACTTCTTCGGCGGCCAGCTCGACATCGTAGGTACCTGCCTGTGCATCACCGCACTGCTGCTGACCTTCGCCTACTTCTTCCGCACACGTCCCGTATGGAGCACGCAGAAAGGCGTGGTCTCGGGCGAGGCCGGACGTGACATATCGTGGTTTGACGCCTTCGTCATCGGCTGTGCCCAGGCCGTGGCCGTTCTCCCCGGCCTCAGCCGCTCCGGCTCCACCATCGCCACAGGTATCCTCTTAGGTGACAAGCGCGACCGCCTGGCATCATTCTCCTTCCTGATGGTCATCATCCCCATCCTCGGCGAGGCTCTGCTCAGCATCGTCGGCGCCGTCACCGGCAGCAAGGCCTTCGACTCGGGCGTAGGACTCGTCCCCTGCGCAGTGGGCTTCCTCGCTTCGTTTGTCTTCGGCTGCCTGGCCTGCAAATGGATGATTAACATCGTGCGCAAGGGCGGCCTAATATGGTTCGCCATCTACTGCGCCGTCATAGGCATACTCTGCCTGCTCTGGCACTAAGCCGGCGCCCCAAGCCAAGCCCCGCTGAACAAAGCGGGCTCCAATTTCATTATCACACTGACGGACAAGACGGTGTTTCAAATTCGACTAATGTAGGGACATGCCTTTGGCATGTTAAACCTGCCATCGGGGCCGACATCGCAAAGCGATGTCCCTACATCAAAAAAACCGAATTCCGGGACATCTCCATTCCGCCGTTCGTAAAACATAAAGCATGAATTTTGTAGACGGAGAAATCCTCCATCTCGACAAGCCACCGGGCTGGACATCCTTCGACGTGGTGAAGCGCATCCGCAGCATCCTGCTGCGCCGCCTGGGCATGAAAAAGCTCAAGGTGGGCCATGCCGGCACCCTCGACCCGCTGGCTACCGGCGTGGTGATTGTCACCACGGGACGCAGCACGCGCCTCATCGAGCAACTGCAGGCCGGCGTCAAGGAGTATGTGGCCACCATCGCCATCGGCGCCACCACGCCGTCGTTCGACCTCGAGACAGAGATTGACGCCGTCTTCCCCGCCGGACATGTCACCGAGGAGGCCGTTCGCGCCGTGCTCCCGCAGTTCACTGGCCGCATCGAGCAGGTTCCGCCGTCCTATTCGGCCATCAAGGTCGACGGCCACCGCGCCTACAACGCCGCCCGCAAGGGCAAGGAGGTGGAACTCAAGCCCAAAGTCCTCGTGATAGACGAGATTGAGTTGCTCGACTTCAAACCCGCCGGCGAGGCCGGCATCGACATCAGTCCCGACAGCGACGAGACCCTGCAGAGCCGCCTTGTGCGCCGCCACCTCAGCGAGCAGCACCGCGGCCTGGCCACGGCGACGGTGCGCATAGTCTGCAGCAAAGGCACTTACATCCGCGCCCTCGCCCGCGACATCGGGCAGGCCCTTGGCAGTGGCGCCCACCTCGTCGGCCTGCGCCGCACACGCGTCGGCGACGTCACCGCGGACAGGTGCATGACCATCGAGGCAGTCACCAAACTGCTGGAGGACTGCCCCATAGAGATGCCCGACGACAACAAACAGCCGTAATTCAGCATAGAGAACATAAAAAACACAACGATATAGAGTCATTATTCAAAGATGAAGCTGTCACAATTCAAATTCAGTCTGCCCGAAAACCTCATTGCCCAGCACCCCACCGAAGAGCGCGACGCCTGCCGCATGATGGTGCTGCACCGCAAGACCGGCGAGATTGAGCACCGGATTTTCAAGGACATCCTCGGATATTTTGACGAGGGCGACCTCATGGTCTTCAACAACACACGCGTCTTTCCCGCCCGCCTCAACGGCAACAAGGAAAAGACGGGCGCACAGATTGAGGTTTTTCTGCTGCGCGAACTCAACGCCGACAACAAGCTGTGGGACGTCCTGGTGGAGCCCGCACGCAAAATCCGCATCGGCAACAAGCTGTATTTCGGCGAAGACGAGTCGCTCGTGGCCGAGGTAATCGACAACACCACCAGCCGCGGCCGCACGCTGCGCTTCCTCTACGACGGCCCGCACGACGAGTTCAAGGAGGCCCTGTATAAGCTTGGCTTCACCCCTCTGCCCGAGTACATCAAGCGCGAGGCCACCGAGCAGGACGCCGAGGACTACCAGACCATCTACGCCACCCGCGAGGGCGCCGTAGTAGCTCCCGCCGCCGGCATCCACTTCTCGCGCGAGCTTCTCAAACGTTTCGAAATCAAAGGCGTCGAGGAAGATTTCATCACCGTTCACTCCGGCCTGGGCAACTTCCGCGACATCGACGTCGAGGACCTCACCAAGCACCGCATGGACTCCGAGCAAATGGAAGCTACGCCCGAGCTCGTCGCCCATGTCAACAGCGTCAAGGACTCCGGCCACCGCGTCTGCGCCGTCGGCACCAGCGTCCTCCGCGGTATCGCCAGTGCCGTCTCGATGGGCGGCCACATGAAAGCCTACAGCGGATGGACCAACAAGTTCATCTTCCCGCCCTACGAGTTCACCGTCACCGACGCCCTCGTCACCAACTTCCACCTCCCCTACTCCACCATGCTGATGATGGCCACCGCCTTCGGCGGCTACGACCTGGTGATGAAAGCCTACCACGAAGCCATCAAGGAAGGCTACCGCTTCGGCGCCTACGGCGACGCCATGCTCATCCTCGACTAATCTCCCCGTCCCCATCCCCTCCTCACAAAACACGGTCAGGCACCCCGCCCGACCGTGTTTTGTTAATATTGGTAATTTTGTAGGTGGTGTGGGGAGTTTTGCGTAATTTTGCATCATCTATGCCCGTGCGCGGGTATGCGCGCATGCGATGCACGCGATATGCGCGTGCGGGGGCTTAGGTACAATTTGCTGATTTGAAAAAGTCTATCCTATATATCATCCTGCTGATGCTGACGCCACTGCTGTGGCAAGGCGCCGAAATCCTGGCCCAACAGGCCCGGAAAGGCGCGTTGCGTCCGCCCCGCCGTGTAGCCGACAGCACGCAGACCGTCCCGATGACCATTGCCGACGTCGTCCGCGACGTGACCCTGGCCGGCCGCGACAGCATCATCGCCGACAGCCTGCCCGCCATTCAGATTGTCGGCGCAGACACGCTAATCGAGGGCAACAAGGAAATCATCACTGACACGCTCGCCGGCAAACACCCTTCGCGCATACGCCGCCAGAAGGTCGACCTCGACGCCACCGTCACCTTCTCGTCGGCCGACTCCATGCTGCTCTTCGGACGCGACTCAGCCTTCATGTACGGGGACTCGAAGGTCGACTACGGCGACTTCAAACTGTCCGCAGCAAACATCGAGGTGGCTCTCGGCAGTTCCAACGTCTACGCCACCGGCGTGGTCGACTCCACAGACGAAATCAAGGGTAAGCCCATCTTCACCCAGGGCGGCACCGAGTACCAGGCCGACACGATGCGCTACAACTTCAAGTCGTCGAAGGGTTTAATCTACAACGTCATAACCCAGCAGGGCGAAGGATACCTCAACAGCGGCACCGCCAAGAAAGGCGCCGACAACACCTACTTTTTCCGTGACGGCAAATACACAACCTGCGACGACCACGAGTGCCCCCACTTCTACTTCAAGCTCACCAAGGGCAAGATGATTCCCGGCAAGAACGTCGTCACCGGCCCCGCCTACATGGTGCTCGCCGGCCTGCCCCTGCCCATCGCCCTGCCTTTCGGATATTTCCCCTTCACCGAGGACTATTCGTCCGGCATCATCTTCCCCACCTTCGGAGACGACTACAACCGCGGCTTCTATCTGCGCGACGGCGGTTACTATCTGGCCATCAGCGACAACATCGACCTGGCGCTTACCGGTGAGGTCTACACCAAGGGTTCGTGGGGCATAGGCGCCCAGTCCACCTACGCCAAGCGCTACAAGTACAGTGGCTCGTTCAGCGTCAACTACCTCAAGACCATCCTCGGCGACAAAGGCATGCCCGACTACTCCAAGCAGACCAACTTCCAGGTGCTGTGGAGCCATACCCAGGACGCCAAGGCCAATCCCAGCCTGAGCCTCAGCGCCAGCGTCAACTTCACCACATCAGGCTACACGCGCAACGACCTCAACTCGTACTACTCGCCCTCGTTCACCGAGAACACCAAGAGCTCCACCATCAACGTCGGCTACCGCTTCCCCAACTCCAAATGGAGCATCAACGCATCGATGAACGTGTCGCAGCGCACCCAGGACTCCACCCTCAGCGTCTCCTTCCCCAACTTCAGCATCTCGCTGTCGCAGGTAAGCCCCTTCAAGCGCAAACGCGCCGTCGGCGCCGAAAAATGGTACGAGAAAATCCGCCTGTCATACCAGGGCCAGTTCCAGAACTCGCTGACGGCCAAGCAGAACGTCTTCTTCAAGAAAAGCCTCATCAAGGACTGGCGCAACGGCATGCGCCACTCCATCCCTATCTCGGCCACCTTCAACGTCTTCAACTACCTCAACCTCACGCCGTCGATAAACATCACCGACCGCATGTACACCCAGAAGGTGCGACGCCAGTGGGACCCCAACGCCTCCGTCGAGGTCTGCGACACCTCGTACAGCTTCTATAACGTCTACGACTTCAACGCCTCCGTATCTCTCGACACAAAAATCTACGGCTTCTACAAGCCGCTGCCCTTCCTCGGCGACAAGGTCAAGATGATACGACACGTGCTCACGCCCAGCATATCCTTCTCCGGCGCCCCGGACTTCGGCTCGTCGTTCTTCGGCTACTACGGCCGCTACATGCGCCCCAACCGCAACGGCGAGATGGAGGAGCAGGTCTACTCATACTTTCCCAACTCCCTCTTCGGCGTCCCGGGACGCGGCAAGCAGGGCGCCCTGTCCGTTTCGCTGGCCAACAACCTGGAGATGAAGGTAAAGAGCGACAATGACTCTATCGGCGAGAAAAAGATAAGCCTCATCGAGAACTTCACCATCAGCCAGAGCTACAACTTCGCAGCCGACTCGATGAACTGGTCCAACATCAACACCTCGCTGCTGCTGCGCCTCACCAAGGGCTTCAACCTTAACCTCTCGGCCACATGGGACGTCTACACCTATCAGCTCAACGAATATGGCCAGCCCGTGCGCGTCAACGTTCCGCGCTGGAAGTGCGGCAAGGGCCTGGGACGCCTGTCGTCGACGGGTACGTCGTTCTCGTACACATTCAACAACGACACCTTCAAGCGCAAGAAGAAAAACGACAACGGCACCGGAGACAGCAACAACCGCACGCAGTCCAATAACCGGCAGATTGACCCCGGCAGACTTGACGACGAAGAGTCGGGCGAAGAAGAGATGCAGCTCGGCAGCGACGGCTACATGCCCTGGAGTGTACCCTGGAGCCTGACCGTCAACTACTCCATCGGTTACGGCTATGGCGATTTCGACTACAAAAAACTGGAATACAAGGGGCGTATCACCCAGAACCTGAGCTTCAGCGGCAACATCCGGCCCACCAAGAACTGGGCGTTCAACTTCACGGCCTCGTACAACTTTGACACGCACAAGCTGGCCTACATGAACTGCAACATCACGCGCGACCTCCACTGCTTCGCCATGCGCGCCAGCTTCGTCCCCGTCGGCCCCTACAAGAGCTACACCTTCTCCATCGCCGTCAAGTCGTCGATGCTCTCTGACCTGAAGTACGACAAGCGGTCGTCGATGAGTAATGGCGTAACCTGGTACTGAGCCCCTGCCCCAACCGGCCCCCAACCGGCCCCCAACTGCGCCCCGCCCCAGCCCCCGCCCGGCTCACGGCCCGCGGCCAACAGCAGCGGCCCACGGTTAACAGCCACCGTTATCGGTCGAGCTCGACCGATAACAGTAACGCCCCCGCCCTGCCGGCCCCTGCCTCGCCGGTAACCGCCCCCTTCCTCGCCGGCCCGGCCCGCCCGGCTCTCGCGCACCCGCGCGTACGCGCGTTAAATTATTGTGTGAAGTTTGGCAAAATCACATTTTTTCCGTAATTTTGTAAACGGAAAAGCGGTTTTCGCCCGCCGCTCCAACTACACACGCTAAAAAACTGAACAAGACTGAAAAAAATACTATGTCAGAAGAAGATATGAAGCAAGCCGAAGAGGCTTACAGCGCCAGTAACATCACCGTCCTCGAAGGCCTCGAGGCAGTGCGCAAGCGCCCCGCAATGTACATCGGCGACATCTCCGAACGCGGCCTGCACCACCTCGTTTACGAAGTCGTCGACAACTCCATCGACGAAGCCCTCGCCGGTTACGCCTCGCACATCGAGGTCACCATCAACGAGGACAACTCGATAACCGTCGTCGACAACGGCCGCGGCATCCCCGTCGACATGCACGAGAAAGAGCATAAGAGCGCCCTCGAGGTCGTGCTCACCGTCCTCCACGCCGGCGGCAAATTCGACAAAGGCTCGTACAAAGTCTCCGGCGGCCTCCACGGCGTGGGCGTGTCGTGCGTCAACGCCCTTTCGACCTACCTGCGCGCCGAAGTGCGCCGCAACGGCAACATCTACATGCAGGAGTACAGCTGCGGCAAGCCCACCAGCGAACTCAAGGTCATCGGCACCACCGACTCCACCGGCACCACCGTCACCTTCAAGCCCGACGCATCTATCTTCACCGAGACCGTCTACGACTACGACACCCTGGCAAAACGCCTGCGCGACCTGGCCTTCCTCAACGCCGGCATCAGCCTGTCGCTCACCGACCGACGCGTCACCGACAGCGAGGGCAACTACAAGACCGACACCTTCTACTCGGCCCAGGGCCTGCGCGAGTTCGTCCAGTACATCGACTCCAACAAGACCAGCCTCATCAACGACGTCATCGACCTGCGCACCGAGCGCAACGGCGTGCCCATCGAGGTTGCCCTGACCTACAACGAGACCTTCAACGAGAGCATCTTCAGCTTCGTCAACAATATCAACACCATCGAGGGCGGCACACACCTCGCCGGTTTCCGTCGCGGCCTCACCACCACCCTCAAGAAGTACGCCGAGAACAACAATCTGCTCAAGAACGCCAAGGTCGAGATTTCCGGCGACGACTTCCGCCAGGGACTCACCGCCGTCATCTCCGTCAAGGTAATGGAGCCCCAGTTCGAGGGCCAGACCAAGACCAAACTCGGCAACAGCGAGGTAGCCGGTGCCGTCAGCGCCGCCGTCAGCGAAACCCTCACCAACTACCTCGAGGAGCATCCCATCGAGGCCAAGGCCATCGTCAACAAGGTGATAGTGGCAGCCCAGGCCCGCCAGGCCGCCTACAAGGCACGCCAGCAAGTGCTCCGCAAGAGCCCCCTCTCCGGCGGCGGCCTCCCCGGCAAGCTCAGCGACTGCTCGAGCCGCACCGCCGAAGACTGTGAAATCTTCATCGTCGAGGGTGACTCGGCAGGCGGCACCGCCGTCGACGCACGCGACCGCAAATTCCAGGCCATCCTTCCCCTGCGAGGCAAAATCCTCAACGTCGAAAAGGCAATGGAGCACAAAGTCCTCGACAACGAGGAAATCAACAACATGTTCCGCGCCCTCCGCGTCACCATCGGCACCGAGGAAGACCAGAAGGCCGCCAACATCTCCAAGCTGGCCTACCATAAGATTATCATCATGACCGATGCCGATGTCGACGGCGCCCACATCGCGACACTGCTGATGACCTTCTTCTTCCGCATGATGCGTCCCATCATCGAAAACGGCTACCTCTACCTGGCCACCCCGCCCCTCTACAAGTGCAAGATGGGCAAGGTCGAGGAATATTGCTGGAACGACCAGCAGGTACGCCAGTTCATGGACAAGTACGGCGAAAAGACCAACGTCCAGCGATTCAAAGGTCTCGGTGAGATGGACGCCAAGGAGCTGCGCGAGACCACCATGGGTCCCGGACACCGTATGCTCAAGCAGGTCAACATCTCCGACGCCGCCGAAGCCGACCGCATCTTCTCGCTGCTCATGGGCGAGGACGTCGCCCCGAGACGCGACTTCATCGAGGCGAACGCCAATTACGCCAACATCGACGCATAACCTACGGCGGCCGGGATGCACCTCGCATCCCGGCCGCTGCCTTAAAAGCCGGCCCGCTTCTCCAACATCCCCGACAGCCAAACATCCCTCACAACCAAAACACACTTCCTCATTGCCCCGCCAGTGAACCCATCCAGCCGGCCGATTGTTCTAATTACTAACTAACATCCAAAACATTATGGCAAAAAAAGACGCTGCCGCAACCAAAGTCTCACCCAAGCAGACCAAAGCAATACGTTTCCTCGTGGACGACTTCATCGCAAAGCAGCAGAACAACACATACAACTACCGACAGGTCTCGCACGCACTGGGCATCGGCATCCCCGCCCACCAGCGTGCCGTAGCCCTGTATCTGGCAGAGCTCGCCTTTGACGGCGACCTCCTCGAGGTTGCCCCCGGCAAATACAAGAGCCCCCAGCGCAATGTCATCGCCACCGGCACCTTCGTTCGCCGCAGCAACGGCAAGAACGCCGTCATCACTGACCAGGACGGCGAGACAATCATGGTGCCCGAGCGCAACTCCATGCACGCCCTCAACGGCGACAAGGTCGCCGTCACCGTGGCCGCGCGCCGCAAAGGCGTCGAACCCGAGGCCGTCGTCACCGAGATTATCGAGGAGAACCCGCAGACCTTCATCGGCACTATCAGCCTCCAGCAGCAGTTCGGTGTGCTGCACACCGACTCGAAGTTCCTCGCCACCGACATCATCATCCCGCGCAAGCAGCTCAAGGGCGCCAAGAACGGCGACAAGGCCGTCGTGCGCATCACCGAGTGGCCCGAAAACCAGCAGTCGCCCTTCGGCAAGGTCGAGGACGTACTGGGACGCAACGGCGAGAACGACACCGAGATGCACGCCATCCTGGCCGAATACGGCCTGCCCTACAAATACCCGCAGAACGTCGAGAAGGCCGCCGACAAAATCGGCCCGGGCATAACCGACGAGGAAGTGGCCAAGCGCATCGACATGCGCGACGTCACCACCTTCACCATCGACCCCCGCGACGCCAAGGACTTTGACGACGCCCTGTCGATACGCCCACTCAAAAACGGCAACTTCGAGGTAGGCGTACATATCGCCGACGTCACCCACTACGTCCGTCCCGAGTCGATAATCGACCGCGAGGCCCAGCAGCGCGCCACCTCGGTCTACCTCGTCGACCGCACCATCCCCATGCTTCCCGAGCACCTCTCGAACGGCATCTGCTCGCTGCGTCCCGACGAGGACAAGCTGACCTTCAGCGTCCTCTTCGAGATGACGCCCGCCGGCAAGATGGTAAAGAGCAAAATCGCCCGCACCGTCATCCGCTCAAACCGCCGTTTCACATACGAGGAAGCCCAGGAGCGCATCGAGACCGGCAAGGGCGACTACTCCGACGAAATCCTCATCCTCGACCGCATGGCAAAAGCCCTGCGCAAGGAGCGCTACGAGCACGGCTCGGTAGAGTTCGACCGCATGGAGGTGCGTTTCGAGATTGATGAAAAGGGTCACCCCGTCGACGTATATTTCAAGGAGAGCAAGGACGCCAATAAGCTCATCGAGGAGTTCATGCTTCTGGCCAACAAAGCCGTGGCGACCTTCGTGGGCAAGCCCGCCGGAAACAAGAAGCCCAAGGCCTTCGTCTACCGCGTCCACGACCAGCCCGACCCCGGCAAACTGGCCGACCTGGCAGCCCTGTCGCGCACCTTCGGCTACAAAATCAAG
The DNA here is from genome assembly GCA_051890455.1 of Muribaculaceae bacterium. Lineage (GTDB taxonomy): Bacteria > Bacteroidota > Bacteroidia > Bacteroidales > Muribaculaceae > CAG-873. Next base: position 13,644 of record JBJFEE010000104.1, read on the forward strand.
GCCAGCGGCTCGGCAGGCGAGGTCAACCGCTCGCTCAACCGCATGCTCAACGACGTCAAGGGCAAAGGCGAGGAAAATTTCCTCTCCACTCTGGCAATACGTTCGATGGCAAAAGCCATCTACACCACCCAGAACATCGGCCACTACGGCCTCGGCTTCGACTACTACACCCACTTCACCTCGCCCATCCGCCGCTATCCCGACATGATGGTACACCGCCTGCTCGAGCGCTACCTCAAGGGAGGCCGCACGGCCACCGTCGAAAAGCTCGAGGAGCAGTGCAAGCACTCGTCCGAGATGGAGCAGCTCGCCGCCACCGCCGAGCGCTCGTCCATCAAATACAAGCAGGTCGAGTACATGGCCGACCACCTCGGCGAGGTCTACGACGGCGTCATCTCCGGCGTCACCGAATGGGGCCTGTATGTAGAAATCAACGACAACAAATGCGAGGGCCTCGTGCCCATGCGCGACCTCGCCGACGACTACTACGACTTTGACGAGAAGAACTACTGCCTTGTCGGCCGCCGCCACAACAACCGCTACCGCCTCGGCGATGACGTCAAGGTGCAGGTTGCCCGCGCCGCCCTCGACAAACGCCAGCTCGACTTCGTCATCGTCGACGAAAAGAATCCGCCGCGCACCCTCGCCACCCTCGGCTCGCAGCCGTCTCCCGCAGGCCGCCAGGGCAAGAAGAATGCCAAAGGCAAACAGAAAAGCCGCTCGCGCAAATGAAAGTCACGCAGTCACACATCACCCTTGACCGCCTGCGTTTCTTTGCCCGTCACGGCGTCATGGAGCAGGAACGCACCGTCGGCAACGAATTCGAGGTCTCGGCCAACCTTGTCTACGACGCCACCCGCGCCATGGAAAGCGACGACATCGCCGATGCCGTCAGCTACGCCGATGCCGCCGGGGTGATTGCCCGCGAAATGGCTCAGTCCTCCGCCCTCCTCGAGCACGTCACGGCCCGCATAGCCCGCGCCCTACTTGACAGCCTGCCTGCCGTGACCTCAGGCACGGTAACCGTCACCAAGCTCCACCCGCCCTTCTCCGGGCAGGACGCGTCGGCCTCCTTCACACTCGCCTTCACACGATAAAACCGCATAGAAAGACAGCCGGGGATGCATCTCGATGACGCACCCCCGGCCATTTTATTTTTCGCCCGCTTATCTTGAGTAGGTGTAATTGCGGTTATGACCCATGCGGCAGCGCACATTGAATATCAAAGCACGCACCGGGCTTGTCAGCATCAGCCACGGCAGCGTCAGCATCATGCGGGGACCGCTCAGGGCACGGATGGCGCGGCGCCACCATACCACATCATAGATTATCATGAACAGCACCAGCACCGCCGAGGCGATGGCTACCACAAGATTGGGCCATGCAAGCACCGAAGCTACGACAAACAGCACGACGGCAGCCAGTACAGACAGCGCGCCTACATTGAGCATCACCGACCCGCGGTGCGGGACAAAGCGCGAGGTAAAGGCATGTGACTTGCGCGAGGCACGTATCTGAGCCCGCAGGTCGTAGCAGTCGCGCAGGATATGCGTCTGGCGTGCCAGCTCGACTGCCGTGTTGCCTCCGTCGGTAATCTCGTTGACAAAAATATCGTCCACTCCCTCACGCAGGTTGAGCGAGCGCGAAAAGCCCTTGTTGTCGAAAAAGACTTTGCGGCGAAAAGCCAGGTTGGACTCGCTGCCGCGGTATGGACGTCCGCCCAGAGCCTCGCTGATCCAGACCACCGACTCCTCCGTCTGGTTGAAGGCGCGGTGACGGCGTCCCGGCTCTTTGTCGTGCAGCAGGTTGGGCGAAGAATAGCCCAGTACCACATCGACGTTCCTGTCAAGGAACGGCAGCGTTATCCGCGACAGCCATTTAGACGAAGGCATGACGGCATCGGCATTCAGGAGCACCACTATGGGGTTGCGCGCAGCCTTGACGCCAAGGGTCACGGCTAATTTCTTCGAGCTGACATTCAGACCGTCATCGGGCGTGAACGTAAGGTACAGGTTGTCGAAAGTTCCGCTCAGCGACTCAACTATCGCTGTAGTCTCGTCGGACGAGCCCTCGTTGACCACTATCACCTCAAAGCCCGGCGTATATTCCTGCCCCAGCAGGTCGGGAAGCAGACGCGCCAGAGTCTCGCCGTCGTTGAACGAGCGCACGACCACCGACACGGGCATGCCACAATTGGTCGGCCTCCTGTCGCCGGGATTTTCGGCGTCTATAACATTCTGCGGGTCAATTCCGGCATCAATGGTATCGCGCCGGACAGCCCGGGCAACACGACGCGCCATCCCGCCGTAGGCAAAGACCGCCCACAGCAGACACAGCATCCCCAGGCCAAGCAACAGCCATACGTCGGCGGATATATGCCAGTCAAAAATCAGATTATTCATTTTTCAGTAATAAAACCGGCGCACGAAGACTGTCGGCGCCACGTATAAGCATTATTAGACAAACAATAATTTCGTGTTTAGGAACGTTATCCTAGCAGACGAACATTAAGCTGTTCGGTTATGCAAAATTACTATTTTTTTTGTAATTTTGCGCTCACGGGCTCGCCCAAACAGCCGACAAAATGCAAGTTTTTCGGCTCGCGGGCATCAGGCCTGTGCCTTAAACTGTTCGAGGCGGAGGCACCCCACCGCCGTCAGCACTGTTCGAGGCGGAGGCACCCCACCGCCGTCAGCACTGTTCGAGGCGGAGGCACCCCACCGCCGTCAGCAAAAAAACAAATTGTTATCACACGGTAAAGCACAAATTATAAACCAATGAATATTAAGACCATGCTGCGAAACCTGTCGGTATTCGCCGTAACAGCGATTGCACTGACATCGTGCTCGTCACATCAGTCAGCCCTTCCCTACTTCGGTGACATCGACCAGATGGCCGCATCCAAGACCGCGGTTCAGTCGCCCGTGACCTACTCACCCAAAATTCAGCCCGATGACGAACTGTATATCCGTGTATCCTCCGAAATTCCCGAGGCCACCGCACAGTTCAACACATACATGATACCCGTCAGCACGGCCTCCGAAGGCAAGGAGACAGCGACCACCCCGCAGCTGGCCACTTACCTCGTCGACTCTAAGGGCGACATCACCATGCCCGTCCTCGGCAAGGTCCACGTCGCCGGCCTCACTACCGAGCAGCTCTGCGACAAACTCACCGAGACAATCAGCCACGACGTCAAGGACCCCCTCGTCACCGTGCGCATCATGAACTTCAAGGTCGACGTCGCCGGCGAGGTCAAGACACCCGGCCCCCAGCCTGTCACCACCGAGCGCTTCAGCATCCTCGACGCCCTCACCGCCGCCGGCGACCTCACCGAGTACGGCGAGCGCAGCAACGTCCTGCTCATCCGCGAGGAAGACGGCAAGCGCATCGCCCACCGCTTCAACCTCAACTCGGCCGACATCCTCTCCGACCCCTATTTCTACCTCCAGCCCAATGACTACGTCTACGTCGAGCCCAACGCCATCCGTCAGGACAACTCGAAGTACAACCAGAACAACGCATACAAAATCAGCGTGATTTCGACGATAGTCAGCGGATGCTCGGTTATCGCATCCCTCGTCATCGCCCTCACCGTCAAGTAAAACGCACTCCCCGACCTTTCACAATCCGATTCCATGTCTCAGAAAGATAAATCGCAGTTCTTCGACATCAAGTCACTCTTTTCCGATTACCTGCGCCACTGGTGGTGGTTCGCCATCTCGCTCTTTGTCTGCGTCGCCATAGCCTTCATATACATCAAGACCCACAACGCCAAGTACGCCGTATGCGCCAACGTCCTCGTCACCAACGACGACACCGGCTCGTTCACGGCAATGTCCGGCATGTCCGACCTCTTCGGCTCGTCGGCGAACGTCGAGGACGAGGTCTACGTCATCTCGTCGCACACTGTCCTACGCGATGTGGCACGTGACCTGGGCATTTACAAGACCCACTACGTCAGACGCGGCATCCTGGGTGGATACCTTGCCTATCCCGAATTCCCGGTCGACGTCAATGCCGAGGGCTCGCTGCTCGACACCCTGAGCACCGGCCTGACCTTCAAGGTCAATGTTGACAAAAAAGGCAACGCCGACATCAAGGTCTACGCCCTGGGCAAAAAAATCAACGAGGACGAAGACGTCACCCTGCCCGTGACCGTCAAAACCCGCTACGGCAAGTTCAACGTCGTGCCCACCAAGTTCTACCCCAAGGGCAAGAAAGTAAAGACCACCATCAGCATCAGCGGCTACGACGATGCCGCCGAGGGACTTGCCAAAGTCGTCTCCAGCAATAAGGCCTCGCGCAAGTCGAACATGATCAACATGTTCATGAAGACTGAGAACACCGACTACGGCAAAGATGTCCTCAACGAAATCGTCGACAACTACAACCGCCGCGCCATCGCCTACAAGAACCGTCAGGGCGAAAAGACACTCGAATTCATCAACGACCGCCTCGCCATCATCACCGGCGACCTCACCACAGCCGAAAAGGACATTCAGGAATACAAGAAGAGCCACAAAATCACAGACGTCGGTGCCGAAGCCTCGTACAACATGGGCATCCGCGGCTCGGCCGACTATGCTCTGGTCGCCGCCGAGACTGAGGTCGAAATCATAAAGATGACGCGCGACTTCCTGCGCCAGCCCGGCAACGAGTACCAGCTTGTGCCCATCACCAGCAACATGCCCAAGAGCCTCGGCGACGCCATCGTCGAGTACAACAACCTCGTTCTCAAGCGCATGGAGATTGCCGACAACGCCCGCGGCAACAACTCGTCGCTGCGCCGCATCGACGAGTCGATAGCCAGCCTGCGCCGCAACATCGACACCTCGCTGACCCGCGCCCTCGAAAACTCGCAGCTACAGATGCGCGAGGCCCGCTCCCGCCTCAACTCATCGCTGAGCAAGCTCGGCAACGTGCCCACGCAGGAGCGCGAGTTCCTCAGCCTCCAGCGCCAGCAGGCCGTCAAGCAGGAACTCTACATCTTCCTGCTCCAGCGCCGCGAGGAGACAGCCATGATGATTGCCAACGCCATCCCCAAAGGCCGCATCATCGACGAGGCATACAGCATCTCCGAGCCCGTCTCAATCAAATCGCGCATGATACTGGCCATCGCACTCCTCGCAGGCCTGCTCATCCCCTGCCTGCTGCTGTATCTGCGCCGCCTCTTCCGCACCAAGTTTGACGACGTTGAGGAGCTCCGCGGCCTCACCGACATACCCATCGTCGGCGAAATCTGCAAGGACAACACCGGCGAAAACCTCGTGGTCGCCCAGGGCACTACCTCTCCCGCCGCCGAGCTGATCCGTATGGTGCGCTCGGGCCTCCAGTTCATGACCGCCGGGGACGGATGCCACGTCATCCTCGTCACCTCGACACGTCCCGGCGAAGGCAAGTCGTTCGTCTCCGTCAATCTCGCCGCCTCCTTCGCCATCACCGGCAAGCGCGTGGCCCTGCTGGGCATGGACATCCGCAACCCGCAGTTAGGCAATTACATGGACCTCAAGAGTGCCGCCGGCATCACCAACTACCTGGCCGACCCGTCTATGGACCTCGACAGCATCATCCTCAAATCGCCGCGCACACAGGGCTGCGACGTCATCCTCGCCGGTCCCGTGCCGCCCAACCCCAGCGAGCTGCTGTCCTCCGCCGCCGTCGACAAGCTCTTTGCCGAACTGCGCAAGCGCTACGACTATGTCATCATCGACTCGGCGCCCTCAGGCATGGTCAGCGACACGCTGTCGCTGGGCCGCGTAGCCGACATCACCCTCTACGTCACCCGCGCCGACTATACCCTGCGCCGCGACATCTCCTTCGTCAACAACCTGTCCACCGACAACCGCCTGCCACGCATAGCCCTCGTGCTCAACGGCGTGCCCATGCGCGCCAAGGCATACGGCTACGGTTACGGCTACGGCCAGGGACATTCCTCACGACACAGCAAGTAAGTGCAGAGTCGAGCCCGCAACGACAGCATTTCCACAATGATTCATCGCAGTAATTTCATATTCAGACTGTTCTGCATCACCTTCTGGATTGTCACCTGTTCTCCCTTCGTCATGGAGGAGTTTCTGACACCGCTGGCCGCAATCCGCAGCTACATTCTGATTTTTTGCGACGCCCTCATTGTCATGCTGGGACTGATGACCCTGCGCGACCGCCGGCAGGTCTGGCTCATCCTGTCTTTCTTCGCGCTCGCGTTCGTCAGCACCATCCTGATCAACGACATCGGCTGGCTCAACTTTTTCAACGGCAGCCGCCTGTTCTTCGGCATGCTCTTCGTGCCCTCCATCCTCATGTACCTGTTCGGCTGCGACGAGAAGGACCGCTACAGGGTCTCGCTGGACAAGCAGATGTTCGTTTTTCTGTGCCTGCAGGCCTTCTGCGTCACCTGGCAGTTCTTCAAGTACGGCGCCGGCGACCATGGCGGCGGCTCGATGGGCAACGGCAACTCAGGCGTGACATCCACCCTCATCATCCTGCTGGCATATTACTTCACCACCCGCGACTTCGACCCCGACGACTTCAAGAAATCGCTGTGGCAAAACCGCAAATACCTCCTCCTGATTTTTCCCGTAGCCCTCAACGAGACAAAGATATCGTTCATCCTCCTGCTGATTTTCATCCTCCTGCTTTACCGTTTCAACGGGAAGTCGATGGTGAAGCTCGTGCTGTCCTTCCCCCTGATAATCGGCGTGGGCATCCTTTTCCAGTTCGCCTACGACGCCGCAGTCGGCGGAGGCGGCCTTGACATGGGCGACAAGGAGGAGATACGCGAGTACCTTTTCGGCAACGACATGAGCGAGAACATCGGCAACATGCAGGACCTTGTGGACGCCAACCTGCTGGGCGAGGATGTCGACGGCGAACTAGCCGTCCAGGACCTGCAGCGCTTCATCAAGATACAGATGACCCCCGTAGCTGTGGCCGAGACTCCCGGAGGAACATTTTTCGGCGCCGGCCTGGGCCACTTCAAGGGAGGTACGAGAGTCGAGAAGACCGAGTTCTACAAACAGAACGAGTGGCTGATTACGGGCACCGTGAACATATTCATGTTCCTGTACATGCAGCTGGGCCTGCTCGGCTTCGTCTGGTTCACGTTCTATCTGATTTTCCTCCTCAATTTCCGCAAGAAGGAAATTCCGTACGCGGCACAGCTCAAACTGTTCCTGATGGCGGTGGCCATAATGTCGATTTTCTACAACGAGTGCTTCCAGATACTCGGTTTCTGCCTGGTATACTCTTTCCTGGCCATCGCGTCCTCGGCAGCTCCTCTCCCTGACAAAAAAGAAAAAACATTGCAGAAGATATGATGTCTATTGCCATTACGGCCCTGTTGCTGGTGACGGTCGCCGCCCTTTTCCTTTATGGTGTGAAAGCCGACCGCGAGGGCACCTTCTTCATGTCAAAGGATTTTACAACGACGATGAAGGGTCTGGCCGCCATCGTGGTGGTCTTCGTGCATTTCCCGACAGAGTATCAGAACAAGCTGCAGGACCTTGTGGGCAGCTTCGCGTATGTAGCCGTGACCGTATTTTTCCTGTTCTCGGCCTACGGCATGCTGCTCAGCGTGGACAGAAACGAGCGGTACCTCAAAACTTTCTGGATAAACCGCATAGCGGGCCTGGTCGTGCCGAACTGGATGGTAAACTTCGCCCTGGCCGCCATAATCTTTCTGTTTGCCTCGAACTCGGTTGAGATGGACAACGTCTTCCAGCTCAACACCTACGTCTGGGTGCTGTCGGGCTATTGCGTCGTGTTCTACCTTGTCGAGCTGATGTCAAAGCGGTACAGGCTCTTCAGCCGCCGCATCGCCGACGGTCTGCTAATGGCCTCGGTGGTCTTTGCCTCGTTCGCGACATATTTCCTGTGCGACGAGACCAAGTCATACTGGTGCTACGAGCGTTTCGGCCTGCTTTGGGGCATCCTGCTGCTCAGATACCTGCCGCAGATACGGCAATGGCTGTCCTCGAAGCGGGTGGCCAAAATTGTAGTTTTAACACTGATCAGCGGCATCCTCGGCATCTGCTACCTCAAGTACAAGGAGGTATGGTTTTACGGCGAATTTATACTGAAAGTCGCTCTCGGCCTGGCGATTATCCTCTGGCTTTTCATCTGCGCGTACCGGCTGCGCATCTCCAATGCTGTGACACGGTTCCTCGGGGACATCTCCTTTGAAATCTACCTCTCGCACTACTACATCATGGGCACGATTGCCTATTTTATGCCCGGACTTGACAGCGGCCTGTTCATCTGGGCTACATTCATCGCCACGATAGCTTTCAGCGCCGCCCTCCATCAGCTCAACCGCCGCCTCGTCGCACTAATCCGCCGATAAAACAGCAAAGCCGATAAACCTGATGAAGGAGGGTGTGTCAAATTGCGGAAATTTAATGATGTAGGGACATCGCTTTGCGATGTTAAGCCTGAAAACCAACGGTTTGGATAAACATGCCAAAGGCATGTTCCTACATTCAGGCTATTTTGCACACAGCCTCTAATTCCTCAGTCTGCTGACAATTTCCCCGGCGATGCTTTCGGCCATGCTGCGGCGGGTGAACGAGGACAGGTAGGTCCTGCGCGCCTCCCGACCCAATTGCTCCCTTTTTACCGTGTCCGTTATCAGCGAGGCGATAATCCTCGCGGCCTTTTCCACATCCTTGGGCATGTACAGCCCGTTGCCGTTGTCCGTGATGTACATCTCGGACAGGGTACTCGGCGCCGTGACCACCACCGGGCGCGAGCACATCATGCTGTTCAACAGCACGGTATCGCCCGAGCAAATCGTCTGATTGTCAATCGGGACAATCGAAAATCCGCAGTTTACGATGTACGGATACGAAGCCTCGCCCTTGATATTGTCGAAATGGATTAAGTTCGGGATGGCCTGGACGTCCGCCGCCGGAGCCCACGAGTCGCTGATGACAATCAGCTTATACCCCGTGCGCTGTATTTCGTCCGTAGCCCATACCCTGGCAAGGAAATCGAAGTCACGGTTGCTGCGGCCGATGGACAGCGCGAAATCGGTGTAGTCGCATTTCAGATTTTTCCAGTCGTCGTAAAGGTCGTCCGTGCCGAAAGTCGAGACCATGAAGCGACTGCGGTCAATGCCGAATTCCGCCGCCATCTCGTCGGCATAACCATTGCTCAGCACATGCAGACACAGCGCCGGGCAGTGCGCGATGTACGACATGTACCTCTTATAGATTGCTCCGACAAGACCCGGCTTCTTTTTATAGGTGAAGTTCAGGGCAAAAATCTTGGTGTCAGTCCTGCGTCCGAAAAGTCGGTAGAAAAACGCGTAGTTGAGGGCGAAAAACTGCTGCCAGCCGACCACGACCCTGCACCTGCCGCCATGCCTGCGGACAAGACCGAAAGGAAGCGAAAAGTATGACATATAGCGTTTTATCCGCTTCAGCAGGCTTCCGTGATATTTGTTGCACCGGTCGACGACAATCCGGAAATCCCTGCCGCTTTCGCGGTCCAGGCACTCCTTGATCTGCTGTATCTCGTCAGGCTCGCAGTCGGCAAGTATCAGATATTCGCTAATGTCGTTTTTCATAACTTCCTAAGGTATTTGGTCAGCGGGCCGCGAGGGAGTCGTAGACGGCGGCGACCTGACCGGCAATGTTGTCCCAGTTGTATTTCGACAGGTCATAGGTGACACGGGCGGGAGTGTCGCCGGTCAGCAGACCGCTGAGGCGCTCCGTGAGGGCGCTGATGTCGCCGACGGGGAAATAGCACGAGGCAGGCAGACCGACCTCGGCATTGGCGGGGATGTCGCTGACGATGGCGGGGAGGCGATACGACATGGCCTCCAGCAATGCTATCGGCAGTCCCTCGTGCGATGACGGGAGCACGAAGCAGGCGGCGTGCGTGAGCATGGAATGCAGGCGCCGTCCGCGGATAAAGCCTGTGAGCACGACGTTGTTGGCGCAAGCCTTCTCCTTGAGCGAGCGCGAATACTCGTCCTCGAAGTCGGCGTCACCGGCAAGCACGAGTCTGTAGCCTTTTCCGGCAAGCCTGGCGGCCGCAAACGCGTCGATAAGGTGGTGGAGATTCTTCTCGGGCACGAAACGGCTCATACCCAACACATAGCGTCCCGGCTCGACGCCGAGCGAGGCAAACCAGTCCGGCTCGTCGCAGAACTCCGGTTCAGGCACGCCGTTGTAGATGAGATGAACGTTTTTGGTGCGCCCGTAGCGGCGGGTGATGTTGTCGCGGATGGTCTCGCTGATGACAATGACGTCGTTGGCACAGCGGCTGCCGAGGCTCTCGCCCAGTCTGAGCATGGTCTTTGCCAGGCGCCCCCATTTGTCGCGGTCGTAGTCGGGACCGTGGTTGGTCATCACCACCTTCATGCCCAACAGCCGCGCCAGAGGTACGGTAAGCGCCGGGCCCACGGCGTGGATGTGTACTATGTCCGCCCCCGAGCGCCTGGCGCGCCAGACGGCCCGCACGGTATGGATTATTGCCTCAAAGGCCTTTTTGCGCGGTGTGACGATGTCGGTGAGGCGCACTCCCTCCCACTCGGTGCGGCTGTCGTCCCCGACGTAGGTCGAGCGTCGGGCGACGGTGATGTCGTAGCCCTTTGCGGCCAGACGCGGGTATAGGTTCTCGCAGTGCGTCTCCACACCGCCCATGACTCCGGGGATACCCCGCGTACCGGTTACAAAGACCTTCATCAGCAGCCGATTAAGTTATTCAGAGTTTTTCGCGCAGGTCGCCCTGTGTCGGGTCCTGACCCACATCGCACCACTTCTTGTCCAGACAGGGCTTCAGGCCGCGCAGGCTGCGCAGCTTGTTCTGCAGGGCCCATTTCATCGGGAACTTGATATATTTGTGCATGACGGGCGAGACGGTTCCCACCATCCAGCAGTTCTTGGGGCAGCGGGCCACGCAGGCGCGTACCTCGGCGGCCTCCGGGCTGTTCCATATCTCCATGAAATTGCCGACGTTGTGGATATTGCCCATCGACTTTTTCCAGATTTTCTCCTCCATGCCGTTGCAGGGGAAGACCTCGCCCCACGGGTCGATGAAGAAGTTGGCGCTTCCGGCCTCGCAAGGCAGCATGCGGCGTCCGCCCTCGATGTAATTGATGAGGCCCATGTTGAACCAGGCGCGGAACCACGATTTGGGATGGTTCTCCTTTAGCTGCCACTCGATCAGCTGCTCGAAGTCGCCGCACACCTCGTCCCTGTTGGTGATGACATTATCATCCTTGTGGAAGTAGTACGAGTTGTGGAAGGCCGCCGTGGCGAACTCCATGCCCAGCGACTTACTGAGCTGGTACAGCGACAGCATGTCCTTTGAGTTGTTGTTCGACACCGTGCATCCGAAGCCTATGTCCTTCAATCCCATATCCCTGAGGGTCAGCAGGGTGCGCAGACCCTTGTCGAAACCGCCCTGATGGCCGCGCAGCTCGTCGTTCTTGCCGCTCAGGCCCTCGATGGAGATGCGGATGCCTATCTTCGGAAAACGCTTTGCCAGCGCCACCACGCGGTCCTCGAACCATCCCGAGGTGCTGATGACAATGCGGTCGGTGTGCCTGTAGCACTCCTCTACTATCTCGGGCAGGTCCTCGCGTACGAAGGGCTCGCCACCCGTAAGGTTGATGAATTTCAGGCGGGGCAGTATCTTAAGGTCCGCGGCGGTTATTTCCTCCTTGCGGTCGGTGGGATTCTGCCAGATGTTGCACATCGAGCACCGCATGGGGCAGCGGTAGGTGAGAATTATGCTGGCATCCGTGGGCGCCGGTATATTATTAGACTGATTCATAGGGAATTTCGATCTCGGTCAGTAGTATAAACTTCGGTCAGCGCCCTATAGTGGGTGTCGGCGCTGAACCTTACGAGGGCGGCCTTGGCGATGGCGGCGTGGTCCCAGTCGGTTGTCCACGTCTTGTCGAAGGCCTTGGTCAGGGCGTCGGCGTCGCCCGGAGGGACGACGAGGCCCGTTTTGCCCGGCTCGATGAGCTCGGGGATGCCGCCGATGTCCGCTCCGACGACGGGAGTACCCATACACAGCGACTCTATCACGCCCAACGGGTTGTTCTCGTACCACTCGCTGGCGAGGACGGAGAAGCGGGCGCGGGAGCAGAGCTTCACCACCTCTTCGGCGTCGAGGCGTCCCAAAAAACTGATGTTTTTGGAGTCAGCGTATTTGTCGCGGAGCTCGTCGGCGAGAGGGCCGTCACCGGCGACTTTGAACAGGTACGGCAGCCGCGAGGCGGCCTCGAGCATGGTGCGCACGCCCTTTTCCTCGCTCAGACGGCCGATATAGCAGCAGTAGTCGCCGCGGTCGGCTGAGGCGGCACCGAGGGCCGCGGCCTTGTCGGGGTCGAGGAAGTTTGTGAGGACATGGAGCCTGGAGGGGTCGAAACCCGCCTTCTCCATCATCCGGCGCATGAAGTCGCTGGGGCAGACAAAGGCGTCGGTGCTCTTTTCCAGGCGCTTCCGGTTCCATTTCACGGCCTCCAGCCATCCTAAGGCGCCGGCGGCCAGCGAGCCTTTCATGCAGCGGTGGAGCACCACGCCCCATTTGGAGCCGGTGACGCAGTCCTCGCAGACACGGCCGTCGCGCATGCAGGTGTAGGAGGGGCACACAAGCTTGTAGTCGTGCAACGTCCACACCGTGCGCGCCCCGCGGCGATGAGCCATTTCGGCCACCACCGGCGACAGGTAGCTGTGTATATTATTAAGGTGTACCACATCGGGGCGGAATTCGTCCAAGATGCGGCCGAACGACGTGCGTATGTCGCCCATGCCGAGGAGGCGCCGGGCCGCGGCGACCTTAGAGGTGCCGAAGTCCACGCGCGAGGCATAGCGGTCTTTACACGGCGTGTCGATGTTGTCGGGATAGTCCATGGCAAAGACCGCCGTCTCGTGCCCGCGGGCACGCAGCAGCTTCTCCGTGTTGATGGCCACAATGCAGTCGCCACCGCGCGGATAATAGAACTTATTGACAATCAACACTTTTTGTTTCATAACAAGACTATAGGCAAGGCAAGACCCATCGCGCCCCCGCGGGACCCGATGCATCTCACCTATCCCTTTAACGCGCCCCACCTCCCAAATATTATATAGATGTGTAATTTTTGCCGACAACCAGACTCGTGACATTGGCCAATGTAGGGTCGCGGCATGCCGCGGCCTCGAATGTCCTTTTGTTTTCCAAGACAGAAGGCCGCGGCATGCCGCGACCCTACAGAGCAATCACCAGTACATCATACCCATGCCCGCAGGGGAAACTCGTCAAAAACTCCGCTCCACGCATGATTTTTTCGGTATCAAACCCTCTCCGCGGCTATTTTGCTAAAAATTTTGCGATACCCGCGCATTTTGTCTTTTTGCTATTGGACATGATGAATTTTAACTGTTTTAAAGGAGTTTTTAAGTATTCAGCCAAATTTTTCAGCCCTTAAACTATGTTTTTTGACATAATTCCACTCTCAAAACTTACAACTTTTCAGCTTCCGACTCAACTTTTTTTCGTTCTTTATGTTAGTTTTTCGATAAAAGTCTTTACCTTTGTAAAAATTGTCGACATATCTGTCGACGCTAATCTTGGTTTCTAATTCTTAAAATCCATCACAAAACAAAGCAAAAATCAAAAAGCCCTAAAGCCTCATTGCGCAAATCAATCGTTTAATTAATATTTGTCTAATTATTTTAAGTATGAAAAAGCTGTTTCTGTTATTAATGGCTGTTATGCTGACAACGGTCACCGGCCTTGCCCAGGTGATTCACGGCACAGTCGTATCAGCTGGTGACGACGAGCCCCTGGTGGGAGCCTCCGTCCAAGCCCACGGAATTGGCGCCATTACCGATGTTGACGGTAAGTTCGCCATCCATGTAGCTCCGGGAACCCAGATCACTGTTTCCTATGTAGGCTACGCCGCACAGACTCTCCCTGCCGCCGACGGCATGGTAGTCAAACTCGCCATGGCCGACAACACACTCGACGCAGTGGTTGTCACCGGTTACGGTACAGGCAAGAAATTAGGCTCGATTGTTGGCTCGGTTAACGTTGTAGGTACCCAGACCCTCGAGGACACCCCCTCGGCCAACTTCGTGGACGCTCTTCAGGGTCAGGTCCCCGGTCTCGCCATCTTCTCGAACACCGGTGAGCCTTCGAGCGTTCCCTCGTCCATCCGTATCCGTGGTGTCAACTCGCTGTCGGGCAACACCCCGCTGTTCATCTGCGACGGTGCCCCCGCCACCTCGTCGATTTTCACCACCCTCAACCCCTCGGACATCGAGAGCGTGACAGTGCTCAAGGACGCCGCCTCCACCGCCATCTACGGTAGCCGCGCCGCCAACGGTGTCATCGTCATCACCACCAAGAAAGGCCGCTACTCGGAGGACGCCACCGTCACCGTTCGCGCCAACGCCGGTTGGTCGTCGCAGGCCAACGACAAGATCGACATGATGACCTCCGAGGAGTTCGTCCGTTTCCGCGACCTCGTCCACACCCCCGTCAGCAACGAAGTCCGTGACTTCGTCAACAAGTACGGCATCAACACCGACTGGAAGGACTACCTCATCAAGGACCACGCCCTCCTCTACTCGGTTGACGCACGCATCCAGGGCGGTACCGAAAAGACCCGCTACTACCTCTCGCTGGCCGACTACTACCAGGATGGTCTTATCGACCGTTCGGACATCACCCGCCAGACCCTCCGCTTCAACCTCGACAGCAAGCTCAAAAACTGGCTGCAGGTAGGTATCTCGGCCAACGTTGGCTTTGAGAAGTACGCCACCAACAATGCCGCCAACTCGGAGAGCGATAACGGCGGTATCTACACCAACAACCCCTTCTTCATGGTGTACAACCTCCTGCCTTATGACTCGCCCTACTACTACTCGTTCAACGAGAACGGTGACATCGTCTTCGGCGACCGTGCCAAATACTACCACTACTCGCAGAAGACCGACCCCAACTACGTCAACCGCAAGGCCTTCAATGGCAAGCGCACCAACCTCACCGCTATGGTCACTCTCTACGAGCAGATCATGCCCGTCAAGGGTCTGACCATCCGCGCTCAGCAGAACGTCAACGCTTATGACTACCGCAACAGCAGCTCACGTCCCCAGCAGCAGGACGAAATCACCCCCATGGGTGACCTCATCCAGCTCAAACAGATCGACGCTTACTCGAGCGAAGCTTTCCAGCGCTGGTATCAGTTCACCTATACCAACACCGCCGAGTACAAGTTCACCATCAACGACGCACACGACCTGTCGTTCCTCATCGGTCAGGAGTCGATCATCACCCGCAACCACAACTTCGGCGTATCAACCAGCGGCCAGCCCAACTACATCCAGAACCTGCTTACCCAGGGTACCACCGTCACCATGGACGACGTAACCCACGGCAAGTCTGAGTCGATTATGAACTCGTACTTCCTCACCGGCAGCTACAGCTTCGCCGAGAAGTACTTCCTTGATGCCGCTGTACGCCGCGACGGCAGCTCGAAGTTCGCTCCCGGCCACCGCTGGGGCACCTTCTGGTCGGTAGGTGCAATGTGGGATATGACCAAGGAAGAGTTCATCCACACCAACGAATGGTTCAGCGACCTCAAGCTCCGCGCCAACTATGGTACCGCCGGTAACTCGAGCGGCATCGGCAACTACGACTACTTCGGCACCGTCGGCTCCGGCTCTGTCTACAACGGCAACAACGCCACCGGCATCTCGGGCATGTCGAACGACCACCTCACCTGGGAGACCGTCAAGAGCTTCGACGTAGGCGTTGACGCAGCCTTCTTCAACAGCAAGCTCCGCGGTTCGGTTGACTTCTATGTCAAGAACACCGAGAACATGCTCATGGAAGTTCCCTACTCGTTCACCACCGGTTGGTCGGGCGGTACAGCCAACGTCGGCAGCATGCGCAACATAGGTGTTGACGTAGACCTGCACTACAACATCCTTCAGACACGCGACTGGTACGTCGGTCTTGACGTAAACTTCGGTTACAACAAGAACACCATCACCGAGCTGTTCAACGGCCTCGAGTCGTTCACCATCCCCGGCACCGGTGTCACCTACCGCAAGGGTCAAAACCCCTTCACCATCACTCAGGTCCGCTACGCCGGCGTAGATCCCCGCGACGGTCAGCAGATGTGGTACACGAAGGACGGCAACCTCACCAAGCACTACGACGAGAGCGACGAGGTTGACCTCGGCAAGAGCTTCATCGCACCCTGGAACGGCGGTTTCGGCATCAACGCACGCTGGAAAGGCCTCAGCCTCCGCGCCGACTTCAACTGGAGCGCCAAGAAGTACATCTTCAACGCCACCAACTGGTACATCCGCGACCCGAATGTAGCCGTTCAGCGCAACACCAACGCCGCTGTCGAGCTGCTCAACGTCTGGACCAAGCCCGGTGACGTCACCGACATCCCCAACATCGTCGACCTCTATGGCGTTCCCCAGGAAATCCAGGCCGACAGCCGCTGGGTCGAGAGCACCGCATTCCTGCGTCTCAAGAACCTCACCATCGCATACTCGCTGCCCAAGACCTGGATGGAAGCCGTCCACATGAAGGACGTAACCCTCCACTTCACCGGCCGCAACCTCCTCACCTTCACAAGCTTTGACGGTGTAGACCCCGAGTACGAAGGAAACGTCGTCCAGATGATGTACCCCAACACCCGTCAGTTCGAGTTCGGTCTCGAAGTAACATTCTAATCGTCTCCCTCTTTAAACAAATCGAATTATGAAAAAATTATTATATCCGATTCTGGCTCTTGGACTGATGCTGACCTCATGCGACATGGATGTCACACCTCCCGGTCAGCTCACCCAGGATGAAGCTATCCAGGATCTCGAGGGTCTCGCCGGTTTCCGCACCCAGACCTACAATATCCTGCGTGCCTCCACTACGGGCTCGTGGGTAACAACACCTGACCTCCAGGCCGACTACTATGTTGGTCTGCGCGGTAACGGCGGTCGCACCACACGCCAAATCGAGGCCAGCTACACATCATCGTCAAGCGAGTTAGCCGGTCTCTACCAGGCTGCATACAGCAACATGAAGCAGCTCAACTTCGGTATCGCCGAAGGCCAGAAGCTCATCGACAACCAGGTTGTCACCGGTGAGGACCTCACCACCGCCAATCTCTACATCGGCGAGATGAAGTTCACCCGCGCATACCTCTACTACTACCTGCTCGACCACTACTGCCAGGCTTACGGCTCAGTGCCCGCCGACCAGGACGGTTACGGTCTGCAGATTGTCACCACCTACGACCCGGGTATCCCCTCGTCGGCTTATCCCGGCCGCAGCTCGGTCAACGCAGCCCTCAAGCTCATCAACGACGACCTTGCCGACGCCTATACCGCAATCACTGCCTACGAGAAGGTTGACAACAGCGCCTGCGCTCCCAACTCGGCCTACCTCAACAGCGCCACAGTACGCGCCCTCCAGGCCCGTGTAGCCCTCTACGCTCACGACTGGAAGAACGCCTACAAGTACGCCACCGATGTAATCGACAACCCCGAGTTTGAGCTCGCCTCCGGCGAAGACTACGTCAACATGTGGAGCACCGACGCCTCGTCCGAGCTGCTGTTCGTGCCCTTCGCCGACCAGTCTGAAAGCGCCAACACCGCTTCGCTGTTCAACACCTACAACTACATCAGCGAGTTCTCGACCGACGGCGAAGGCCGCGTAAACTGCATCCCCACCCTCAAGTGGCTCGACTCCTATGACGAGAACGACATCCGCTTCGACGCATTCTTCAGCGGCGCCGTCTTCAACATCGAGCAGCAGTACACCGGAGCCTACTTCCTGAACAAGTACCCCGGCAACCCCACCCTCAACACTTCGGAGTCCAACGCCTACAAGAACAAGGCTAAGCCCTTCCGTCTGTCCGAGCAGTACCTGATCGCCGCCGAGGCCGCTTACGAGGCCGGCCAGCCCGGAGACGCCCTCAAGTACCTCAACGACCTGCGCAGGAAACGTATCGCCGGCTACGAAGACCAGAAACTCTCGGGTCAGGCTCTCCGCGACGCCATCCGTCAGGAGCGCGCCATCGAGCTCATCGGCGAAGGCTTCCGCCTCACCGACCTCAAGCGCTGGGGTCTCGGTTTCACCAAAGACGGCTCATACGTCGTAATGGCTCAGGGCACCGTCAACGCCGCTGACCTCTTCGTCACCAACGACGTCACCGTGGTATACACTCCTTACGACTACCGTTACACCTGGCCTATCCCCTACGACGAAATGCAGGTTACTCCCGCTCTCGCCGGCCAGCAGAACCCCAACTGGTAAGCAATTGTCTAACAACAAACCTTTTCAAAAGAGATTCTTATGAAACTTAACAAAATAGCAGCAATTGCCCTGGCCGCGCTGGCAGTAACGGCTTGCTCTGACGACGACGATAAGTTCAACACCAACCCCGTCACCGTCAGCTTGGAGCAGACCACCATGTCGGTTACCGAGGACATTGCACAGAATATCTATTACAACGTCCCCGTTGTGGTGTCGGGCGAGACCAACGGTCCCGTACGCGTCACCGTTGAGGTCGAGGCAGTAGGCACAACCCCCGCCGAAGAGGGCAAAGACTACCTCGTAACCTCGAAAACCATCGTCATCCCCGCCGGCGAGACCAAGGGCAGCATCGAGTTCTATCCCATCGGCGACCAGGAAGAGAACCAGGACCGCACTTTCACCGTCAACATCGTGTCGGCTGAAGGCGCAACAGTCGGTGGCAACACCACCACTCTCGTGACCCTGCTCGACAACGAGCGTCTGCTCCCCGAGGCTTACGCCAAAGTCTGCGGCACATGGACCGCCACCGGAGATAGCGGCAGCTACCCCGTCACCATCGAAGGCTATGCCAAGGATGAGGAAGGCTACCTCAAGCAAGTTAAGCTTTACGGCATCGGCGGCAAGGACAAGGACGTTGCCAATCCCGTTATCGTGGACTTCAGCCTCGACGGCGCAAGCGGTGAGGTTACCCTGTCCTTCAACATGCCTCAGGTTCTTGAGGAGAACGCCCGCTTCAACCCGCCCATAGGTGTCTGCGACATCGTCCTCCTGCCCTACGACTCGGATGGTCTGTACCTCAGCGGCGCTTCAGCTGCAACCTCCAACCCCGAGGTTACCAACTTCGTATTCGACTCGGGCTTCGCAGCCGGTCTGTTCAAGCCCACTCCCGGTGGCCCCTACAACGGCGGCAACTTCCTGGGCTATGTTTACTTCCGCACTACCACCTTTAGCCTGACAAAGTAAATCACGACAACCGATAAAGGCCGGCACCGAGCCGACCGATATCCAACATAACAAGTAGGCGCAGATTGCACGCTAATCTGCGCCTACTTTTAAACCTAATATCCACATTAGCACAAACCGGCAAATGTAGGGACATCGCTTTGCGATGTCTGTCCGGCAATCAAATCGTTATACAAACGTGCCAAAGGCACGTCCCTACATTTCCGACCCATTGACAAAGGTATTTTAGCGATTGCCCGATACCAGCCAAAAGACCTCCTCCCATCTCCTCCCCTCTCCTTTTTTTACTCCGACTATCCGCTTAACATCATTGTTATGAAAAAATATATCCTCCCGATAGCCCTGCTCACCTTAGGCGCCGCATGCGCCTTTGCGGGCAACGACACGTCGGCAAAAATCAACCCCGCCGGCACAATACAGCTTAACAAATACCGCGAAGCCGTCGAGGCGCAGCTGCGCCACCCCGGCATGACGAAGGCTCCCATGCATGAGCCGACAGTTTCGGCAGTCGTCCTGCTCGGCAAAAATGCCGATGACGGCGTCCTCGCCGGTATCGATGTCAAAATACTATCATCGCTGAACGGCGTGGTGGTGGTCTCCTGCCCCATCACCGAGGTCGAGAAGATCGCCGCCATGCCCGAGGTGCAGAGCGTATCTTTCGGCGAGACCTTCGACACCTGCATGGACTACGCACGCCCCGCCGGTAAGGTCACCGAGGTACAGACGGGTTTCGACGCCGACGGCAGCATGATGTCGTTTGACGGCACCGGCGTCGTCTGCGGCATGTACGACATAGGCCTGCAGGCAAGCCACATCAATTTCTGCAACAGCGACGGCTCGACGCGCATCGAGCGCCTGTGGCACATGACGGGCTCGAACGGCACATATACCGAATACACACCCGAAACTCTCAGCCGCTTCACCACCGACACGCGCAGCGAGGGCCACGCCACCCACGTGGCCGGCATCATGGCCGGCGGATACAAGGGCAACGGCACCTACGGCAAGACCTCGACGGCCAGCGGCGGCCGCGGCAGCGTCGAGGAGGGTCCCATCCCCTACTACGGCGTAGCCACCAACTCGGCCCTGGCCTTCGGCGCCGGCTCGCTGAGCGACGCCAATATTCTGCAGGGCGTGACCAACATCGTGCAGTACGCACAGTCGACGGGACGTCCCGTGGTGATCAACCTCTCGCTTGGCAACGTCACCGGCCCCCACGACGGCAAGGACACGTGGACACAGGCACTCGGCCGCCTCGGCCAGGACGCCATCATCTGCGTGGCCGCCGGCAACGACGGCAACCTTCCCCTCGCCGCCACAAAGACCCTCGGCAGCGGCGAGAACGCCATCATGCGCACCGCTCCCGTCGCCCTCAACGCCCAGGGAACCGCCCTTGACTTCGGCTACGTCAACGGCATCGCTGACGTATGGTCGAGCAACGCCACGCCCCTGCGCTTCGCCCTGCGCTTCTACCGCAGCCGCACAAGCATGGAGACCCTCGTGGAGTTCAACGGACCCGGCTCGTACCAGTCGTCCAACGGCGACACATTCAGCAAATACTTCTCGGGCGCCTACTCGCTCGTGGCCTCGGTCAACCCCAACAACAACCGCTACAACATCTACTGCACCTTCACCGGCGTCGAGCCTTTGGCAGCCTACTCCACCGGCACCCTCATGCTTGAGGTCGAGGGCGCCGAAGGCACAACGGTCAACATCTTCGGCAAGTCTCTGGGCTTCACCAACACCGTCAACGGCGGCGCCTCCATCAGCGGCGCCACCAACGGCACCACCGACGGCACCATCAACAACATGGCCTGCGCCGAAAACGTCATCTCGGTGGGCTCGTACGTCACCCGCACGTCGTGGTGCACTCTCGCCGGCGGCACATACACCTACACTTCGGTGCCCCCCATCGGCAGCCCGTCCAACTTCTCCAGCTACGGCGTGAAGTTCCCCGACACGCAGCTGCCCATGCTGTGCGCACCGGGCCAGGGCATCGTATCGAGCTTCAACCGCTTCGCCATCGCCTCCGGCAAGACCGACGAGATGGTGGCCAGCGTGAAATCGGGCTTCCTCACCGACTACTGGGACAACATGCAGGGCACATCCATGGCCTGCCCCTACGTGGCCGGCACGGTGGGCCTGATGCTGCAGGCCAATCCGCAGCTGAAATATAAGGATGTGGCCGAAATCCTCACCTCGACCTGCGTCGCTCCCCCCGCCTTCGGTCTGTCGGCCAAGCAGAAGGGCCAGTGGGGAGCAGGCAAGCTCGATGCCCTTGCCGCCGTCCGCGAGGCCATCAAGCGCGGTGACGCCGGCGTAGACGACGTCCTCGCCGACAGCGAGGGCTACGTCATCCGTGCCGACGGCCGCACCTACACCGTCACCGCCGCCAGAGCCTCCGCCCTCACCATCACCCTGTACAACCTGCAGGGCGCCGCAGTGGCCACCGCCACAGCCGCCGGCAACGAGGCCATCCTCGACGCCACCGCCGCCCGTCCCGGCGTATACGTCCTGTCAGTAACCGCCCCCAACGCCCCCGCCGCCACCAAGAAGGTGGTAGTGAGATAAATTACGCCGAACAAACGTCAAAATGCGAAATTTCCCCATGTAGGGACATCGCTTTGCGATGTTTATCCTGCGCGAATGACCCGAACCGGCAGGCTAAGAGGATGTGTCAAAATAGCCTGAATGTAGGGACATGCCTTTGGCATGTTGGACCAATATGCTGTCTTTCAGGCTTAACATCGCAAAGCGATGTCCCTACATCATTAAAATCTCACATTTTGACACACCGCCCCCTACATTCAGGACATTTCGGCACACTCTCAACACCCAAATCTTGACATATCCCTCTAATGCGTATAGTTTCTAAGGTTTTAGTAACAGATCAATTCATACGACATTAGACATCTGAAGGGAGGTGACCTTGGCGGTTGCCTCCCTTTTTTATGCTTACACCCCTTTTCTGCCCACCTATTTATTTTTCCCGCAAATTGTTGTACCTTTGCACTAACCAAACACACGATATATATGGCTGACAACGAAAATCCTCTGGTCTTTACTCACCGCTTCACCCTCACCGCCGGCGACTGCGACTGCGCGCGCCGCATGCCGTTGCCGTGGCTGCTGCGCAAGGTCATCGAGACCGCCACGCTGCACGCAAACCGCCTGGGAATAGGCTTCCGCGACCTTGAGCCGATGGGGATAGTCTGGGTGCTGAGCCGCGTGACAATGCGCGTCGACCGCTACCCCGGCCCCAACGAGGATCTGTCGCTGACGACGTGGGTGCAGGACGCCACGCGCCTCTACTCGACGCGCTGCATGACCCTCAGCGACGCCGACGGCAACGTCATCGGCCACATCACGTCGATGTGGGTATGCATAAACATCAAGGAGCGCACAGCAGCCGACATTTCCTCGCTCGGCCTCGACCGCTTCGTCAGCAAGAACATCGTCAGCCCGCTGCCGCGCACACGCAAGCTGCCCGTGGTGCCCCTCGACGGCGCCACAACGGTGGCCGACCGCCGCTTCGAGTACAGCGACGTCGACTTCAACGGCCACGTCAACTCGGCCCGCTACGCCGAGTGCGTGCTCGACCTGTGGACGCTCGACACATATTACAAGTACCTGCCCGCGCAGTTCGACATCAACTACCTGCACGAATGCCGTTACGGCCAGACCGCCGTCATCGCCGCCGACGAGCGCCTCGACAGTGACACAGGCACGATGGACGCCGCCGTGACCCTGCGCTGCAACGACGTACCATGCGTGAACGTGGCGATAAAATTCATTCCCGCTGAATAATCAAAAACAAACATAAAATACGCAAAAATATGGCACAGAAAGCTTTACTTATGATTCTGGACGGCTGGGGCCTCGGCGACCGGCAGAAAGATGACGTGATTTCGCAGACTCCCACTCCCTACTGGGACTACCTGATGGCAACCTACCCCCACAGTCAGCTGCAGGCCAGCGGCGAGAACGTGGGTCTGCCAGACGGACAGATGGGCAACTCGGAGGTGGGCCACCTCAACATCGGCGCCGGCCGCGTCGTCTACCAGGACCTGGTGAAAATCAACAACGCCATCAAGGACGGCTCAATCAAGCTCAACCCTGAAATCAAGAACGCCTTCGACTACGCCAAAAAGACCGGCAAGGGCCTGCACCTGATGGGCCTGACCTCGAACGGCGGCGTACACTCGAGCCTCGACCATCTCTACGCCCTCTGCGACATCGCCAGGGACTACGGGCTGGAGAAGGTCTTCCTCCACTGCTTCATGGACGGCCGCGACACCGACCCGCGCTCGGGCAAGGGCTTCATCGAGGAGGTGCAGCAGCACTGCGCCAAGTCGGCCGGCGTAATCGCCAGCATCATCGGCCGTTTCTACGCCATGGACCGCGACAAGCGCTGGGAACGCGTCAAGGTGGCCTACGACCTCCTGGTCAAGGGCGAGGGCAAGCAGGCCACGGACATGGTTCAGGCCATGCAGGAGAGCTATGACGCCGACGTCACCGACGAGTTCGTAAAGCCCATCAACAACAGCACCGTCGACGGCACCATCAAGGAGGGCGACGTAGTCATCTTCTTCAACTACCGCAACGACCGCGCCAAGGAGCTGACATCGGTGCTCACCCAGCACGATATGCCCGAGCAGGGCATGGCAACAATCCCCGGCCTGCAGTACTACTGCATGACACCCTACGACTCGTCCTTCACCGGCGTACACATCCTCTTCGACAAGCAGGACGTGGCCAACACGATGGCCGAATACCTCAGCAAAGCCGGCAAGAAGCAGCTGCACATCGCCGAGACAGAGAAGTACGCCCACGTGACCTTCTTCTTCAACGGCGGACGCGAGGCTCCATTTGACGGTGAGGACCGCATCCTCGTGCCCTCGCCTAAGGTGGCCACCTACGATCTCAAGCCCGAGATGTCGGCCTTCGAGGTCGGCGACAAGCTCACCGCAGCCATCGGCGAAGAGAAATATGATTTCATCGTCGTCAACTTCGCCAACGGCGACATGGTGGGCCACACCGGCATCTATCCCGCCATCGAGAAGGCCGTCGTCACCATCGACGAGTGCTGCCGCCAGGTTATCGAGGCCGCCAAGGCCCACGGCTACGGCACAATCATCATCGCCGACCACGGCAACGCCGACCACGCCCTTAACGAGGACGGCACGCCCAACACCGCCCACTCGCTCAACCCCGTGCCCTTCATCTATATCAGCAACGACGCCAAGGCCACCGTCGAAAACGGCCGTCTGGCCGACGTGGCACCCTCGCTGCTGCACATCCTCGGCATGGCCCAGCCCGCCGAGATGGACGGCCACGACCTCATCAAGGACTGATAACCCGCACCTGAAGAATTTACCGCCCAAGCGGGTGTTTCAAAATAGCCTGAATGTAGGGACATGCCTTTGGCATGTTTGGCCAGTCTGCTGTTTTTCAGGCTTAACATCGCGAAGCGATGTCCCTACATCATTAAAATCTCACATTTTGACACATCGCCACAACAACTACGACGCCGATGCTCATAAAGTATGTCTCAAAAAATCGCCACGGCTGCCGTCGCCTCATCCTCATTTATGCGGGATGGGCGATGGACTGGCGTCCCTTCCGGGGACTCGAGGCCCACGGCTACGACATCGCCGTGGTATGGGACTACCGTGAGCTTACGGCCGACTGGTCGGACATCCTGCGCCGCTATGACGAGGTATGCCTGCTGGCCTGGTCGTTCGGCGTCTTCGCCGCCTCGGTGACCATGCACGAGCTGCTGCCGCGGATAACCAAGCGCATCGCCGTCAACGGCACGCTCTCGCCCATCGACGCCGCGCAGGGCATCAATCCGGGCATCTTCGCCGCCACGTTCGAGGGCATGTCGCCCAACAACCTGCGGCGCTTCTACCGCAGCATGTTCCTCACCAAGGAGCAGTACGACGCTTTCCGCACCGTCGCCCCGAAACGCGAAATCGAGGACGCCATAGCCGAACTGGGGGCCTTTGAGACGCACACCATCTTCCATGCCCCGCAGGTCGAGGAGTGGGACCTGGCGATTATCTCGGAGCACGACCGCATCTTCATGCCGCAGGCCCAGGAGGCCGCCTGGCGCGGCCGCGCAAGCATACGCCGCATGGCCACGGGACACATGCCGGACTTCGGCGTGCTCATCAACCAGATTTTCATCGACAAGGAGCTGGTGACCTCACGCTTCGCCGACAGCCACGACACTTACTCGGCCAACGCCGTGGTGCAGAGGCGCATAGCCTCGCGCCTTCACGGCATGCTCACCGAGTGCATCGGCGGCGGCCCGCTGCTGGGCAACGTCATCGAGGTTGGCGTAGGTGACGGCTCGCTGACCGACCTCTACGCGCCCGCGCACGACATGGGCACGGTGGCTCTCTGGGATATCGCCGGAGTATCGGACGAGCTTGTGGCTCGCACGCCCAATGCACGGCCCGAGCAGTGCGACGCGGAGATACGGATGCGGCGCCAGCAGTCCGAGTCGGCGGCCTATATCCTCAGCGCCAGCACGATACAGTGGTTCAACTCGCCGAAGGCATTCCTGCGCGAGTGCGCGCGCGTGCTCGTCCCCGGCGGATGGCTCGCCATAAGCACCTTTGTACGCGGAAACATGGGCGAGCTGGCCTCGGTAATCGGCAACGGCCTTGAAGTGCCTACGGGCGAGGCGTGGCATACGATAATTCCCGAAAACTTAGAGGTGGTGGTGCGCCACGAGGAGGTGATGACGCTGCGCTTCGACTCGCCGCGCGACGTCCTCCGCCACATGAGCCTCACCGGCGTCAACGCCGTCCGCTTCCACCAGAGTCCCGTTGTCCTCGCCCGACGCATCCTCGCGGGATACCCCTGCGACAGCAATGGCAAATACCCGGTGACTTTCAGGCCCATCTACATTTTAGCACGTAAAAGAGAAGAATAATGCAACTGTTCATAACCGGAATTGACACCGACGCCGGAAAAACATACGCCACGGCCTGGCTGGCACGTCAGCTGAGCGAGCGGGGACGCCGGGTGATAACGCAGAAATTCATACAGACGGGCTGCAAAGGCTCGTCGGAGGACATCGAGGCGCACCGCCGCCTCACCGGCACGGGTCCCCTCCCCGAGGACGCCGAGGGACTGACAGCGCCGATAATCCTGTCCTATCCCGCCTCGGCACAACTGGCCGCCCGCATCGACGGCGTAGAGATTGACCTCGGTGACATCGACCGCGCCCGCGAGGAGCTTGCCCGCCGCTACGATGACGTCCTCATCGAAGGCGCCGGCGGCCTGATGGTGCCCATCACCGACGACTTCATGGCCATCGACTACGTGGCCACCCGCAAGCTCCCTGTCGCCCTCGTCACCAACTCGAAACTCGGCAGCATCAACCACACCCTGCTGTCCCTCGAAGCCCTGCGCACACGCGACATCCCCCTGGCCTACGTCCTCTACAACGAGCACCACATGGGCGCGGGCCCCGAAATCGAAGCCGACACCCTCGCCTTCCTCCGCCGTCACCTGGCCGCCCGCTATCCCGACACACGCCTCCTCCTCGTCCCCTCCTTTTAAGCGGCCCGCTGTTCCCGGTCAGCCGCCGTTCAGGGCGGCCCGCCGTTCCCTGTTATCGGTCGAGCTCGACCGATAACCGTATTACCCCTCTCTCCCTCCTCTTCCCCCTCTTTTCATGAAGATTCCAAATCGAAGTGCAAAACTTTGAGTTGAGAATTACTCATTCTCCT
>JBJFEE010000105.1:0-7230 GCA_051890455.1 Muribaculaceae bacterium
TGACCACAGAATCCATATTCTGTGGTCATCCATCGGGCAGATACGAAGGGAGTGCATCGGATGAGTATTGCCACGGTGCTGTGCCGGGAGATGGACCGGGCCGGCATCACCCAAAAAACACTGGGCGCGCAGGCAGGCATTTCCCAGTCGTACATCAGTCAGATCTGCAGCGGGAAAAAGGTGCCGACGATCAGCACGCTGACGCAGATCTGCTCCTGCATGAATCTGCCCCTGACCCTGTTCTTTGAGGACGAAAAGGCAGACGAGGCGCAGGAGCCTCTCCGGCTGACGGAGGATGAGCGGCGCCTGGTGCTGCTTTACCGCTCGCTCGAACGCCCCGGGGGCGCTGCGGGCCCGCGTTTTCCCCAAACCAAGAAATCTCCGGGCTGCGGCAAGAAGCGCACACTCACCCGGATGGACGATGAGGAGGAATTGAGATGAGAATGAAAAAGCTGTCTGCGGTTCTGCTCGCGGCTGTCATCGCTCTGGGCGGCGTGGGCGTGCTGGCGTACGGTGTTGCCGGAACGCCCGTCGCGCTGGCAACGGGTGTGACCGAGGAACCCTCCGCCGAAAAACAGACCGGGGTCGGTTCTGAAAGCGCTGCGGAGACGACCGCCGAAACGGGCACGGAACCGGCGCCCGCCCCGGCGTCCACGGATTCTCTCCCGGAGACGAAGCCGGAGGAGACTGCCTCCGGTCAGGGGGATCAGTCCGCCGAAGCGCTGAAGAAGACGCCTGAAGCCGCCGATGAGATAAAACCGACCGATGGTCCGGTTTCGGACGAAAATGCTCCCGCACCGCTCAGCGACGACGAGGAGGATGTGACGGACAAGCCCGCCGAGACGGAGAAGCCCGCCGATACGGAAGCTCCGGCCGAGACGGAGAAGCCCGCTGATACGGAAGCTCCGGCCGAAACGGACAAGCCCGCCGATACGGAAGCTCCGGCCGAGACGGAGAAGCCCGCTGACACGGAAGCCCCGGCCGAGACGGAAGCTCCGGCCGAGACGGAGAAGCCCGCTGATACGGAAGCTCCGGCTGAGACGGAGAAGCCCGCTGATACGGAAGCTCCGGCTGAGACGGAGAAACCCGCTGATACGGAAGCTCCGGCTGAGACGGACAAGCCCGCCGAGACGGAAAAGCCTGTCGAGTCCGAGCAGCCCGTCGAGACGGAGTCTCCGGCTGAGACGGAAACCCCGAAGCCTGTTTTCACCTCCGGCTACATCTATGTGAGCGCCGGAACGATCATCTATGCGGACGACAACCGCGAGGTGAAGCTGGGCACCATGCCGGTGCGCCAGATCGTGCATGCCCGCAACGTCGGCGTCTATGCGCACGGCTGCCTGTACGAAATCCACTTCGACACCGCCGCGACCGTCGGCACGTCCGCCTATGAGACGGGCTATTTCTACACGTCCGATCTGCAGAAGGTCAGCGAGCCGGAGCTCGCGCTGGTGACGGGCAGCCGCGTGGCCGAGCACATCGGCACGGTGCCGTTCGTCGATTTCAACTATATCGATGCGTCTGCGGCGAATGACGCGGAGCAGGAGCCTGAGGACACGGAAGAAGAGCCCGCCGGCGCGCACACGAACATGCCCGCGGTCGTCCTCCGCGCGAAGGCGGATAAGGAAGGTGCCCGCGTGGCGCAGCTGCGCGAGGGCACAGGCGTGACGGTGATCGGTTCCGTGGTGACGAACGGCGTCACCTGGTACAAGGTCACCTGCGCGGAGGGCAGCGGCTACATCCGTGCGGATCTGATCAGCGGCGCGGGCAGCGTGCCGTCGCTCGATGCGCCGGTGGAGGCGGTCGAGCCGGTGGAGCCGGAAGAGACTGAGGACACCGAGGACGTCGAGGATACCGAGGGCACCGAGGATACCGAGGACGTCGAGGACACCGAGGACGTCGAGGACGTCGAGGGTACCGAGGACATCGAGGGTTCTGAGGACGTCGAGGATACTGAGGACGTCGAGGACAGCGAGGACGTCGAGGACAGCGAGGACGTCGAGGGTACCGAGGACGTCGAGGGTTCTGAGGACGTCGAGGATACTGAGGACGTCGAGAATACCGAGGACGTCGAGGACAGCGAGGACGTCGATGACAGCGAGGACGTCGAGGGTTCTGAGGACGTCGAGGACAGCGAGGACGTCGAGAATACCGACACCTCGTCTGACGACGAGAATACCGAAGAGGACGACTACTTCATCCCGGATGCTGACGTGACGGTCGAGAACGGTGAGCCTGAGGAAGACTTCGCAGCCGATGAGACGACCGGCGATACGGACAGCGACGTGACGGTCGAAGGCGGTGAGCCCGAGGACGAGAACGCGGCTGATGAGACGACCGGCGGGACGGACGGCGATGCAGCCAACGAGCTCACGGAGCTTGTGCCGGTGGACATCGACGAGACGAACCCGGACCGCCGCATCGACGTGTACGCCTCCTGGGAGGGCGACGAGCTGCACCTGGGTGACACGGTGACGCTTCGCATGGAGCTGATCGGCTATGACGGCCTGGCGTGCACCGTCTTCTGGCAGTGCGACCGGGGCGAGGGATTTGTGGACTGCGACGAGACCATGGGCTTGAGCACCCTCTCGTTCGTCGTCGATGAGGAAAACGCCGCCTGGGTCTGGCGCGCTGGCGTTGTGGTGACGATTCCGGAGATCGAGGTGCCGGTGGAAGTGCCGGAGGAGCCTGCCGATGCGCAGAGCGCCGCGGACGAGCCCGCTGAGACCCCGGAGGCTCCGGCCGCGCCCGCAGCGCCCGAGGAGCAGCAGGACGCGGCGGTTGAAGCCGCGGACGCCTGAGCAGGTCCGCTTTTGAAGCCTACCATGCGATTGGAGGAGGATGGCCATGAAAACAAATGGAAAGCGGATCGCCGCGTGGCTGATGACCGTGCTGCTTGTGCTGAGCTGCGTGCCTGCATATGCGACGGACGGGCTGACGGTGACGGAAACCAGCGTGCAGACGTTCTCGGGAGTGAACTTAATCAGCACATATGCAACAAATGATGGATCATCGTTGATTTTCGATACAAGCGAGAATAATTGGCAGGTTCCTGTTTATTATTTCTGCAGTGTAGATGGAGTGAATACACTCAAGGGAATGAAGTTGGTTTCAGTAACCGGTAACGGTGGAAGAGTATCATCCATTTCTACAACACTGAAAGATGACATTCCGGGTGTAATCGATAATATTTATTATGGAAACAGTCTTGATCAGCTGAACTCGCTAAATGCGAATGATGCGACGCTGTCATCCAAAAGGTCTGATTACTACTATTATACATATACATTGAAAGTTGGTAATAGTACAGATAGTACAGAATTAGCTACTTATCGCCCGAGAATCCTTGGTGGATTGGATGTAAAGTATCAGTCGATATATGTTAAATACACTCCGGCTGCACCTTCTGCTGCTTTTAATCTGAACGGTGGTTCAGGAACACAGCCTGCTGCGGTTGAGGGAGAAGAAGGAAAAGAGTTTAACTTCCCCTCTGCAGATGGTTTTAATAGGGATGGATACGTTTTCAAAGGGTGGTCCACCAGTGATAACGCAGCTGCAGATGGAAGCACTATTTATGCAGCTGGTTCTGCAGGAACCCTGACTGGGGAAAAGGTAATCTATTATGCCGTTTGGGCAGAGGGTGTCACACTGTCGTTTAGTGCAAATAACGGTACAGGTTCGTATGATTCGGTTTCTTGCTTGACTGGTGATGCTGTTGAGTTGCCTGACGGAACGGAACTCAGCAGAGACGGTTATACGTTTATGGGATGGGGAGAATCTCCGGATAGCGGCATTGGAAAGATTTTGGAGACAATTTATCCTCCGGGATATAATTATGTGGTCACCGAGAGCAAAACAATGTATGCAATCTGGGGTAAAGAATCGGATGCAGAGTTTTTTATCCGGCTCGATGGTCAATTCCCTAATGAGCCAAATACAAGTGACGCAACGAAAAAAGAAAACTATACTGGAAATGGCTCTGGTAATCCTGGCACAGGAATGAAAGGTAAAGTAAAATATGATACATTCTATTTCAATAAAGGCGGCGTAGATGATCATCTGACGAATGAAAGACCAAGTCTTAAATCAATATGGATGGCTTGCGAAACAGCTCTCAAAGAAAATAAGGAACTCTGTTTTACAGATGGTAGTCTGTATGTATCGTGTTCTAGTGCGGCAGAGTTTGGCGAAAAGTATTATGTGCTCTGGTATGTAATCAAGCAAGCGGGAGATGCACTTCATGTTGATGGAGTTCTTCTCAAGAGATCACTGTATCTTCTGTCCTATGACCCGAATGCTCTGTATGGTGAATACTCAGGATATGTGCCTGACAATAAACAATATGCAAAGAACAAAGAGGTCACTGTAAATGCTGAGGAGCTGACAAGATCCGGCTATACCTTTGGCGGATGGCAAAGCGACTACGATGAATCGGTTTATCATCTGAACGATACGTTCAAAATGCCTGCCCAGAATGTCACCCTCACTGCAATCTGGATTCCCAACAATTCTACACCCTATAAGGTTGAGCATTATTGGGTGGATGTAGATAGAAATGCTGTACTCCACGAAACCGAGAGCAAGACGGGAACAACCAATGCATCTGTATCTGCAGATGCGAAGAGTTACAGCGGATATACCTACGTCTCTGGGTACTCGAATGGTGATGACGTTGAGGTAAAGACCGGTACTATTCTTGCAGATGGTTCTCTTGTACTGAAACTCTACTACACGCGTGACACAGGCTCCGCGCAGATCACGAAGACGGTCAAGGACAGCGAGTTTACAACGGGCACAAGGGAGTTTACCTTCACGATTGCCCCGGAGACCGGCTCGATTGTCACAGCGGATGAGTTCAGCGCGTGGGCGAGTAAGCCTGGCAACAGTGCAACCGTAACGATTACCGTGAATGCAAGCGATAAAACATCGAGCAGCACGCTGTCGGGCCTTCCGACCGGCACTTACACGGTGACCGAGACAACGACGCAGCACGATGGAACAACCTACGCGACTACTGTGAACGGTTCTTCTGGAACATCCGGTACACTGACTGTCACCAAGAATGGGACAGCGAGTATTTCGTTTGTGAACACCGCGAATACCAAGTTTAGCTATCAGGCGGAGAAGTACTGGAATGACTACAGCAACGCCTTTGGCAAGCGTCCAGATAAACTCACCCTGACGCTCTATCGTGCTGTAGACAGCGGCTTACATGTCGAGGTTGAAAATGCACCGGCGCCGACCGTCACAAAGGATGAAGCCAGTAACAAGTGGGTTTACACTTGGTCTGACATCTCCAAGTATGATTCGGACGGCAATGCGTACACATACAGCGTTGATGAAAGTACCGTACCTACTGGTTATACAAAGAGTGGCGATTATGGTAGCTCCGTAACCAACGATCTGATCACCCAGAAAGTAACCGTCACCAAGACGGTAACCGGCAACATGGGCGATGTGAACAAGGATTTCACGTTTATCGTCAGACCTGTAGACAGTAACGGAGATGCCATAACCACGAAACCTGATGGGGTTACCGACGCTGTTTGGAATACGCTTAACAGCACCTTCAAGCTGAACGGTTCCAGCAAAAAGAGCCAAGAGATTGTCATTCCGTATGGTTCGTCTATTGTGATCACGGAAACTGCAGAGGCGAACTACTCCCCCACGTATCAACTCGATAGTGACACCCCGACCAGTGGCAACTCCTGCGAAATCCAGAACATCGCCGCTGACCACACGGTAGCCTTCACCAACGACAACACCGCCACCATCGACACCGGCATCGCCCTGGACGACATGCCGTACATGCTGCTGCTGGGCGGCGCGCTGGCGATGCTGGCCGTGCTGCTGGTGCGCAGGCGGCGCGAGAGCTGAGCGGAGGCCGAATGGAAACACAGGGAAAGAGCTATAACCGCGAGGCCCAGCGCATCGCGCAGTGGTTCAAGACGGTTCGGTTCCGCCGGGCGCTCTTCGGGCTGAGCGAGAAGGACGTCTGGAAGAAACTCGACGAGCTCAATGACATGTACAAACGCGCGATCATGGCCGAGCGCGTGCGCTGCGATGCCCTCATCGAGGAGCGCTGCGCACGCCTCGAGGCCGAGCTGCGCGGTGCGTCCGACGGCGAAGGCGGGGTCCGCTGATGGCCAGAAGAAAACCGCGCACGCTCAGCGACGTCATCGCCAGGCGCCGCGAGCATATCGCCCTGCGGGACGGCTATCTCCGCCTGCTCCTGCGGGTGCTCGCGGTGGCTGCGGCGGCCTACCTGCTCTTCACGCAGGTGTTCCTCGTCGCGCAGAACAGCGGGCTGGGCATGTTCCCGGCCCTCAAGGACGGCGACCTCATGGTCGTGTTCCGCCTGCAGCGGGACTACGCCAAGAACG
The DNA here is from genome assembly GCA_051890455.1 of Muribaculaceae bacterium. Taxonomy (GTDB): domain Bacteria; phylum Bacteroidota; class Bacteroidia; order Bacteroidales; family Muribaculaceae; genus CAG-873. The sequence continues at coordinate 6,384 of JBJFEE010000105.1, forward strand.
ACGTCGTCACCTACCGCGCGGAGGGGCGGCGCTATGTGGGCCGCATCGCCGCGGCGGCGGGGGATGAGGTGGACATGGACGAGGACGGCAATCTCACCGTCAACGGGGCGCTGCAGACGGGCGAAATCCTCTACCCGACCTATGCCGGTGAGGACGGCCCCGCCTACCCCTATACCGTGCCGGAGGGCTGTGTGTTTCTGCTGGGCGATTACCGCACGCAGACGCTCGACAGCCGGGACTTCGGCGCCATCTCCATGGAAAACGTCGAGGGGAAGGTCATCACCCTCCTCCGGCGCAGGGGCCTGTAAGGGCCATGAAGGGATATTCGTTTCCGCCGGTGCCGCCAGATACGCCGGGGGGAGAGAATATAAAAAATCAGATATGATTTGAGGAGGAAACAAACATGAACAAGAAGCTTTTGGCGCTGCTTCTCGCGATCCTCATGGTCGCGGTGAGCGCGTGCGCGATGGCTGCGACTTTGGATTCGGCGACTCTTTACAAGGTTTACACCACTAATTCGGCGAACGCAGTAAACCCGGCTGAGACCTTTACGCTCAAGTATAAAGAAAATACCGCAAAAGTTGAAGCGGGTCAGGCGACAAGTGCACCTGCGGTGCCTGCTTCTTGGGTAACTGGTTTGACGGTTAGCTTTGACGCTGGTGATGCTGATGTTACGGGTTCTACAAGCACTGATATGGTAAAGAGCTTTGCTTCGATCGAGCTTCCGACAGTGACGCAGCCTGGCATTTATTCTTATCAGTTTAATGAGATTGCTGGCAATACTACTGGCGTGACTTACGATACCGCAACAATCACGATGAAAATTGGTGCGGAGACCGTTGCAACT
>JBJFEE010000106.1:0-7177 GCA_051890455.1 Muribaculaceae bacterium
ACAGGTATTGCCGCACACTTTGCTCCGTCATTCCGACCTCGGTGGCTATCTCGGCCCCCGATTTGCCGTCGAGGCTGAGCCGGAGTATCGTCCTCCGCGGCTCGCCGAGGCGGTCTACTGCCGAAGCCAGCTCTATCATGCGGGCGCTGCCGTCATCGTCATCAGGCTCGGCGATATCGTCGGCGAGGCTGTCTATCGGGACATCGGCACCCGACCGCCGGCTGCGTATGATATCGATGCACCGGTTGCGGACAGCCCGGCAGGTGTAAGCAGCGCCAGCGGCTCCGGCGTCAAGTCTGTCATGCTCCTCCCACAGCCTCTTCATCAGCTCCTGCACGGCGTCGGAGGCCTCCTCACGGTCTCCGAGCATCCGGCATGCGACGGCAAGCATGGCTCCGTACGCCGGCAGGATGTTGTTCTGAAATTCGGTAGCTGTCATCGTTTCTATTTGTCTAACTTCTACTATTAAGACGCATAAACCTCTGTTTTGTGACACCATCACCCCATAAATTTCGTAATTTTTTTTCGGACCGCGGCGCAAGCCTGCTTTCTCGCCCCCCTTACCATGCGCCCGTCCTCACCAACCCTCTCCCCCACATTTGCCGGATTGGGAGAAAATACGTAATTTTGCATGGTTATGGATACAGGGCTCCGCGCCCTGGCATTTAAACTGCATTTAAAGATTTGCTTTTTGCTTTCAGCACACTGACGTAAGACTGTTTTATCCTATGGGATACCCTTTCAACACCGATAATAAAAAGGCGGCCGAAAACCGCAAGTGGGAGAAAAAGAAAAAGATTGTCAAAATCCTCTGGGCAATCTTCGGCTTCTTTGTCTTTACCGGGATTATGTTCCTGGTCCTGGTCTACAACGGCGTCATCGGATACATGCCGCCCATCGAGGAACTTAAAAATCCTAAGGATACTTTCGCCTCGACGGTCTACTCGGCCGACGGCAAGGTGCTGGGCCGCTATTTCCGCAGCACCGGCAACCGCGTGTATGCCGACTATGACCAGATTTCGCAGAACGTGGTCGATGCCCTGACGTCCACCGAGGACGCACGCTTCGAGGAGCACTCGGGCATCGACATGCAGGCCCTGGGACGTGTGGTCATCAAGACGCTGCTGCTGCACGACAAAAGCGCCGGCGGCGGGTCCACCATCACCCAGCAGCTTGCCAAGCAGCTGTATACTCCGCCGTCCGACGGCATGATGAGCCGCGCCCTGCAGAAGCCCGTCGAATGGATGATTGCCCTCAAGCTCGAGCGCTACTACAGCAAGGAGGAAATCATCAAGATGTACCTCAACCAGTTCGATTTCCTCTATAACGCCGTGGGCATCAAGTCGGCCGCCCAGGTCTATTTCGGCAAGAGCGACAAAGAGGGCGCAAGCGACCTCACCGTCCCGCAGGCCGCCCTGCTCGTCGGCATGGTGAAGAATCCCGCCTACTACAACCCCGTGCGCCATCCTGAGCGCGCCCTCAACCGCCGCAACACCGTCCTCGACCTCATGGAAAAAGAGGGTAAGATTACGCCGGAGGAGCTTGAAAGGTACAAGCAGGAGCCCCTCGGTCTGAACTTCCACCGCGTCGACCACAAGGACGGTCCGGCGCCTTACTTCCGCGAGGAGCTGCGCCGCTACCTCACCGCCAAACAGCCCGTCCGCTCGGACTATCCCAGCTGGGACTACCAGCGCTTTGTCGATGACTCGATAGCATGGGAGACCAACCCCGTCTACGGCTGGATTGAAAAGAACCCCAAGGCCGACGGCACAAAATATGACCTCTACTCGGACGGCCTGCGCATCTACACCACCATCGACTCGGGCATGCAGGCCTACGCCGAGCGCGCCGTGCATGACCACATGATTTACCTGCAGAAGAAGTTCTTCGAGGAAAAGAAAGGCTCGCCCGCGGCTCCCTATACCAGCAACACCAACGAACTCTCCAACGAGATGCGCCGCAAGCTCATCAACAACGCCATACGTCAGAGCGAGCGCTATCGCGTGGCCAAAGTGGCCAACAAGAGCCAGGCGGAGATTGACAAGGAGTTCAATACCCGCACCGAGATGGTGGTATACAGCCTGCGTAACCCCGAAGGCATAGACACGGTCATGACTCCACGCGACTCCATTCTCTACACCAAGTCGTTCCTGCGCGCCGGCTTCATGGCCATGGACCCGCGCACGGGTCACGTCAAGGCATACGTCGGCGGTCCCAACTTCCGCTTTTTCCAGTACGATATGGTTTCGCGCGGCAAACGCCAGGTGGGCTCCACCATCAAGCCGTACTTGTACGCGCTGGCCATGGAGGGTGACGAATCGGGCTCCGACTCGTTCACGCCGTGCAGCCAGCTGTCCAACACCCAGCCTGTGATACAGCTGTCCAACGGTGCTACATGGGCACCAGCCAACGACGGCTCGAGCCGCGTGGGCGAGATGGTAGACCTGCGCTGGGCCCTCACCAACTCCAACAACTGGATTTCGGCGCGCCTCATCCAGGAGGTCGGCCCCGCCAACCTTGTACGCTACATGCACAACCTCGGCATCACCAGCAAGCTGCCCGCCATGCCGTCGCTGTCGCTCGGCTCGGCCGAGATTTCGCTCCGCGAGATGGTAACGGCCTACTCGGCCTTTGCCGACGGCGGCAGTTACGCCCAGCCCCTCTACGTCACCGCCATCACCGATAACGCCGGCAACGTCCTGGCATCGTTCCGTCCCAACAAGACCGAGGCCATCGGCCGCCAGGCATACTACCGCATCCTTTCGATACTACTCAATGTCGTAGACTCGGGTACCGGCAACCGACTGCGTCGCGCACCATATGCGCTGACGGCGCAGATTGGCGGCAAGACAGGTACCACCAACAACAACTCGGACGGCTGGTTCATGGGCTTCACCCCCGAGCTTGTGGCCGGAGTATGGGTAGGCGGCGAGGAGCGCTACATCCACTTCAACCGCACCCGTGACGGCCAGGGCGCCGAGATGGCACTGCCCATTTATGCCAAATTCATGAAGGCATTGTACGACGACCCCAAGCAACCCTATAACCAGAACACGCGCTTCAACTTCCCGGCCGACATCAACCTCTGCGGCAGCTTTGTCCCCCAGCCCGCCGAAACCATTGAGGAAACCGTCGACGGCTACTTCGACTGAGTCCAATCTAAACCATATCCCTTATAAAGTGTTTAGTTTTTATAACAAACATAAAAACTAAGTAAGTGGAAGAAATTAGCTTATGGATATTTTGAAGATATTTTGAGATGATTTTTGGGATTGAGTGAAGGAGTTTAGCGTGCTAAACGACTGAACGAAAGCCCAAAAAGGGCTCAAAATAATTCAAAATATCATAAGCCCGAAACTTACTTATTAACGTTAAACTAATTTCTGATACTTACTTAAACACTACCTCATTATGAAAGAGTACAATCTCAAGGGTGCGGTTACATCATTGTGGTGGTTCCCGCTCGTCACCGGACTTATCGGCATCGGCCTCGGCATCTGGGTACTGGCAGCCCCCGTCGCCTCCATCACCACCTTTGCCATAGCATTCGCCATCTGCATCGCCATCGCCGGTGTCCTCAACACCATCCTGGCATTCTGCACCATGGGCTTCCCCAACTGGGGCTGGACACTTGCTTACGGCCTGCTCGAACTCATCTGCGCAATCTGGCTGTTCTCCCTGCCCCACGCCACACTTGCCACCGCCTTCATCATCATCGTAGGCATCTGGATACTCGTCTCCGCCATCAACGGCATCGCCGAGTCGGCCATGCTGAGCCGCTACAACGGCTTCTGGACAGTCCTGATGGTGCTCCTGCTGCTGGCAACCATCTTCTTCGTCATACTCTTCCTCACCAACCCCGTCTTCGGCGGAGTGGCAGTCTGGCTCTACCTTGGCATCTCCATCCTCGCCTTCGGCCTCTACCGCATCATCATCGCCTTCGTCCTCAAACGCGCCACCAGATACCTCGCCTGACCCGCGAGCACATATACCCATATCAGGCCTGCCGGAAAGTTCCATTCCATCCGGCAGGCCTTATTTTGGTACGACTCATCGGCACTGTTTGTCTCTTTTTTGCGCCGGAGGGGGTCGGATTGGGAAAAATTTTGTAATTTCGCACAATAATATGGGCTTGGGCGAAAATGGGTCTCGCCAGCACATGACCAAGAGTTATGATTGAACGTAAATTAGACAGTAAGGACGCAGAAAAAACGGCGGAAAACCTGCTGGACGGGATTGACAGTCCGGAGGATTTGAGAGCGCTGCCGGTGTCGGAGCTGCCAAGGGTTTGCTCGGAAATCCGCGAGCGGCTCATCAGTGAGCTGTCGCAGAACCCGGGGCACTTTGCTTCGAGCATGGGGGCGGTCGAGCTGACCGTGGCGCTGCACTATGTCTACAACACTCCTTACGACCGCATAGTGTGGGATGTGGGCCATCAGGCTTACGCCCACAAACTGCTGACAGGGCGGCGCGACCGCTTTACCGAAAACCGCAAGCTCGGCGGACTCTCGGGCTTCCCCAACCCTGACGAAAGCGAATACGACACCTTTACCGCCGGCCACGCCTCCAACTCCATCTCGGCGGCTCTGGGCATGGCTATCGCCACCCAGCTCAAGCACGAAACTCCGCTGCGCAAGGTGGTGGCGGTGACAGGCGACGCGTCAATCAGCGGCGGCCTGGCCTTCGAGGGCCTCAACAACGCCGCCAACTCAAACAACGACCTGACCATCATCCTCAACGACAACAACATGTCGATTGACTCCAACGTCGGCTCGCTGCACTCGTACCTCGCCCATATCAACACGCGCAAAGGCTACAACGACCTGCGTTACAAAGTATACACCTTCATGAAGCACCACGGCCTCATCAGCGAGAGCCGCCGGGGCTTCATCCTGCGCTTCAACAACGCGCTGAAGGCAGCCCTCAGCGGCGAGCAGAACATCTTCGACGGCCTCAATATCCGCTATTTCGGACCCTTCGACGGCCACAACATCGAAAAGGTGGTGAAGGTCCTGCAGGAAACCAAAAACATGAGGGGGCCCAAGATTCTGCACTTCCGCACCCGCAAGGGCAAGGGCTTTGCTCCCGCCGAGGCCGACCCCGCCAACTGGCACGCTCCCGGCAAGTTCGACCCGAAGACCGGCAAACGCCTCACCGGCGACAGCAGCGCCAGGCCCCCTAAATACCAGGACGTCTTCGGCGACACGCTACTGGAGATGGCCCGCGAAAACGACAAAATCGTCGCCATCACCGCCGCCATGCCCTCCGGCACATCGGTGTCGGTGATGCAGGAAGCCATTCCCGGGCGCGTCTTTGACGTCGGCATCAGCGAGGGCCACGCCGTCACCTTTGCCGGCGGCCTGGCCAAGGACGGCATGCGCCCCGTGGTGGCCATCTATTCGTCGTTCCTGCAGCGCGCCTACGACCACATCATCCACGACGTCGCCATACCGCATCTCCCAGTCATCTTCGCCATAGACCGCGCCGGCCTCGTCGGCGAGGACGGCGTCACCCACCACGGCACCTTCGACCTGGCCTACCTGCGCGTCATCCCGGGCATAACAATCGCCGCTCCGCGCAACGAGCAATGGCTCCGCACCCTCATGGCTACGGCCATGGCGCACACCGACGGACCCTTCGCCATCCGCTACCCCCGCGGATCGGCGACGACAGTCGGCAAATGTCAGACTCCCCTCATGGCCGCGCCCACCGGTAAAGGCGAGATTTTACAGAATCCCGACAAGCCCGACGTCGTCATCCTCAGCATCGGCACCATCGCCGGCAACGTCGCCAAAGCCGTCGACATGCTCAGGGAGAAAGGCATCACCGCCGCCCACTATGACGCCGTATACGTCAAGCCCCTCGACAGCGGACTGATAGACCTGGCGCTGGGCCGAGGCGTCCCCATCGTCACCGTCGAGGACGCCTCGGCCAGCGGAGGCTTTGGCAGCGCTGTCGCCGAATACATCGCAGCCAAAGGACTTACCCGTCCTCTCACCATAATCGGCATCCCCGACAATTTCGTCACCCAGGGCACCGTGCCCCAGCTGCAGCAGCTATGCGGCATCGACCCCGAAGGGATATGCCAAACCGTACAGAACACCGTGGCGCAACAGTCACAAACTAACCCGAGGCAATGAAGATAGTTATAGCCGGAGCCGGTGAGGTCGGCTCGCATCTGGCCAAACTCCTCACCACTGAAGACAAGGACATAATGGTGCTCGACAGCGACCCATCGCGCCTCAATATCCTTGACGCCAACTACAACCTGATGACGATGGAAGGCAACCCGTCCTCCATCGCCGCCCAACGCAGCGCCCGCGTAGGCGGGTGCGACCTGTTCATTGCCGTACAGCCCTCCGAGAACGACAACATCGTCGCCTGCTCCATCGCCAAGAACCTCGGCGCACGCACCACCGTCGCACGCATCTCCGGCTACGATTTCATGCAGAAGGAGAATCGCGACGTCGTCCGCCGCATGGGCGTCGACCACCTCATCTACCCCGAATACCTCGCCGCCGGCAATATCGTCACGGCACTGAAATACCCGTGGGTACGCAACTGGTTCGAGCTGCACGACGGCAAAATCATCGTCGTGGGCGTCAAGCTGCGTCAGGGCGCACCGGTGGCCGGAATGCCCCTGCGCGAGTTCGCCTCGCGCATCCACAACTTCCACGTCTGCGCCATCCGCCGCGGCAACAACATCATCATCCCGCGAGGCAACGACTCGCTCATGACAGACGACATCGTCTACATGGCCACCCTGCCCGGCTATACCGACGAGCTGCGCGAGCTGGCCGGAAAGCGCGACTACCACGTACGCCGCGTCATGATAATGGGCGGAGGCAAAATCACCGCCCGCTTCGTGGCCATGGCTCCTGATGACCTGCGCATAAAAATCATCGACAACGACGAGGAGGTCTGCCGCCATCTGCCCGAGCGCTGCCCCGACTGCGAAATCTCCTACGGCGATGCCCGCAACACCGACCTGCTCCTTGAAGAGGGCGTGAGCGAATGCGAGGCCTTCATCGCCCTCTCCGGCAGCTCCGAGGCCAACATCCTCGCCTGCCTGTCGGCAAAGGAATTAGGCGTGCGCAAGACCATCGCCGAGGTCGAGAACCTGCAGTACATCGCCCCTGCCGAAAACCTCAACATCGGCACCATCATCAACAAGAAG
>JBJFEE010000107.1:0-7153 GCA_051890455.1 Muribaculaceae bacterium
CCGCAAGCGGAATTTCCACGCACACGGCAGCGATTTTACCGCGCAATGGGTTGGCGCTCTGCATATAGCGCGAGGGCAAGGTGGGCAAGAGGAAAAACGAGCGTCAGCGCGGTGGGGGGTGTGCAAAGCCCCTACGGGGGCAAGCCCCCGTAACCCCCAAACGTCTGCTGTACAGCCGTTTTGCATCTGCAACCCACTACAAATCGAGGAGTTTTGTAGGCGGGACCCTTGCAGATGCTTCAAATTTGCCTGACAGTCAAATTTTTAACCCTCGATTTTTATAGGACCCATCGGCATCGCGCCGCCCATAAAAATCAAGGCCGGTTCTTTCCTTCCCGGCACCCACCCGTCGGCCATGTATCCTTACCGACACCAACCCTTTCCGTCTTTTCGCGAGCTTCAAGCCGTGCCGATATTTGCAGGGAACACCAACAAATATCGCATTTTATGGCAAACTATACATCTACCGCCAATGTCGTTCTCTCCGTGAACGGCAAGCAGGCCGAAAAGGTGCTGTCATCGCTCGAAAAGGACGCGAAGCGTCTGGAGAAGCAGTTGGCAAAAGCCGCCGCTGCGGGCGACAAGGCCACGATGAAGAAACTTCAGCGCGAGCTGAACCAGACCAACCGCCTTATGGACCAGGTAAGAGGTTCGTCGGCCTCTGTCGAGAATGTTCTGCGCCGCCTTGACAAAGCGACTCCGAAGGAGCTTAACAAAGCCTTTCGGCAACTCAAGAACGAGTTGAACGGCATCGAGCGCGGCACTGCCGCTTGGGATGCTCATGTCGCTAAAATCAAGGCGGTTAAAGCGGAGATTGACCGCGTCAACGAGACTATGCGCGAGCAGCAGTCCCTCTCTGACCGCGTAATGGACTGGATCAACAAGTGGCAGGTGGCTCTCCTTGCTGTCGGAGCCGCCATTACGGGTCTTGTCCTCGCAGGGCGTAAGGCTGTCAACGCCTACGCCGAGATGGAACAGGAGATGGCCAATGTCCGTAAGTTTACGGGCATGACAGCCGAGGAGGTCGAAGCGCTCAATGAGGAATTTAAGAAGATGGATACGCGCACTTCGAGGGAGGAGCTTAATCAGCTCGCCCAGGAGGCCGGTCGCCTCGGAAAGTCCTCGCAGGAGGATGTGCTCGGCTTTGTACGTGCCGCCGATAAAATCAATGTGGCCCTTGACGACCTCGGTAGCGGCGCGACGCTTACGCTGTCGAAGCTGACGGGCATCTTCGGCGATGAAAAACGTCTCGGCACGGAGAAGGCTCTGCTGTCGGTTGGTTCAGTGATTAACGAGTTATCACAGAACTGCTCGGCATCGGCTCCCTATATCGCCGAGTTCGCCTCTCGCATGGGCGGTGTCGGCTCTCAGGCCAACATGACCGTGCAGCAGATTATGGGCTTCGCAGCCGTGCTTGACTCCAACAACCAGAAGCTCGAAGCTTCTTCGACGGCTCTATCGCAGGTTATTGTCCGCATCTATCAGGACCCGGCCAAATATGCCCGTGTCGCAGGTATGAATGTCGAGAAGTTCGCCAACCTTGTAAAAACGGATATGAACGCCGCTCTGATCGAGTTTCTTTCGACCCTCAAACAGGCGGGCAACATGGATGTCCTCTCTCCGATGTTCAAGGACATGGGCGAGAACGGCTCCCGTGCCATATCGGCCCTCTCGACTCTCGCAAACCATATCTCCGAGGTCAAGGCCCAGCAGCTTGTCGCCAACGAAGCCTTCGAGGAAGCCACTTCAATCGACAAGGAGTTCGAGGTGCAGAACAATACGGTAATGGCCGGTCTTGAAAAGGCGAAGAAGCGCGTCAATGAGATTGCCGTTGAACTCGGTGAGAAATTACAACCGGTCATGCGGCTTGTCATTTCTTCCTCGACCATAGCACTCAAGGCTCTTTCGGCTATGGTGGATTTCTTCATCAAGTACCGCAGGGAGATTGCCGCAGGTGTGATTGCCATTGCCGCTTACAATGCCATTATGCTTGTCTACAACTACCATACTGTCATGGCGACTAAGGCGACGGCCTTGTTTCACGGAGTGATGAAACTCGTCAGGGGTATTATACCTGCCGTGCGCCTTCTCTTTACTCCGCTCATCAATGCCGTGCAGTATTTCACCAACGGCTTGCAGGTGAACTATGCCATGCAGGAGCGATGGCGCAAGTCGATGGCGGCGATGAAGTTCTCCAACTGGGTAGGACTTATATTGGCTTTGGGCGCCGCCATATACGCCCTTGCCAATCGTTTTAAGTCCGCCGCAGAGGAAGCGGAAAAGGCCCGCAAGGAACAGGAGGAATACCGCAAGTCGCTCACTGACCTTGACGAGAAGTCATCGGAATACTGCCATGCCGAGATTGCACGGCTCGAAGCGCTCTATAAGGAGGCCACGGACGAGGCCAAGAGTACTGACGAGCGGCGTGTGGCCGCTGAGAAATTACAGGCGCTTTATCCCGATTACTTCAAGAACCTCTCCACGGAGCAGATTATGGTGGGTCAGGCGAAGACGGCCTACGACCAACTCCGCGACTCCATTATCGAGGTGGCCCGCGCCCGTGCCGCCGCCGACAAGATTGTGGAAAACGAGAAGGAACTTCTCACTCTCGAACAACAGGAGCCGGGGCTGCGGCAGCAGCGTGACGCCGACAAGCGGGTATATGATGCCGCTGTCGCCGACTGGGAGAATGCCCGTCAGATGGAAAGTAATAATTCATACGGCAACTCCACCGATGCGGCTGTAGGTCAGGCTGTCAATGTCGCTCCCTATGCCCGCAGAGTAGCCTCCACGGGGCAGACTTACGAGGCTTCGGAGGCCGCTTATCAAGCGAATATCACCAAGCAGCGGCAGCTCAACGAGGCAAACCAATTCCTCCGTCAGAAATACAATGTCTCCGCCGAAGCTCTTGCCGAGCCGGAGAACCCGCAAGTCAATCTGCCGGGGAATGTTCCTCTCGACCCTTCCGGCTCAGCGGGCGACAAATTCGCCGCTGAAAAGGAATGGCGCGAGCAACAGGAGGCGTCGGCGCGTATCAGCTACGCCACCGGCGTAACCGATTACGTCAAGTACACGGAAGAAATGGACCGCATCGCCGTGGAGTTTTACGAAAAGCAGTTGCTTCATACCGACCTGACGGAGACGGAGCGCCTGAAAATCACCGCCGAGTGGCGGGAGGCGCAGAAGAAGCAACAGGAACACGCCGACGCTCAGACCATCGAGGAGGAGAACAACCGCTATCACACGCAGATTGCGCAACTAAAGCAGTTCTACATCGACGGCGCCATATCCAAAGAGACTTACGACCTCAGAATGGAGGAATACGAAATCGAGCATCAGCGCAAACTCGTGGCCGCCACCAAAGAGGGCAGCCGCGAGAGGCTTCAGGCCGAACAGCAGTTGCAGTCTCTGTTGATCGCGCAGATGCAGCGCAAGCAACAGGAGACTGAACGGCTTGAAGCCAAGTATGCCGCCATGAAGAAGGACTACTTCGGCGACAATCCTCAGGAGGCTCAGGCGAAGTACGATGCCGACCTCGCTTTGCTCGATGTCGTGTATCAGCGCGAACTTGCCGCCGCCGGTAACAACGCGGCTGAAAAACTTCGTATCGACGAGGCATACGAAAAGGCGAAGCTCGCTCTGAAAAAGAAGTATGGACTTCTCGCCGAAGAAGATACGCGCAACGCTATGGAGCGCGGTATCGCCGATTCTCTCGAATGGCTCAACTCCGACGGCGGCAAGGCGCTCACCGGGACACTCGACACGCTCGTGTCGGGTATGTCGGCTGTGTTTTCGCAGCTTTCTACTATGGTTCAGGCTGAACTGGAGATACAGACGGCATCTATCAACAAGCGCTATGATGCGGAAATCTCCCGTGCCGAGGGTAATTCCTACAAGGTGAAGAAGCTTGAAAAGCAGAAGGAGTCTGAAATAGCCAAGGCCAAAAACGAGGCCAACCGAAAGATGTTCGCCATGCAGGTTATCCAGGCCGTTGCGCAGACTGCGACCAACGCCCTTAACGCATACGGTTCGGCTGCGGCCATCCCCGTTGTCGGCTATATACTGGCGCCCATCGCGGCGGCTATGGCTGTGGCGGCAGGTGCTCTGCAAATCGCCACTATCAAGAAGCAGCAACAGGCATCGGAGGCGCAGGGCTATATGTCCGGCGGCTTCACAAAGGAGGGTCCAGTCGATGAAGTGGCCGGTGTCGTTCACGCCGGGGAGTGGGTTGCTTCGCAGCGTCTTGTGAAGTCTCCTCAGGCTCGTCCTCTTATCGAAGCCCTTGATTACGCCCAGCGCACAAACACGATAGGTTCGCTCACCGCCGCTGATGTCTCTCGCTCTATCACAGCCCCCATGTTGATTGCGTCGCAGCCTCAATCAACCACGGCTCCGGCTGTTGTGAATAATTATTATTCAGAGGGAGAGAGGAATGACGGCTACGCCGCCATTATGCGTCGGTTGGCTGAACGCCTCGATGAACCTTTCGTTACCGTGAACACCGTATCCGGCGATCACGGCATACAACGCGCTCAGGAGGAATATGACCGCCTTATGCGCAATAAAGCACCCAAATCACGCAAGTAATTATGGAAATACGCATCAACGGCAAGATTGCCATGCTCAAAAAGGGCACGTCCTTCGAGTTTGTAGCCGAAAACAGATTGTTCTCCGGCTCCGATGGATATACGCTCTCGATAACCTTTCCACTCCGGCATTGTCGGAACAATCTCGACATTTTCGGACACATCAACCGTGCCGATGTCATCGCCGGTAAGGTGATTTTCGACTGCGAAATCCGCGACCGCAACTTCTACAAGTTCGGCTCTATTACCATTACCGAGATCAACGATGCCGAGGTCAAGACGCAGTTCCTCGAAGGCCGCTCGGAGCAAAACTTCGACGTGACTTTCGATGATGTTTTCATCAACGAACTTGACCTTGGCGGTCCGACCGAGACCAACGACAGCACGCCCGAAAAGGCGTGGGACCCATTCATAAACAATATGAAGTGCGTGGCCCTGCCGTGGGTCAACGACTATTCGGGCAACATTCAGAACCTCGCAGACTTCCACCCGGAGGAACGCAATGCCGACGGCACGTTGAAGTCGCACTCATACTATTCGTGGAACACCGACTGCCGGGGCCGCTCGTGGCAGCCGTATCTTCTTTACATCACAAAGAAGATATGTGAGGCTGTCGGCTACTCGGCTGACTTCTCGAAGTGGGAGGAACAGGAGGAATACAAGTATCTCCTTGTTTGCAACACGCTTCCTTATGCCTGGGACACTGCGGGCTTCGCCCGTGCGCTGCCTCATTGGACGGTAGCGGAGTTCTTCGAGAAGTTGGAGCTGTTTTTGGGCGGTGAGTTCACCATCGACCACCGGGGCAAGTCGGTATGCTTCGCCTTCACCGATGCCACTCTGCTTGCCACGGAACCCGTATGTCTCGACAAGGTGGTTGACGAGCACACGGTCGAAGTGACGGTCGATGATGACAAGTGCGAATATCAGGAGGCCAAAAACCTTATCTACAAGGAGTGCGACCACGAAATGTGGAAGTTCTACTCGTGCGACTGGTTCATCAAGGCGTGGATGAACGATGCTGTACGCTATGCGACATTGCAAGAACTTCTGGACGATAACCGTTGGCTCGCGACTTGGAACGGATCGACCTCGCGAGGGTCAAACCGTGACAAGCTGCTCTATGCCGAGGACGTGGACGCTTACTTCATCGTGCGCTCGCTCTCGAAGACGCTTGTCGAGAATCGCCCCGGCTGGATGCCTAACCGCTATCAGTACAAGATGGAGCTACGCCCGGTCAACCTCTTTGGCGGCCGTATCGTGGACGATAGCGAAGACGCCGACGAGGTGGAGATTGAGTTTGTACCGGCATGGGTGGACGAGACCGAGGACAAGTACGGACGTTGTCTGTTCCTGTCCTTCTCCGGCTACGACGAGAACGACAGCACGGGCACGTCGTGGAGCCGCGACCCCTACCAACGCAAGGAGGAAATAGACAACACCCTCTATCAGCCTTTTGCCTTTCAGTCGCTTGCGGGAGGGGAGCGCAACAAGAAAGCGGAATACTACGACCGCATTTATGTTGGGTGGTGGGACGGTGCACAGACCCAGAACGGCAAACTCCCGCACCCCTATGTCGAGGACATCGAGATTGCGGAGGACTGGAGCAATTTCATCAACATTCATTTCTCCCTGCGCATCAACCACACCACGCTCAACCGCCGCCGCACGGTCCACTCAATCAACACCCGCCAAAAGTCCACCTTCAAGTTCCTATCCGACAATATCCCGAACCCCCGCGCAGTCTTTTTCATCAAAGGCAAGAAGTACCTTTGTGAAAAAATGACTGCGACATTCACGGAGAACGGAATGTCGCAGCTCATCAAAGGCGTTTTTTACTCCATTTTGGATTAGGCAACGTCCTTGTCACCGTCAGGCGTGGCGTTCTTGCGGGGACGGCCACGCTTTTTCTTTGGTGCCTCCACGACAGGCTCCGGCACTCGGTAGTCTTTGCCATAGAGAACATAGTCAAGGACACGGCGGTTGGCTATGTCAATCTTCTCAGGGTCACGCTCAATGTAGATGTCGGTTACTGATTTTGCACTATGCGCAAGTCCAATGCCGATAGTGCCGTCGGCAATGTCAAGCCGGGCAGCGATAGTAGCCCACGAATGACGCGCCCAGTACATTGTGCAATCCGGGACGCTCACATCCCCGGTTCTGTTCTGGTTGATGTATGCGCAGATTTTGTGAAGAGCCTTCGTTAGCTTGTCGTTAAAGTTGCGGTAAGGGCGGTCCTCAGCGAACATCAGCATCAGTTCTTTTCCGGCGTACTTGTCGATGAGATACTGCATCTCCGGCTCTATCTTCAGAGATAGGGGCTGCTTAGTCTTTGTGCGTATCCAATCGACTCGGCCATTTACAGGCTTTGTCATGTGGCACAAGTCAACCGTGTTGAGTCCGCGAAGCATGAACGACAGCACGAAGAAGTCGCGGTACTTTTCCATCCACGGTTCAAGGTCTTGCGCAAAGATGATCATGCGCAGAGCCTCCACGCACATGTTGCGCTTCTTAGTTGGTACGGTCTTGATTTTGTAGCGGCGATAGGGATTGCGGTCGAGAACTTCGTG
>JBJFEE010000108.1:0-6758 GCA_051890455.1 Muribaculaceae bacterium
GGACTTTGACCTCAGCAAGGTGCTCTTCATCGCCACCGCCAACACACTGGAGACCGTCTCGCGGCCTTTGCTCGACCGTGTGGAGGTCATCGAAATACCCGGTTACCTTGTCGAGGAAAAAATAGAGATTGGCCGCCGCCATCTGCTTCCGCACCTGCTTAAGGAGCAGGGGTGGGCGCCCGATGCTCTGCGCATCACCGACGAGGCGCTGACCGCTATTGTCGACAGCTATACCGGCGAGAGCGGTGTGCGCCAGCTCGAGAAGCGCCTCGCCGCCATCCTGCGCAAGGCCGTGCTGGCCCGTCGCCGCGGCAAAGACTTCCCTCAGCCCGTCGGGGCCGGGGCGCTGAAGGAGCTGCTGGGCACCGCGCCCTACCGCAAGGACCGCTGCCCCGACCGCGACATCCCCGGCGTCGTCACCGGCTTGGCATGGACGCAGGCCGGAGGCGAGATTTTGCTGGTCGAGGTATCGCTGTCACGCGCAAAGCAGGGCGGCAAGCTGACACTCACCGGCAATCTCGGCGACGTGATGAAGGAGTCGGCCACAATAGCCCTCTCGTGGGTGCGCGCCCATGCCGACAGCCTGGGCATCAGCCCCGACCGGTTTGAGACGCTGAATTTCCACGTGCATTTCCCCGAGGGAGCCATCCCCAAGGACGGCCCCTCGGCAGGCATAACGATGGCCACGGCACTGGTGTCGGCGCTGACGGGACGGCCCGCACGGCACGGCCTGGCCATGACGGGCGAGATAACGCTGCGGGGGCAGGTTCTGCCCGTCGGCGGCATCCGCGAGAAGCTCCTTGCCGCGCGGCGCGCCGGTGCCACGGACATCATCCTCAGCAGCGACAACCGCCGCGACGTCGATGACATCCCGGCGGCCTACCTGGAGGGGCTGAACATCCGTTACGTGGACACGGTAGCCGACGTGGTGGAGAACGCGCTGCAGTAAATAAGATACAGCAACATAAAACAGAAGCCGGGAGGCAGCCGAAAAATCGGTAGTGCTTCCCGGTTCTGCTATATGTTTCCGAATGTCGTTATCAGCCGCAGTGGAGGTAGCGGGTGACGAGGGTCTGCATGAGGGCGGGGTCGGAGAGGGCGGCATCGGCCTCTGTCTGGTCGAATGAGCGGAGTCCGGCGATGACGCCGTCGATGGCGGCGGGGTCGAAGACGCCGCGGGCCTCGAAGATGTGGCGGACTTTTTCGAGTTCACCGGCGCTGTCGGCGCAACTGACGGGAAGCTGTGCCAGACGGGAGAGGATGGCGGCGTTCTCGGTGTTATGGATGTTGACGTCGACGTATGTGTCGGCGGCGACCTGGAGACCATCTTCAAGTTCGATGCCGTAGCGCAGAGCCACGGCGAGGCTTGCCATGAGCAGGTATACGTCGGCGGAGCCGTCGGCAGAGCGGATTTCGACGGTCTGCTTCTGTGCCGTGTCGAGTTTGAGCTCTACGGTGCCGGGGTTGAGTTCGGCGCACATGTCCTTGTCGGTAGTCCAGCCGAGGGGTACGCGGACGAGGACGGAGCGGTTGCGGTCGCCCCAGCAGACGTTGGTGGGTGCTTCCTGATGGGGGACGAGGCGGAAATAGGATGTGGGGTTGGTGTTGCCGAAGGCGGTGATTGCAGGTGCGAGGCGCATGAGTCCGGCGATGGCGCGGCGGGCAATGGGGCTGAGCCGTCGGTCGGGGCTGAGCATCCGGTTACGGCCGTCGGCGTCAACCATGCGCATGTGGATGTGCAGACCGGAGCCGGCTTTGCCGGTGGTGATTTTGGGGGCGAAGGTGACGTCGTAGCCGTCGCGCCAGGCGAGGTTGCGGATGACCCATTTGGCGATGACGAGAGTGTCTGCGGCTTCGGGGGCGTCGACGGGGAGGAATTCGATTTCGTTCTGCTCGTAGACGAGGCGGGGGGTGGGGTCTTTAGGGTCTGACTGACATGCCAAAGGCATGTCCCTACATTCGGCAGGGGCGGGGGGGGGGGCGGTGAAATTGCCGACCTCGCTGTGTCCGTATTTAATCTGGCCGCCGGTCTGGGCGATGTAGCTCATGCAGCGGGTGCGCAGGTCACCATACTTGGCAAAGGGGGCGGACTCGTGGTAGCCCCGCTGGTCGGTGGCGGGGAACTGGCCGTCGTCGCGGCGGATGACGTAGTATTCGAGCTCGCCCATGCACTGGAAGGTGAGGCCGGTCTCGGCGGTGAACTCGCGGCAGGCTTTGCGCAGGGTGTATTCGGGCGATGACTGGAGGGGATTGCCGTCCTTGTCGAAGAACGAGCAGAGCATGGTAACGGTGGGGATTTCGGCAAAGGGGTCGAGGAAGGCTGTGGAGAAGCGGGGGAGGACGTATAGGTCGCTGGAGCTTGCGGAGATGAAGGGGAAGAGGGAGGAGCCGTCGACGCGCTCGCCGAGGGTGAGGATGGTTTCGAGGTATTCGAGGGAGTTGATGACGAAATTGAGGGTTTTGAGGCGTCCGTCGGCGGCGGGGTACATGAAGTTGACCATTTCGATGCCGTTGTCGGTGATGTAGCGGATGATGTCCTCGCGGGTGAAGGATTTCATGGGTTTGCCGAGGTATTGGACGAGGCGGTTTTTGTTGAGGGCTATCTGTTTGTCCATTGCAATGGAAATTGAAGATTTTAAATCGACATTTTATGGGGGATGCGCATTTTGCGGAGGTACTGGCGGACGGCGGTCATGCGCTTTTTGGTGGCGCGGTTGGCGGCGATGACGCTGGCGGCGAGGATGTCGCGCAGTTTGGAGGGTTTCTGCGCGTCGTTGATGTCACCGGGGTCGTTGTTGTCGGGCTCGGCGGTGTATACTTTTGCCTGGCGCTCGCCGTTGAGGACGGAGAGGGCGTTCAGTGCCAGCGACTCCAGCTCGTTCTCTCCGGGATAGACGTATATGGGGGCGATGAAATCGACGTGCTGTGCGATGAAATCGGTGAGGCGACGGGAATGGGCCACGCCGCCGGTGAGGAGGATGGCGTCGACGTGTCCTTTTAGTGCGACGGCCATTTCGCCTATTGCCTTGGCGGTGGTGTAGCACATGGCGCGGAGGATGAGCATGGCGTGTAGGTCGCCGCGGTCGATGCGGTCGAGGATCTCGGGGACGGAGGATGTGCCGAGGTGTGCGAAGAGGCCTCCGCGGCCGTGTACCAGACGGGTCATTTCCTCGTGCGTATATTCGCCCGAGAAACACATGTCGACAAGCTGTCCGGGAGGGAGCGTGCCCGAGCGCTCGGGGGTGAAGGGGCCTTCGCCGTTGAAGCCGTTGGTGGTGTCGATGACCTGGCCTTTGCGGTGTGCGCCGACGCTTGTTCCGCCGCCCATGTGGCAGACGATGAGGTTGAGGTCTTCGTATCGGGCGCCAATCTCGGCGGCATAGCGCCGGGCGACAGCCTTCTGGTTGAGGGCGTGGAGGATGGATAGGCGTGGCAGCTGTGGGAGGCCGGAAATGCGTGCGTAGGGCATGAGCTCGTCCACGGTGACGGGGTCGGCTATGTATGCCCTGACGCCGGCACGGTCGGCGATGTCGCGTGCGATGAGGCCGCCGAGGTTGGAGGCGTGCTGACGTTTGGCGTTGAGCAGGTCTGCCCTGAGGATGTCGGTGACCTCGTACGTCCCCGACTCGAGGGGATGGACGAGGCCTCCGCGTCCGATGACGGCGTCGAGCTTCTTGTAGTCGAAGCCGGCCTCGTCAAGGTAACGGAGGACGAGGTCGCGGCGCCATTCGTACTGCTCGGCGGCGCTGTTGAAAGGGGCGAGGTCGTCGATGGAGTGCTGGAGCGAGACGCTCTTCAGCTCTTTGTCATCCTCGTAGAGGGCTATCTTTGTGGATGTGGAGCCGGGATTTATCGCAAGTATTCTGAAAGGCATTATTTACGTGGTGCTATTATAATTTGAACACAAAGTATTAGTGCTTTTTCAACCATTGGAGATGTAGGGACATCGCTTTGCGATGTTAGTCCGGACCAACGTGCCAAAGGCACGTCCCTATATTTTCTGCCTCAGGGTTTAATAATTCACGGATATTTTGTGTATCTATTTGGCAAGGAGGGAAGCTAAGGCGATGGAATAGAGTTTGGTGAGGGGGGTGTCGCCGCGGGAGGTTAGGACGCAGGGAACGTTGGTGCCCATGACGAGTGCGGCCATGGTGGCGCCGCCGAAATGTGTGGCGGCCTTGAAGAAGACGTTGGCGCTCTCGAGGTTGGGGAAGAGCAGGCAGTCGGCGTCACCGGCGACGTTTGAGCCGCGCACTTTCTTCTCCTTCACCACATCGGGGAACAGGGCGACGTCAAGTGAGAGCGGGCCGTCGATGATGGCGTGTCCCAGCTGTCCGCGGTCGCCCATCTTGGCGAGGATGGCTGCCTCGGTGGACGAGAAGACGGAGGGGAGGACCTGCTCGGAGGGGGCAATGCAGGCAATCTTGGGCTCGGCGATGCCGAGTTTGCCGGCGACGTTGGTGAGGTATTTTATGAGGATGGTCTTCTGCTTGAAATCGGGCTGGGGGATGACGGCGACGTCACTTATGCAGAGCAGCTTGTGGTAGCCGGGGATTTCGCACACGGTGACGTGGCTGAGAGTGCCCTTGGGGGGAAAGAGGCCGGCGTCGCGGTTGAGGATGCCGCGCATGTATTTGTCGGTGGAGACGAGGCCCTTCATGAGGATGTCGGCCTCGCCTTCGGCCACACGCTTCACGGCCATGGCCACGCATTCGGCGTCGCCTTTGCCGTCGACGAAGGTGAAGAGCGAGGTGTCGATGCCCAGGTCGGAGCAGAGGCGGCGTGTCTCGTCCTCGGGGCCGAAGAGAATGGGGGTGACGAGCCCGGCGCGGACGGCGTCGTCGACGGCGGTGAGGGTGTGGGGGTCGCAGGCGTAGGCCACGGCCAGGCGTTTGCGGCCGCGGGCGACGGCCTCGTCAAGAATTTGCTGAAGTTTGGTTATCATGGGTCGGTATTTTTCGCTGAACAGGGGGCGTTTTGAGGCGCCGTTATTTCAATATGCAAAGTTAAGTCTTATTTTTCGACGAAACAAGGGTTTGCGGGACCCGGAAATATGTCCTGCAACATGTTTTGCGTGGCAATATGCTACTTTCGTCCCCAGCGCAACTCCTGACGCTGCTGCATGGCCTGTTCGGCGGACGATGTGCCGGGGTGCCAGAAGACCTTGTCGGTGAGGCGGTCGGGGAGGAACTGCTGGACGACGAAATTGCCGGGGTAGTCGTGGGCGTATTTGTAGTTCTCGTGGTATCCGAGGTTTTTCATCATCTGTGTGGGGGCGTTGCGCAGATGCAGGGGCACGGGCTGGTTGCCGGAGTTCTGAACCTCTTGCAGGGCGGCGTCGATGGCCATGTAGGCCGAGTTGCTCTTGGGGGATGTGGCAAGGTATATCACGCACTGGGCCAGGGGTATGCGTCCCTCGGGCATGCCAATCTTGTGGATGGTGTCGAAGCAGGCGTTAGCGACGAGCAGGCCGGTGGGGTTGGCGAGGCCGATGTCCTCGGCGGCGACGATGACGAGGCGGCGGGCGATGAAGAGCGGGTCCTCGCCTCCGGCAATCATGCGTGCCAGCCAGTAGACGGCGGCGTCGGGGTCGCTGCCGCGGATGCTCTTTATGAAGGCGGAGATGATGTCGTAGTGCATCTCTCCGTTCTTGTCGTAGGCCTGGGGGTTCTGCTGCAGATGCTCGGTGACCGAGCTGTCGTTGATGACGACGGGCCGGTTGGCGGCGGTGGTCTGTTCGAGGAGCTCGAGGATGTTGAGGAGCTTGCGTGCGTCGCCGCCGGAATAGCGGAAGAGCGCGGCAGTCTCCTCTACGCGGACGTCGCGGTTGCGGAGCACCTCGTCACGTTCGAGGGCCATGTGCATGAGCCGGTCAAGGTCTTCCTCGCCCAGCGGGTCGAGGGTATAGACCTGGGCGCGCGAGAGCAGAGGGCGTATGACCTCGAAGGACGGGTTCTCGGTGGTGGCGCCGATGAGGGTGACGATGCCGCTTTCGACGGCGCCGAGCAGGCTGTCCTGCTGCGATTTGCTGAAGCGGTGGATTTCGTCGATGAAGAGGATGGGGCGGCCGCCGGTGCTGAACATGCTCTGTGCGTCCTGGCGGGCGCGGTCGATGACCTCGCGCACCTCCTTGACGCCGGAGGTGACGGCGGAGAGGGTATAGAAGGGCGAGCGCGTGGCCCCGGCGATGATGCGGGCGATGGTGGTCTTGCCCACTCCGGGAGGACCCCAGAGGATGAACGAGGCGACGTTGCCCGACTCAATCATGCGGCGCAGGACGCCGTCGGGTCCGACAAGCTTTTTCTGGCCTACGTAGTCATCGAGGGTGTTTGGGCGCAGTCGTTCGGCAAGGGGAGGGAGAGCCATATCGGGAGGGTTGTTTTATTTGAACAAAGGGTTGACGAGGCGGGCGCCGCGCAGGTAATCGGCGGCGGGCATCTGCTTTTTGCCGGCGGGGCGCAGCGAGACTATCTCCACCTGGCCGGGCTCGCACTGCACGTACATGCTGTCGCCCTTGACGAGGACGGTGCCGGGGATGCCGATGACGTTTTCGTCGAGCACACGTGTCTCGAAAATCTTGACCTCGGTGGGAGCCGTGGTGTCGCCGTGGATTTCGGACCAGGCGGCGGGGTAGGGCGACAGGCCGCGCACGAAGTCGTGTACCTTGCGGGCGGGACGGTGCCAGTCGATACGGCATGTGTCCTTGAAAATCTTTGGCGCAGGCGTGGGCTCCTCGTCGCCTAAGAGCTTGTCCTGAG
>JBJFEE010000109.1:0-38090 GCA_051890455.1 Muribaculaceae bacterium
CCTATCACATCATCCTTCTGCAGCTCGGCGCGCTTGGCCGAGTCGCGGGCGACGATGAGCTCGCGCTGGGCCTTGGCCATGTTATCGCGCTCGCGGGTGAGGGCCCGGTTGGACTCGTCCATGCGCCGCGCCTGCTTGCGCGAGCGCCGGTAGGCCAGGGCTATCACCACAATCACCAGCAGCAGGGCCGCGATGGTGGAAATCATCCAGCCGCGCACGCGCTCGTCGGCGGCCTGGCGGCTGCGCAGGGTCGAAGCCTCGAGGCTGGCGTTGGTGGCCATGAGCTCGTTGACGTTGTAAAGTATTTCGTATTCGACGATGCCGTAAGCGTCGGTCGATGCCATGCGCTTCTCCAGCAGCGGCGTATATTCGTCGTAAGCGTCCACGAGGGCGGCGCGGTTGCCCGACTTGCGGGCGGCCTCTACCAGCATGCGCAGCAGCTGGAACTTGCGGTAGTAGTTCAGGGGATTGTCGACGGCCTTGCGCAACAGAGGCACGGCCTTGTCATATTCGCCCCTGGCCATGGCCATGTAGGCGTCGGAAGCACCGCGGGCATAGAAGGTGTTGGCCACGACCGGCTCGGTCTCTACGAGGTGTTTCACTTTTTTATAAATTTCCTCGGCCTCGCCGGGCTCCAGACCCTGGTAGTTGCCGAGCATGCGCTCGTAGCATGTATAGTACATTGCGACGTAGCCGCGGTATTTGCGGCCCGCACTGTGGTATTTCTTTTCCAGGCGGCTCATGAGGTCGAGGATGCGGCGGTCCATCTCCACGGCCTTCCCGTAGTTACCGACGGCGGCATACGACAGCGCCGCCATGACGTAATACTGGTTTTTCAGCGCCCCCGGCTCGTCGGGGAGCTTGTCGAGAATCTGCTCCAGCTCGAGCATATAGTCGTCGAGCAGTTCGCCGTTGGCGCGGTCACTGAGGTAGAGGCAGAGGGTGAACAGAATTTCGATGCGGCGGTAGACGTCGACTTTGGAGTCGTTGGCAAACTCGTCGAGCTTGACCTTGAGGCTGGGCACGCGCTTCTCCTCGGGCATGGTCATCAGCTCCTTCTGCAGGCGCGTGACCTCGATGAAGGTCTGCGTCTCACGCTGGTCGGCCGAGTTCGGCAGACGCGAGGCGTGCTTGGCGTACACGCGCAGCAGCGAGTCACGCTTCGGGTCGTTGCGACCCACAGTCGTGGCCAGATAACGCAGGGCACACAATGCGTCGCCCTCGCGCCGGGTACGGAATGCAATCCGGTACAGCTCCTCGGACGGTTGCCGCCGCTGTTTGGAGTCAACCCTCAGGTCTATTATGTTGTATAGGATGCGTATGCTGTCCGCGGCAGTCCTCGCCTTGGCAAGGGCGGCAACCTCCGCTGCCTCTGCCTCGGCGCGTTGTTCCGCCGTGAGCTCGGCGGCCGAGGCACGCCCGACGACAAGCGCCACGAGCACGGCAAATACGCCTGAAATTCGCTTTATCATGATAATGCTTGGTTATTTTCCACAAATATACACAAATATACGCAATTATTTCGTTTTTGTCACATTATATTAACAAAATCAAAAGGCATACAAAAACAGCCACCCGAAAGAGTGGCTGTTTTGCGTCTTTTGTGATCCATATTGGATTCGAACCAATGACCTCTTCCCTGTCAAGGAAGCGCTCTAAACCAACTGAGCTAATGAATCGATATGTTGTGATTCGGCTGGGACTCAAACCCAGGACCCGCAGCTTAGAAGGCTGCTGCTCTATTCAGCTGAGCTACCGAACCGGGGAAGAAGCCAGGCCACCGAGCCTATGCTTTGTACCCGGACCCGGGCTCGAACCGGGATGGGTTGCCCCAACGGTGTTTGAGACCGTCGCGTCTGCCTATTCCGCCATCCGGGCGTGTGTGCCGCAGCTTCCGTCCGCAAAGTTACATTATTTTTTTATTCTGACAAAATTCCGGACACACATCTCGGCATTTTCGGCCTCCGAAAAGCACAAAATGACTAATTTTTACTTGGCGGAGATGCCGCGGAGGCGGTCCAGGAACGACGGACCCGTCAGTTTGAGGTCAACGACCACCTCGTTGCTCTTGCGGTTTAGGAAGATTATCGCCGCCGGCAGAACGATGGCCACCCACTCCTCGAACGGCACGATGGCGTTGATGCGCTTTATCGCAATCTTGTGAAAGGGCGACTCGGGACTGACGGAAGGGATAATCAGCTCCTCGGTGTCAGGGTCGATGTAAACCTTGTGATGCTCGGCGGCATAGTCGAAAAGCAGTACCAGGTTGAGCATATCGATGCTCTTAGGAGGCTTGTTGTAACGCTTGTAAAGTGAGTCTATTATCTTACGTGAAATCATGATGTTTCCTAAACTTCAGACCGGCGGGTACCGGCCGCAATTTTTAATCTTTTCGGGGTATTTGCCAAGGCTTTTTTAGTCTCGTCTCGGACTAATGTCACCTTTAAAACCAAAATCTCCTGAAAAAGTTTGCATAAAATTTAACATTCACAAGCATGTAACCCCATTGGAACGACATTGTGCCGGATAAGCCCCATGTGTAGTAGCATACTCCACATTTTGGCCTTGAAATAGTTAAGGGCCTTAGGGAATTTAGGGAATTTAGGGAATTTAGGGACCTTAGAGACCTTAAAGTCCCTAGAGACCTTAGAGTCCTTACGCCCGCCCCTCCCAGCACAAAGCGCAGCCCGGGGGCTGCGCTTTGGTCGCGGAGAGCGAGGAGAATGAAATCCAAAAAATGAAAAACTATTTAGCTGTTATTGAGTAGGGCGTTTTTGAAGTGTCTGTGCTATGCGGGCGCCGTTTCCGGCGGGAGGGTTGCGTTTGTCTTTGCCGTTTCCGGCCGGTTACTTGGCCTTGCCGCGGCCTTGCAGGCGTCCGGCGTAGGTGGCCATCTGCATTGCTATCCAGCGTTCGACCGATTTCAGCTGCAACATCTGGCGGGCGGTAAGGACTTCGGCGAACTTGTCGAAATATTTCAGCTCTATGTCGGCTTCGGTCTTTTTCTGGGTGTACATCGCGCGAGCGGCGGCGAGCATCTCGGTGTCGCTGGCCTCGGAGTCCTTTGTCACCTTGCGCTCGAGGGTGCGCGTTTCCCTGTTGACTTCCATCAGTTCGTCGTCCATCTGGTCGTAGAGCTTGAAGAACTCCGGCTGCTGCTCCTTGGTGAGGTCGAGCTTCTTCACAAAAGTGTTGTGCTTGAACTCGCGCACCTCTTCCATCACCTTATGGCGCTGTTCGGGGCTTATCTGCCTCTTCTGCGCCACGGCCACGCCGGCCGTGAGCATGACGGCCAGAAGCACTGCCGTTATATGTCTGATATGTCGGATTTTTCCGTTCATTTTTCAGTGTCGTTTTCTTTTGCAGGAGATTTTTCCGCATCCTCACCTTCAGCAGCCTCGTCGTATACGAAGTAGTCGTCCATGACGGCGTATAATGCGTCCATGTTTCCGTCGGCCACCGCGGCATTGTAGAGGCTGTCGGCCAGTGAGAATGATGCCGCGCTGTCGCAGGCGAGAGTGTCAAGAATATCCCAGTTGCTGACGTCGTCGATGACGAACTCGTTGACGAAACGTTCGTCGGCGACAGCCTTGCCGAGGTCCGAGTCGGGGTCGATGCTCAGCGTCACGCGGTCATTGCTGTTGGCAATGATGCCGAAGAGCTGAAGCATGAGCCATATACCGCAGAACATGGCGGCCATATATGTATAGGGCCGCATCCTTGTCCACAGCGTCGGCTTGCGCACCGGCAGCGGATTCTCCACCTCCTCGCGGCGCGGGAGCTGCGGCTCCATGCGCCTGACAAAGTCGTCGAAATACCCTTCGGGCTCCCTGAAGCCGTCTCCGATGCGCTTGGCGGGGTCGCCGGCAACGGGGGCGCCTTCTTTGTCGAATTTTATGAGTTTCTTGGGGTCATCCATAATAAATAATGTGTCTGCCGCCTGTCCGGACCATTGTCCTTTGCGGCTTACATTCTTTTAGACGCGGACACCCCGCTTAGGTTTAAACGGGGTGGCGATTTTTTTTTGAAAAAATTTTCGGAAGGTCACTCGTGTTCGTTCACAAATTTCTCTATCTTCTTGACGGCCAGATGATACGATGCCTTGAGCGCTCCCACACTCGTGCCTAAAATTTCTGACATCTCGTCATATTTCATCTCGTCGTAATACTTCATGTTGAACACCAGGCGCTGTTTTTCGGGCAGCGAGGCCACGGCCTGGCGCAGCAGCAGGGCCGCGCGGTCGCCGTCGATTTCGGTGTCGCTCTCGATGGTGTTGATCAGGGCGCTCTCCTGGTCGTCCAGGCTGAGGTTGGCGCGGCGCCGCTCGCGGGCGAGGAAGCTCAGGCTCTCGTTGATGGCGATTTTGTGCAGCCACGTGCTCAGTTTGGCGTCGCCGCGGAAATACTCGAGGTTCTGCCACGCCTTGACAAAGGTGTTCTGCAGCAGGTCGTCGGCATCCTCGTGCGTCTGCACTATACGCCTTATCTGATGGTAGAGAGGCGGCCCGTAGGTTCGCATGACGTCAGCAAAGGCCGCACGACAGCTCTCTGGCTGCCGCAGGCGCTCCACCAGTCCGGGGTCATCCTTTATTGCCGACATGCGAAAAATGCGTTGAAATAAAGCAAATCTATGCTACGTTGCAAATTTACGCAAATTTTCCGTCTCCGCCGCCCTTCCGGCGCATTACCTTAACAAAAATTTTAAAAATTCGTCCTTTTTTACTAATATCCGCGTCTTTTTACGCAATAATTTTACCCCGACTTTCTATGTTTTTTTATAATTTTGCAATTCGTTAGCAAACCGCGCAACCTAAGCACTCACCCAACACCGACATACATCAATGAGCCGCCGTACCGTCATCTCCGCAATATCGCTCACGCTTCTCTGCCCTTTCATCCCTGCCCTGGCCACCGACAACGGCAACGCTGCCGAAGTCAGCGCCGCCGACACATCCCAGTTTGTCACCGCCCTCCGCGGCGTCGAGATAGTCGGAGTCAAACACGGCCTGTCGCGCCAGACCGACCTCGTCTCCACAATCAACGCCATACAGATTGACCGCGAGAACGTGCAGAGCGTCCGCGACATCTCGGTGATGGTGCCCAACCTCTTCATGCCCAAATACGGCTCGCGCCAGACCTCGTCGATATACATGCGCGGCTTGGGCTCGCGCATCGACCAGCCCGCCGTGGGCCTTAACGTCGACAACGTGCCTTACCTCAACAAGGACGGCTATGACTTCGCCATGGCCGACATCGCCTCCGTCGAGGTCATCCGCGGCAGCGCCGGCGTCCTCAACGGACGCAACGCCCTGGCCGGACAGATCAACATCAGCACCCTCTCGCCCTGGGACTACAAGGGCTTCCGCATGGGCGCCGACTTTGGCCGCGGCAATATGGGCCAGGCCTCGGTGGGATGGTACGGCCTGCTCTCCCCCACCCTCGCCACCGGCATCACCGGCAGCATAGGCTCGATGGAGGGCTTCTATAAAAACGAATACGGCCGCACCGACAACGAAAACAACAAAAAGCCGTGGCTCAGCAACGCCGGCGAGGAGCACCGCGCCCAGGCCCGCTGGAAACTGTCGTGGCGTCCCCGCGGACGATGGAGCATCGCCAACACCGCCTCGCTGAGCTGGACCCACCAGCAGGGCATTCCCTACGCCTCCGTAGAGACCGGCCGCATCGACTACAACGACTCCACCTTCTACCGCCGCCTCCACTTCACCGACGGCCTCAGCGTCAGCTACACCGGCCGCCACATGGTGGCCACCTCGCACACGTCGGTGCAGTACCTCAACGACAACATGACCCTCGACCAGGACTTCACGCCCCAGGACTACTTCACCCTCACGCAGAAACGCCACGAGTGGTCGTTCACCCAGGACCTCTTCGCCAAGGGCGTTCGCGGCCGCTACTCGTGGATGGGCGGCCTCTGGGGCTTCGCCCGCAAGAGCCACATGCAGGCTCCCGTCACCTTCCGCGACTACGGCATCACCCACCTCATCGAGGACAACATCAACTCAAATCTGCCCCGGGGCATGCACCTCGAGTTCGACAAACGCCGCCTCATCCTCGGCAGCGTCTTCGACATCACCGACGGCGGCTTCTCGCTCTACCACCAGAGCACCCTCGCCCTCGGACCCGTGACGGCCGAACTGGGCCTGCGCTGGAACATCGAGCACGTGGCCATGGACTACACCAACCGCTGCAACACCTCGGTGACGATGTACCGCATGCTGCCCACGGGCGTCTCCGTTCCCCTGATGACGCGGCCCATAGCCGTCGACACCACAGGACACCTGTCGCAGACCTATAACCAGTTCCTGCCGCAGCTGAGCCTGCGCTGGGACGTCGGCCGCGAGTGGAGCCTGCGCGCCTCGGTGTCGAAGGGCTACAAGGCCGGCGGATACAACACGCAGATGTTCAGCAACGTGCTGCAGGCCCGCCTCATGCACGACATGGGCGCCCCCAACGCCTCCATCCCCGACGTAGAGGGTCTCACGCGCTACAAGCCCGAGATAGCCTGGACCTACGAGCTCAGCGGCGCCTTCGCCACTGCCGACGGGCGCTTCTCGGCCGAGCTCACGGCCTTCCTCCTCCGCTGCCGCGACCAGCAGCTGACGGTATTCCCCGAGGGCAACGCCACCGGACGCGCCATGGTCAACGCCGACCGCACGCGCAGCCTCGGCGCCGAACTCACCGTGCGCTGGCAGCCCCGCGACAACGTATGGATAAACGGCGCCTACGGCTACACCGCCGCCACCTTCCGCAACTACAGCCCCGGCGGCGTCAGCTACCGCGGCAACAGCCTCCCCTACTCGCCCCGCAACACCCTCTTCGCCTCGGCCTTCTGGCGCCTGCCCTGGCTCATGGGCAAAATCTCCACCACCGTCGGCCTGAGCACACGCTGCGCCGGACCCATCTACTGGGACGAGGCCAACACACTGCGCCAGAACTTCTACGGCACCCTCGGCGCCGACGTCACCTTTGTCAGCGGCGCCGTCGAGCTCTCCCTCTGGGGTGAGAACCTCACCAACACCCGCTACAACACCTTCTATTTCAAGTCCATCGGCCACCAGTTTGTCCAGCGCGCCGACCCGTGGAGCATCGGCGCCACCGTCCGCGTCAACCTCCGCCAGAACTGACCGCCGAGCCGCCCTCCGGGCCGGCTACCGTAGCTATTTTAGCTATCTTAGCTACTATAGCTACCTTAGCTTAGGCCAACGCTCTTTTTTTGACCAAACCGGTCTCCAACCCATCAAACCACAAAAATCCTCCTAAAACCTTTTTATTTTTTTAGGTATAATTTGCATAAATCGGCAAAAATCTATACTTTTGTCGACAGCCCTTGCTATAGGCCTATGCTGTGCCTTGACGCAACCGAAGACCTCAAAAAAAACAACCTGAAACTCAGCTTCAGTCAACCTTAAAATCAACTTCAGCCCAACCTGAAAACTTCACCCAACCTTAAAATTAAACATCCCACATACCCGATACATCGCATAAACATACATCCCACGCAATCACATAAAATCTAATAAACATTTAAAAACAACCCCTATGCGAAAACAACTACTTATTCTTGCAGCCGCCTGTGTGGCTGTGACGGCAATGGGCGCCAATCCCGTCCAGGGTCGTCTCGAGAATGTGAAGCGCCTCACCTCGCAGACCGACGTCAAGTTTGAGAACCCCCAGTTCTCGCCCGACGGTAAGCAGATTGCCTTCACCAAACTCGGTTACGAAGGTATTTACGTCATGAACGCCGATGGCGCCAACATGCGCTCAATCAGCAACGCCATGGGCGTAGGCTACATGTACCAGTGGAGCCCCGACAGCCGCCAGATCCTTGCCCTCGAAGCCTCCAGCGACCGTACAAAGACCCTCGCCCCCACCCTCCACGCCGTCGTCACCCTCGACGTCGCTGACGGCACACGCGTGCAGGTCACCGAGCCCGCTCCCGAGGTTCGTCCCGCTGCCTGGCGCATCTCCGGCAACAAATACTGCGCCGCCACCACTGACCGCGGCCTCGTCGCCATCCCCGGCGCCAAGACTCTCCCCATGAAGGCCCAGAGCCTCGATAAGGCCAACCTCGGTGCCCTGAACACCAGCTTCGTCACCGACTTCGACCACCTCTACGCCGTCGACGCCAACGGCAACAAGGCCATCATCTTCGACGGCCCCGCTTTCTCGCCCAAGCTCAGCCCCAACGGCAAGCAGGTCGCCTTCTGCGATATGCAGGACAACATTCAGATCATGAATATCGACGGCACCGGCCTCAAGACCGTCGGCAAAGGCTTCAGCCCCTGCTGGGTCAACGACAGCCAGCTTGTATGGGAGCGCACCACCGACGACGGCCACGCCTACCAGTCCGGTGACCTCTACCTCGGCAACGTTGACGGTGCCACCCCCGTCGCCCTCACCAATACCTCCCGTGCCATCGAGATGAACGCCTCGGTCAGCCCCGACGGCAAAAAGATTGTCTTCACTGACTTCAACGACGGCCAGGTTTACGTAGCCGACCTCAAGTAATTCACCTTATAAGAATATATACGCATGAAAAAGATATTTTCATTACTTGCAGTCGCCGCTCTTGCCGTGGGTACCACAGCCCCCGTCCACGCCGACTGGAATAAAACTTACGTGAAAGTCATGCTCGACCCCGGCCACGGCGGCGAAGACCCCGGTGCCGGACGCTCCGGCTACCCCTACGAGGCCGAGCTGGTTCTGCGCTGCTCGATGGCAATGAAGGGCTGGCTCGAAGGTCAGCACTGCCCCCTGCGCATGACACGTACAACCAACGCCACTGTCAGCCTTTCGGCACGCCGCTCGGCTTCCATCTCGTACGACCCCTGGGTATTCTGCTCGGTTCACCTCAACGCCTTCAACGGCACCGCACACGGCACCGAGACATGGTACTACTGGGCAAACCGTTCTCCGTCCCTGGCTCAGAAGACACAGTCCGAGCTTGTCAGCCGTCTGGGCACCACTAACCGCGGTGTCAAGCAGAACGGCTGGACCGTTATCACCGGTGCAAGCTACATCCCCGCTATCCTGACCGAGGGTCTTTTCGTTGACAATATCAACGAAAACAACATGATCAACAAGGAAAACAATGCCGGCTTCAAGGCTTGGGTCAACGCTCACCTCCAGGGTTTCAAAAACTTCATGAACTCTGAAAACGCCGGCATCACCGGCGACGCCAACTACGGCGCCGCTGTCACACCTCCCACACCCCAGAAGAATCCCACCATTTCTTGCGCCAGCGACCTTTATTTCGAGTGCTACGTTGGTCAGCACCCCGAACTTGACCTTCAAATCACCGGCAAGGATCTCGACAATAACATCACTGTCACCAGCAATGCCGGTCGCTTCAATCTCGTAGGCAGCTCCGACCCGCTTGGCGGCAAGACGTCCGTTTCACTTGGCAAAACCGGTGGTACTGTAAAAGTACGTCTGCACGACAGCGGTGCAGCGTGCGAATACAACACCAATGACGACAACAAGCAGTCATGGATGAATATATCCATTACATCCGGCAGCGTTAAAAAGACAGTCCTACTTTCCTGCAAAGTCAAGCCCAACCCCCTGCAGCCCACCGAAAAATGGAACATCTCAGAGGCCAAGGGCAACAAGACCTCGAAGGGTTATGACGCAAGCCAGCTCCGCAACTTCTGCTACAAGGACGGCAAAATCTACGCTATCTACCAAAATGCCGACATTATCGTGCTCAACGCACAGACCGGCGACAAGCTCGGCTTCCTCAAACGCGGCGATGTCGTCAAGGGCGGCACTCTCCGTCTCTGCGACGTCAAGACCGTCAGCGGCAAAATCGTTGCCTGCAACCTCGCTACAGCATCAAGCAAAGAAAACCTGCGCATCTACGCATGGGACAGCGACAACGCCAACCCCTACCTCGTTAAGGAAATCGCTCCCGCCGACTTCCACGGCGCAAGCCGTCTCGGCGACTGCCTCGAGGTCACCGGCGACTGGAACAGCGACGTATGGTTCTCCTTCGGTAACGAAAACGGCAAGACCCGCATCATCGAGTGGAACAAGAAGGGCAACAACTGGACCAGCCAGAGCTACGAGGTAGTAACCCAGTACGGCTCAACTCAGACCAATCTTTCCACCCAGGCTACCGTCCGCGTCTATCATCAGTCGGGCGGCTGGTGGATCGACGGCAAGGACAGCTATCCCACATGGGCTACCCTCAACGGAGGCAAAGCTGTACGTCAGACCTATGTCGACACCGGCGAAAGCTGGGGCTCCTCGCACCACGAGTTCTACTACGGCGGTCAGAAGCACTCGGCAAACATCGTTTTCAACGGCAAAATTTATAAAGCCGGTTCTGAAACCGATGTTGACCCGAACAAGAACTATCTTGGTGGCCGTATGCGCATCGTCCAGGACCTCACCGGAGACTTCACCCGCGTACAGAACGTCGGCGACTATCCTTCGGACAAGGTTACCGAAACTTACAATTTCAACGGCCAGACAATGACCCGTGAAACTACCGTAGGTCTTGGCCTCACCAGCCGCAACACCAACGCCACCGGCGACTGCTTCGTCAACACCGACGGCACAAAATACCTCGAGGCTTGGGTGCTCTCCACCACCCACGGCATTGCCTACTACGCCCACGGCGACGTGCCCAAACAGAACCCCGCCAAGCTCGAGCTCCAGGAGCCCGAAGGCCAGGGTACAGTAGACCCCAAACCCGATGATCCCGTCGATCCCACACCCGTCGTAACCGAGCTCGGTACCCTCACCGAGGTATGGCACTATTCTATCGCCAAGAACAACCTGCCCTCGTGGTTCGACAAAACAAACTTCTCGCGTTCGGCCGTCGTCCTTGGTGACAAAGTTATTGTTGCCAACTCCAAAGCCTGGGGCAGCACAGCTATCAAAGCCATCGACATCAATAATCCCGCCAGCGCAACTGACGTGAAAATCACCGGTCTTACCGGAGGCACAATCGTCGTAGGCTCGCTGGCAACCCTCAACGGCAAGCTCGTCGCCTGCAACTCGGCAGCCACCAACCACAACTTCACAGTATACATGTGGAAGAACGGCCTCGACCAGGCTCCCGAGGTTATCCTCAAAGCCGAAAAGCTTGACATCCCCGTCGGCGACAACATGTACATAAGCAACAACCGCATCGCTGTCGCCGGCACCGCCAACAGCGCGCTGAAAGTCGTATGGTACCAGATCAACGCCGACGGCAGCGTCGACCCCACCGCACACGTCATCACCACAGCCGCCAAGACAATGGGCAACCGCTCCGCCACATCGGTATACTTCGAGAAGGACGGCAGCTTCTGGCTCAACAACAAGGACATGCACCCCACCCACTACAGCGCTGACGGCCAGACCGTGCTCCACACTATTGGCACAAGCGACAAGATCTATGGCTCGGGTGGCGACATCTTCACCTACGGTGACCACCGCTACTACGTAGCAACCCACTCGCTTGGTTCAACTGCTGCAACCGACGCTGCTAAATGGCACAATGTCTCGACCCGCGTTCTCGACATCACCGATCCCGCCAAACCCGTCGACAAGGGCACCTATCCCGCCGCTGGTCTGGGCGAAGGCAACTGGTCGACCGCCGGCAACACCGATGTCAAGACTGACGTCAACGAGTTCAAGACCAACTACCAGCGTGTACGCTTCGTGACCGTCGCACCCACTCAGGGTATCACCCTGTATCAGTTCGAGGGACGCACAAACACCACCGGCGTCGATGACATCACCGCTGACGAGGCTGCAAACGACACCGAGGCTGTTTACTACAACCTCCAGGGCGTTCGCATGAGCAGCGACAACCTCGCTCCCGGCCTCTACATCCGCAAAGCCGGCAAGAAGGCCACCAAGGTCCTCGTCAAGTAAATTCCCCTAACCCCTGACACCAAAGGCACGTCCCTCCCGGACGTGCCTTTTTTCGTGCGTTGTAAGCATTGTAGGGACGCTTTTCAAAGCGTCCGCATCGGCACAACATTCTACCATCCGGATGCCAGGGTGTGTCAAAATGTGGATTTTTAATGATGTAGGGACATCGCTTTGCGATGTTGAACCTGAAAAACAACGGTTTGGATAAACATGCCAAAGGCATGTCCCTACATTCAGGCTATTTTGACACACCTCCCTACATATAAGCCCGGACACCGGCTTTCCGGGGCTCTGTAACCATTTTTTAGACGTGCGGGGTAGACTATTACAAATAAAATGGTTAAATTTGCATCGTTGATAAAAAGGTGGTCCGAACGGCCGCCCCTTACCGCATTTATCAGCCGTTTTATTAAAAACCAATCTGTTTTTACCGTCTAACACAACTCACTAATTCATATAAATTTTTACAGCTTTATGGAAATTTCCCATATCGAACACATCGGCATCGCCGTTCCCTCGCTTGACGAGGCAATCCCCTTCTACGAGAACATCCTGGGTTTCAAATGCTTCGCCATCGAAGAAGTACCCGACCAGAAAGTGCGCACCGCCTTCTTCAAGGTAGGCCAGACGAAAATCGAGCTCCTCGAGGGCACAGCCGAGGACAGCGCAATCTCGAAGTTCATCGCCAACAACGGCGGCCGCGGCGGCATCCAGCACGTTGCATTTGCCGTTGAGGACGGCGTGGCAAACGCCCTTGCCGAAGTGCAGGAAAAAGGCGCACGCGTCATCGACAAGGCTCCCCGCAAGGGCGCCGAGGGTCTCAACATCGCCTTCCTCCACCCCAAGAGCACCGTCGGCACCCTGGTAGAGCTCTGCGAGGACCCCAACAAAAAGTAATTTTCACCAAACAAAGAATAATATCTGCAATATGAGCAGCCAACTTGAAAAAGTGCAGGAACTTATCAACCTGCGCAAAGAAGCACGCCTCGGCGGCGGCGAAAAAGCTATTGCCAAACAGCACGAGCGCGGCAAATACACCGCCCGCGAGCGCATCGAGCAGCTCCTCGACGAGGGCTCGTTCGAGGAAATCGACATGTTTGTGCGCCACCGCTGCCACAACTTCGGCCAGGAGAAGAAATCAATCCTCGGCGACGGCGTCGTCACCGGTTACGGCACAATCGAAGGCCGTCTCGTCTACGTCTTCGCCCAGGACTTCACCGTCTTCGGCGGTTCGCTGTCCGAGACCATGGCCCTGAAAATCTGCAAGATTATGGACATGGCCATGAAGATGGGTGCTCCCGTCATCGGCCTCAACGACTCGGGCGGCGCCCGCATCCAGGAGGGCATCAACGCCCTGGCAGGCTACGCCGAGATTTTCCAGCGCAACATCATGGCCTCGGGTGTCATCCCCCAGATCTCGGCCATTCTCGGCCCCTGCGCCGGCGGCGCCGTCTACTCGCCCGCCCTCACCGACTTCACCATCATGGCAAAGGGCATCAGCTACATGTTCCTCACCGGCCCCAAGGTCGTCAAGACCGTTACCGGCGAAGACGTCAGCCAGGAAGACCTCGGCGGCGCCGACGTCCACTCCAAGAAGTCGGGCGTCTGCCACATCGCAGCCGAAGACGGCGAAGATGCAATCCGCATCATCCGCAAGCTCTTCAGCTACATCCCCCAGAACAACCTCGAGGAGACTCCCCTGGTAGAGTGCGACGACCCCATCGACCGCGTCGACGACGAGCTCAACGAAATCATCCCCGACTCGGCCAACAAGCCCTACGACATGTACCGCGTCATCGGCGCCATCGTCGACAACGGCGAGTTCCTGGAGATCCAGCCCGACTACGCCAAGAACCTCATCATCGGCTTCGCCCGCATGAACGGCCAGGCCGTCGGCGTTGTGGCCAACCAGCCCAAGTTCCTCGCCGGCGTGCTCGACAGCAACGCAAGCCGCAAGGGCGCACGCTTCGTCCGCTTCTGCGACGCCTTCAACATCCCTCTTGTCACGCTGGTTGACGTTCCCGGCTTCCTGCCCGGTACCGGCCAGGAGTACAACGGCGTCATCCTCCACGGCGCAAAACTGCTCTACGCCTACGGCGAGGCAACAGTGCCCAAGGTCACCGTCACCCTGCGCAAGAGCTACGGCGGCAGCCACATCGTCATGTCGTGCAAGCAGCTGCGCGGCGACATGAACTACGCATGGCCCACAGCCGAAATCGCCGTCATGGGCGGTGCCGGCGCCGTCGAGGTCCTCTACGCCAAGGAGGCCAAGGCCAGCGAAGACCCCAAGAAGGTCCTCGCCGAGAAGGAGGCCGAGTACAACAAGCTCTTCTGCAACCCCTACAACGCCGCTCGCTACGGCTACATCGACGACGTCATCGAGCCCCGCAACACCCGCTTCCGCGTCATCCGCGCCCTGCAGCAGCTGGCTACAAAGAAGGTTGTCAACCCCGCCAAGAAACACGGCAACATCCCCCTGTAAGGTTAAATTTCTGGCAGGCGAAGCGGAACAGGATATATTCAGCCAATGTAGGGACATCGCTTTGCAATGTCTGGCTGACAATCAGGTTGCTGCCTGAACGTGCCAAAGGCACGTCCCTACATTTCCGACAATTCCGCGAAACCTACAGACCGGATTACACACCTTCTTTAAACAAGTAAAAAGAAAGCAAAATGATAAAGAAACTGACAACCCTGCTGATTGCCCTCGCCTTTGTCACGGCCGTACAGGCCCGCGGCGACCGCAAGGCCCTGCGCATCAACGAGGTGATGGTCGAAAACTACAGCAACGTCGTTGACGAATACGGCAACCGCAGCGGCTGGATCGAGATTTTCAACGGCAATTTCGCCCCCGTCGACATCTCCAGCGTCTTCCTTTCGACCGACCGCAATCAGCCCAAGATGTATCCCGTGCCCCTCGGCGACGAGCGCACCAACATGGGCAAGCGACAGAGCATAATCTTCTTTGCCGACAACATGCCCACCCGCGGCACCTTCCACACCAGCTTCGTGCTCCGGCCCGGACAGGAGAACACCGTCTTCCTGTTTGACGCCGACGGCTCGCTCATCGACGAGGTCACCGTCCCCGCCACCCTCGCGGCCGACCAGAGCTACGCCCGCAGCGTAGACGGCGAAGGCGAGTGGCAGGTGCGCAAAGGCACCAACGAGGAAGGCCAATACATCACCCCCGGTGGCGAAAACACCATCCGCGACACCAACAACCGCATCGACCAGTTTGCCGAGAAGGACGAGAACGGCTTTGCATTGACCATCATGGCCATGGGCATCGTCTTCACCTCCCTGCTTGTGCTCTGCCTCTGCTTCTACGCCATCGGCGAAATCGGCAAGTACTTATCGCGCGTCAAGAAGGCCAAGTCGCAGGGCATCGCCGTCACCGAGCTCAGCCGCGACGACCATGACTCGGGCGAGGAAATCGCCGCCATCACCATGGCCCTGCATCAGCACTTCAACGTCCACGACAACGAAAGCAACCTGTTAACAATCCGTAAGATACGCCGCGCCTACTCACCCTGGTCGTCAAAGATCTACGGCATCAACCAGATCGGCCAGATGCGTTGAGCGTCAAGGCTATTGTTTCATTCAAGTAAAAGCAAACAGTAAACAACAATGAAAGAATACAAGTATAAAATCAACGGCAACAACTACAGTGTCACCGTCGGCGACCTCGACGACAACAAAGTGGAAGTGCTCGTAAACGGCGTACCCTACAACGTAGAGCTGGAGAAGAAGCCCGAGGTGGCCGTACAGGCCGTAAAACGTCCCGCTGCCGCTCCCCGCACCGCCACCGGCGAAAAAATCGTGGCCAAACCCGCTGCCGCTGCCGGCGCCGGCTTTACCGTCAAGGCTCCCCTGCCCGGCACCGTTCTGTCAATCCCCGTCAAGGTGGGCGACACGGTAAAGGCTTCGGATCCCGTAATCATCCTCGAGGCCATGAAGATGGAGAACTCGGTAAACGCCGGTCGCGATGGCCGCGTGGCTTCGATTGTCGTCAACGCCGGCGACGCCGTCCTCGAAGGCGCTCCCCTGGTAACAATCGAATAAGCAAAGTCGCGAAGTAACCCGCTAAGAGCCCGTTACCCAATTTATGTTAACGCAGGGCGGACAACTTTTGAGTAGATTTGTCGTTGAGGTGAAGGAGTTATGGGGCTCCATAACGACTGAACCGAAACGGCAAAGATGCCAAAAGGTGTCCGTGATGACAGTAACATTATTGAGTCGTGGCATCCTTTTGTTAATTAATTTTTTTTACACCCGTGCCTAATTTTTCTTGATTTCTTCGGTATCGCATCTTTTGGGTGTCTTTCGATTTGTTCATCAGTCGTGTAGCTCGCTACACTCCATCTTCACAAATCAAAATCCATCCCAAAATATGCGACCCTGCGTTAACAGAAATTGGGGAACGGGCTCTAATAATTAGATTACCAAGAAGTTACATCTATGGCAGATACATCATTAGGCGACTTCATGCTCAGCAACCTCCAGCGATTCTGGGAGCTGACAGGCTTCGCCAACGCCGAAATCGGCAACTTCGTCATGCTGCTCGTCGGCCTGTTCTTCATCTGGCTCGCCATCAAGAAGAACTTCGAGCCTATGCTGCTTGTGCCCATAGGCTTCGGCATACTCATCGGCAACATTCCCTTCAACACCGGCGCCGGCCTCGAGATAGGCATCTACGAGGAAGGTTCGGTGCTCAACATCCTCTACAACGGCGTCAGCGCCGGCTGGTATCCCCCGCTCATCTTCCTGGGCATCGGTGCCATGACCGACTTCAGCGCCCTCATCGCCAACCCCAAGCTCATGCTCATCGGCGCCGCAGCCCAGTTCGGCATCTTCGGCGCATACATGGTGGCCCTGGCAATAGGCTTCTCGCCCGACCAGGCCGGTGCAATCGCCATCATCGGCGGTGCCGACGGCCCCACGGCGATCTTCCTGTCGTCAAAACTGGCCCCCAACCTCATGGGCGCCATCGCAGTGTCGGCATACTCGTACATGGCACTCGTGCCCGTTATCCAGCCGCCTCTGATGAAGCTCTTCACCACCAAGAAAGAGCGCCTCATCAAGATGAAGCCCGCCCGCGCCGTCTCGCAGAACGAGAAGATCATCTTCCCCATCGT
Source organism: Muribaculaceae bacterium (assembly GCA_051890455.1). GTDB lineage: Bacteria > Bacteroidota > Bacteroidia > Bacteroidales > Muribaculaceae > CAG-873. The sequence continues at coordinate 17,024 of JBJFEE010000109.1, forward strand.
GGGTATGCTCCTCACCTGCTTCGTCGTGCCGTCGGGCCTGCCCCTGCTGGGTATGCTCTTCTTCGGCAACCTGCTGCGTGAGTGTGGCGTCACCACCCGTCTGGCCAAGACGGCCTCGAACGCCCTCACCGACATCGTCACCATCCTGCTGGGTATGACCGTCGGCGCCTCCACCCAGGCCTCGCAGTTCCTGACACCGCAGACAATCTTCATCTTCTTCCTCGGTTTCATGGCCTTCGTCATCGCATCCAGCTCGGGTGTGCTGTTCGTCAAGCTGTTCAACCTCATCCTCCCCAAGGACAAGAAGATCAACCCGCTCATCGGCAACGCCGGCGTATCTGCCGTGCCGATGAGCGCCCGCATCTCGAACAACATGGGTCAGAAATACGACCCGCAGAACTACCTGCTTATGCACGCCATGGGCCCGAACGTAGCCGGCGTCATCGGCTCGGCAGTGGCTGCCGGCGTCCTCCTCGGCTTCCTCGCCTGATCCCATCCCCCACACTACCCCGAAGGGGCTGCACCGCCACACACGGCGGCACAGCCCCTTCGGGCTTTTTTTTCGGGGGTGAGACAATCCCAAAAGCCGGTGCCCGATAACATACAGGCCCGGTGGGGACGGTCAGCGGACAATCTTGCTTACCTTAGTGCCGGTTCGGACAATGTAGACGCCACGGCCCAGGGCGCCAAGGTCGACGCTGTCGCCGCCGGCGATGCGCACGCCGGTGATGTCGAAGACCTCGGTGACGCCGCCGTTATCGGCTACGGCGTCGGTGATGCCCGTCGTGCCCGAGCTGTTGACCTCGACGCGCGACAGCTCGACGGCCTTGCCGATGCCGTCCTTGAAGTAAAGGATACATAGCATCTTCGGGTCGGCGGCGCGAAGCATCGACGTGTCAAGGTTGAATGTCCACGTCAGCAGGGACGTTTCGCTACGGCCTGACGCGGGGAGCTGGACAAGCTGGCCGGTGCCCTCGCCATAGTCCAGGGCGCCCTCTTGCGAGTACATAACGGGGTAGACCTCGGCATCGAAGGTCTTGCCCTCGTTTACAGCGATTTGCGCGGTAACGGTGGCAACGACGGGGTTGACGTCGCGGTTGATGTTGACCGTTCGCCATAAAACCTGAACATTGGCGGCATCGCCGGCGTCAGCGGCAAAGGCAGCGCCCGAAGCGGCAAAGGCTGCCACAACGGCTGCTAAAACTGTGTAAATCTTTTTCATAGCATAGTTGTCAGTTAAGAGGTGTGTTTTTATAATAGTTGTGCGTTTTTCTATACACCGATACCGGCCACGGCAATGCCCGTGGTTACTTTATAACAACCACGCACGCCCTTTGTCTCCTTTACGCCCCTTAAAAAACTTTAAAGCAAGAGCCCCGCTGCCCAATAACAGGCACGCACGCCCCCTGAAATGGGGCGTGCGTGCCTGGGTGCTAACTCCGGAGGGCCTGGGTGCTAACGCCGGGGCCTCAGATTTTGCGGATGCCCATGATGTGGCGCACTTCGCGAAGGGTCTCGGAGGCCTGGGCGCGGGCGATGTCGGCGCCACGGGCAAGGACCTTGCGCATGTAGGCGTCGTCCTTGAGAATTTCGGCGGTGCGCTCGCGGATGGGGTCGGTGACCTTGAGAATGTCCTCGGCAAGCTGTTTCTTGAGGTCGCCGTAGCGTATCGAGCAGTCGGCATAGGCGTCCTTGAACTGCTGCACAATCTCCGGGGTGGAGGTAAGCTCGAGCAGGCTGAACAGGTTGGCGATGGGCTCGCTGACGGGCGAGTTGGGCTCCTGCGGGCCCTCGTCGGTGACGGCGCGCATCACCTTTTTGCGCAGAACCTTGGGCTCGTCGATAAGGTAGACGCAGTTGCCCTCGCTCTTGCCCATCTTGCCCGAGCCGTCGAGGCCGGGAACTTTGACGGGCTTGTCCGAGAACTGGAAATCCTCCGGCTCGATGAATTCCTCGACGCCATAGAACGAGTTGAAACGGCGGGCGAAGCGGCGTGTCAGCTCGAGGTGCTGCAGCTGGTCCTTGCCCACGGGCACCCAGCGGGCCTTCTGGGCCAGGATGTCGACGGCCATCAGCGTGGGATAGGTGAGCAGGCCGGCATTGACACGCTTGTTGGTGGAGGCCCCGATAATCTGCTGCTCGAAGGCCTCCTCCGAGTCGTTCTCCGGAGCCTTGATGCCCAGCGCCTTGCGCGCCTTGTCCTTGAACGAGGCCGTGCGCATGAGCTCGCCGATGCCGACGTGCATGTTCATCAGCAGGTACAGCTCGCTCAGCTCGGGGACATCGCTCTGCACAAAGATGGCGGCCTTTTCGGGGTCGATGCCGGCGGCAAGGTACTGTGCCAGGATGCCGCGGACGCTCTGGTGCAGGGCGTCGGGGTCGGTGCTGGTGGTCAGTGCGTGAAGGTCGGCGATGAAGAAACGGCAGTCATAGTCGTTCTGAAGCTTGACAAACTTGCTGAGGGCGCCGTAATAGTTGCCCAGGTGCAGGTTGCCGGTGGGGCGTATGCCCGACAATACTATCTCTTTTGACATAATCTTATGGTTTTATAATCAACTGTATGGCGGATGTTGCAGAGCTGTCAATGTAGGGACGTGCCTTTGGCACGTCGTTATCGCAAGCCAGACATCGCAAAGCGATGTCCCTACATGGGCTGTCTGCTTCACCCTCCGCCCGGTTGGTCCGTGTAATGATGCACGGGCGGCATATTCGTTTCGGGTTACAAATGTACAAAAATTCCGACTAATTCTTTTACAATATTTAAAAGAGAATGTGTATATTTGCAAAAATAAACTTTTCAGCTGTATTTTACGACAAATTCCAACTAACCAATCATATTTGCCATGAAAATCAAAGCTATTTTTGCCGCAATCTCAATATTTATCGCCGGCACACTGATGGCCCAGAACTCTATGCCGCCCAAACGCGAGTTCCGCTCCTCCTGGATAGCGGGCATCAACATCGACTTCGCCGCCTCGCTCGGCGAGAGCGGTATCAAAACACGACTCACCCAGTATCTCGACGCCATGCAGGCCCAGCACTTCACCGGCGTCTGCTTCCATGTGCGCTCGCACGGCGACGCCTACTACAGATCGGACCTCGAACCCTGGAGCCAGTACATCTCGGGCACCCGCGGCAAAGACCCGGGCTGGGATCCCCTGGAGTGGATGGTGACCGAGTGTCACAAGCGCGGCATGGAGTGCTACGCCTGGGTCAATCCCTTCCGCGTCTCCACCTCCGGCGTCCTCACCTCCACCTCCTTTGACCAGCAATGGAACAAGAACGGCTGGCTGCTGAAAGGCACGGGAAATACCAGCTACGTGGTGTTCAACCCCGGCATCGCCGCCGCGCGCAAGCACTGCCTCGATGTCATCAAGGACATCTACACGCGCTACGACGTTGACGGCATGCTGTTCGACGACTACTTCTACCCCGGCGGCGGCACCGCCGAGGACAGCTCGGCCGGCGACTACACGCTATGGAAAAACAGCGGCACAAAGCTGTCGATAGGCGACTGGCGCCGCGAAAACGTAAACACCTTCGTCAAAGAGGTTTACGACGCCATTAAGGCCGACCGTCCCGACATGCGCTTCGGCATCAGCCCCCGCGGTGTAGGCGGCGCCTCAGGTAACAAATATGGTGTGGGAAAGCCCAATGTGTCCTCAACCGACGGAATGTATTCGGAAATTTACTGCGACCCGCTGGCCTGGCTCAACGAAGGCACTGTCGACTTCATCTCGCCCCAGATTTACTGGCCGACAACCCACAACACAGCTCCCTTCGAACCACTCACGCAGTGGTGGGACAAGGTGAGTGCCAAGTTCAACCGTCAGCTATACGTCTCTCCGGGATGCTACCGCCTGGGCGAAGGAACCACCACGTCAAACGGTGGCAAAAACTACAGCTACATAGGCGGCAATACCACCACGGGCTGGAGCGAGCTGGCCAAGCAGGTCGAGGTAACACGTCAGAACACCGACAACGGCAGCTGCGGCATGATCTGGTACAGCACCAGATGGATCAACGGCCCGACGACTACCGGTCTGGGCGACTACCTGCAGGAGAACACCTACACCAAGCCCTCACTCGTCCCCGTCATCACCTGGAAGGACGCTCCGACGTACCCCGCACCCTCCGGGCTGAGCAAGAGCGGCACAAAGCTGTCGTGGACTGCTGTCCCGGGCGCCAAGTCCAACTCCATCATCCGCTACACCGTCTATGCCGTTCCCGAGAACCTGACGATGGAGGAAGCCGCCGACGCAAGCGGTGACGGCCTTAACTTGAAATACCTGTTGGGCGTCACCTACAGTCCGTCCTATACCCTTCCCTCAGGCAAGACTTCGGGTTACTGGTACGGAGTCTGTGTCTACGACGGCTACGGTCTGGAGAGTGCCCCCGGCACGTTCAACTACGTTGTCCGTGACCCTGCCCCCAAGCCGGACCTTATCGCTCCCGCCGACGGAAAGGTCTTCGGTGACGACGACATCGCATTTGCTTGGGCAGTAGACAAGACCGACGGCATCGACGCCTATACCCTCGAGGTCTGTAGGAGCGGCGACGGCTTCGCCAACGTTCTGCACAAGGCCAATGTCACCGGCACCACCGCCACCGTCATGGCCCGCAAGCTCGGCGAGGGTCAGTTTGACTGGCGCGTCACCGCCGACGGCCCCGAGCTGGCCCCCACCGCCTCCGACATCGCTACTTTCACCGTCGCCGACCTTCCCGCCGGTACCGTAGAAGAGGGCTATATCCCCGTCACCGACGGCAGCAACTACGACGAGGTAGGCAACCTCGTCATCGAGAGCCTCTGGTTCCGCAGCACCAAGGACGGCTTCGGCAACATGAACGAGGTATTCGACGCCAGCGGCAGCACACAGCGCGGCATGGCCGCCACAACCGACGCCGTCTACGTGACACGCCGCTCAGCCAACAGCGCCAGCGCCAGCACCAACATCTATCTTGACAAGTATCACCCCAAAACAGGCGAATTCTTAGGTACCATAAACCTTGACAAGGTTGCTGCCGTCCATGGATATTTCCCCAACAACGACGTGATCAAGGACAATGCCGACAACATCGTCATCGCTAACATGGTCACCAATATCAGCAGAAACAATATCTACCTCTACAAAGTCAACACCGAGACCGGTGACCTAACTCTTGTCGCAACTTTGGGCGGACCTTCCTCCGCCACCTACCGTGTTGACCATGTGGGCATCTACGGCGACGTAACCGCCGGACAGTTCCATGTCTTCGCAGGCGTGGCAAACTCAAGCTACATCTTCCGCTGGACAGTCTCCAATCCCGAAACAGCGGTCACCCCCGACTCCTACACCATCCCTTCTTTCTATCCCTCGTCAGCCGCCTCTCTCGGTATCGCTCCCCGCGTACGCCCGATTTCAGCCACACAGGTATGGGTGGATGGCGGCAATACGGCAATGACACTTTATACCCTGTCCGGCACCAAAGCCACGGCCACAGCCACTTTCGCCGAAGCCCAGGAGCACGCGCCGGCAAGCCCCGGCGACAACGGCGGTGCCCTGTTCAATTTTCAGAACAAGCCGTACATCGTCTATAACTATGAGCCTTCAGCTCCCCGGACCAACATTACACCCGAATACTTCGGCAAGTTCAACGTCGCACGCATGGAAACCGCGACAAGCCTCAGAGGCCTCGAAAAAATGTGGACTATTCCCGAGGAAGGTCTTGGCAGCAATAACTCCACTACCATGAGTGCCCCTGCCGACGCTGTCGTACAGCCCGACAAGAAATCAGTACACATTTATCTGTACTCGCCCACAAACGGCGTGGCCGCTTACCGAATGTACGACAAGACGACTACCGGCATTGACAATATCGCCGCTGACAAGGCTGACGCCAAGTTCCGTATCTCGGGCCGCACCGTCGCTCTTGACGGCGCTCACGGCATCACCGCCTACAGCCTCTCCGGCGCCGTCGTCGCCTCGGCCTCGGGCGACAGGCTCATCCTCCCCGCCCCCGGCACCTACATCGTCACCGCCGGCCCCCGCCGCACCCTCGTCGCCGTCAGATAAACGGCCCTCACACGTAAAAAGCCCGGCCTCAGTCTCGAGGTCGGGCTTTTTACTTGCCTGGTATTATGCCTTACTTGGTCTCGTGGGGGGTGACGCCGGCGAGTTCGGGGTCAATCATGATGCGGCCGCAGTATTCGCAGACAATGATCTTTTTGTGCATCTTGATTTCGGCCTGTTTCTGGGGCGGGATGCGGTTGAAGCAGCCGCCGCAGGCGTTGCGCTCGACATAGACGATGCCGAGGCCGTTGCGGGCGTTCTTGCGGATGCGCTTGAAGGCGTTGAGGGTGCGCTCGTCAATCTTGGGCTCGAGAGCCTGGGCCTGGGCGCGGAGCGACTCCTCCTGCTCGCGGGTCTCGCTGACGATTTCGCTCAGCTCTTCCTTTTTCTCGGCCAGGGTGTGCTGGCGGTCCGAGAGGATGTCCTCGGTCTGGGCGATTTCGGTCTGCTTGTTCTCGATTACGCGCTGAGCCTCGTTGATGTGCTTCTCGCAGAGCTGGATTTCGAGGGTCTGGAACTCGATTTCCTTGGTGAGGAGGTCGAACTCGCGGTTGTTGCGGACATTGTCGAGCTGCTCCTTGTAGCGGGCGATGAGGTCACCGGCGCGGCGGATTTTCTCCTGCTCTCGGGCCAGCGTCTCGCGCTTCTCGGCGATTTCGCCCTTGTAGTTCTCGATGCGGGTGTGCAAGCCGGCAATCTCGTCCTCAAGGTCCTTGACCTCGAGGGGCAGTTCGCCGCGAATCTGGCGGATGCGGTCAATCTCGCTGAGGATGGTCTGCAGCTGGTAGAGCGATTTGAGGCGCGACTCCACCGAGGCCATCTGTTCGTTTTTGTTTTCGTTTGCCATATTGGGTATTTTAAGTTATTCAGTTTTCAGTTTCGCCGTAATAATGGACGGGGTTGGTACCGACCTCTGATTTATAAACCGTTAATCCGGCGAATTTGTCAGTTATAATCCTGTAAAAAATGTCTTTGGCGCACTCCTCGGTCTCGTAGTGGCCGATGTCGATGATGAGGATGTCGTTCTGACGGTCGACGAAGTCGTGATAGCGGACATCGCCGGTGATGTAGGCCTGTGCCCCTGCCGCCACGGCGTCGCCGATGAACTCGCCGCCCGAGCCGCCGCACATGGCAACGCGGCTGATGAGCGTGTCGGCGTCCATGGCGCGGGTGTAGTCCGAACAGCGGGCCACCCTTGCGCCGAAGGTCTTCAGCACATGGTCGATAAACTGTGCCGGCTTCATGCGCTCGTCAAGGACTGCGGTGACGCCGAGACCTATCGCCGGGTCGGGGTTGAGGGGCTGCAGGAGCTCGTAGGCCGGGCACTCGTACGGGTGCGTCTGACGCATGTTCTCGAGCACCCGCGACAGTGCGGGGTACGGCACCATCACCTCCACCTTTACCTCGGCTTCGGTGTGCAGCTCGCCCACCTTGCCCACGTATGGATGAGCGCCGGGCTGGGCCTCGAAAGTGCCCGTGCCGTCGGTGTTGAACGAGCAGCAGTCGTATTTCCCACCCGGGGCCACCGTGCCCGCGCCGGCGTCGAACATGGCCATGCGCACACTCTCGGCGGCGGTGACAGGCACCATCACCCCTAACTTGTACCATTTGGGCTTCATGGGCGACAGTGCGCCCAACACGCGGGCGCCGAGTTTTTCAGCCATAGTGTACGACACGCCGCCGGGGGCATTGTCGAGGGCGGTGTGACTGCTGTAGACGCTCACGCCGGCTGCGATGGCGTTCATCACCGCAGCCTCGACGGGCGTGCGGCCGGTCAGACTCTTCAGTCCCTTGAAAATCAGGGGATGGTGGCTGACGATGAGGTTGCACTTGCGCTCGATGGCCTCGTCGACGACTTCGGGGGTGACGTCGACGCAGACAAGCACGCCGGTGCACTCGGTACGGGGCGTGCCGACCTGCAGGCCGGTGTTGTCCCAGTCTTCCTGCCACGAGCGCGGCGCAACCGCCTCAACAGCGGCGATGATGTCTCCTATCAGCATATACGGTTGAAAATCATTTTATTTCTTGGCTTGGGAGGGGTGCTGTCAGAATGGTCCAGATGCTAGGAGCATAGGACTAAGGGTGAAGGGAACGTACTAACGTACGTGACCGAACCCGCATGTCCGTAGCGACGCCGCAGATGGGCCATTATCACATATCACAGCGCCCCGGCGGCCTCCTCGTTGACGATGAGGTTGAGCTCGTCAAGCTGCTTCTGGTCGAGGCGCGCGGGGGCGTCGAGCATGACGTCGCGGCCCGAGTTGTTCTTGGGGAAGGCGATGCAGTCGCGGATGGAGTCGAGACCGGCGAAGAGCGAAACCCAGCGGTCGAGGCCGTAGGCCAGACCTCCGTGAGGGGGTGCGCCGTACTTGAAGGCGTTCATCAGGAAGCCGAACTGCTCCTGCGCCTTTTCGGGGGTGAAGCCGAGAATTTCGAACATTTTGGCCTGCAGGGCGGCGTCGTGGATACGGATTGAGCCGCCGCCGACCTCCACGCCGTTGACAACCATGTCGTAGGCGTCGGCGCGGACGTCCTCGGGCTTGGTGTCGAGCAGAGGAATGTCCTCGTCCTTGGGATGGGTGAACGGGTGATGCATGGCCATCAGGCGCTGCTCCTCGTCGCTCCACTCGAACATGGGGAAGTCGACGACCCACAGGCAGGCGAACTTGTTCTTGTCGCGCAGACCGAGCTGACGGCCCATCTCCAGCCGCAGCTCGCACAGCTGCTTGCGGGTTTTCATGACGTCCTCACCGCTCATAAGCAGGATGAGGTCGCCGGGCTTGGCCTCCATCTTCTTAGCCAGCTGCTGCAGCACTTCCTGGCTATAGAACTTGTCGACGCTGGACTTGACGGTGCCGTCCTCGCCCACGCGGGCGTAGACAAGGCCCTTGGCGCCAATCTGCGAGCGCTTGACAAACTCGGTGAGGCCGTCAAGCTGCTTGCGGGTGTATGTGGCGGCGCCGGGGGCGACGATGCCGCCGACGTATGCGGCGTTGTCGAAGACGCCGAAGCCGTGGCCCTTCATGATGTCGTCGACCTCGACGAACTTCATGCCGAAGCGCAGGTCGGGCTTGTCCGAACCGTAATATTTCATGGCGTCGGCCCAGGGCATGCGCTGGAAGGGCTCGGTGAGCTCCACGCCGCGCAGCTCCTTGAACAGGTGCTTGGCCATGCCTTCGAAGAGCTCGATGATGTCGTTCTGCTCGACAAAGCTCATCTCGCAGTCAATCTGGGTGAACTCGGGCTGACGGTCGGCGCGCAGGTCTTCGTCGCGGAAGCATTTTACAATCTGGAAATAGCGGTCCATGCCCGACACCATCAGCAGCTGCTTGAGCGTCTGGGGCGACTGGGGCAGGGCGTAGAACTGACCGGGGTTCATGCGCGAGGGCACGACGAAATCGCGGGCACCCTCGGGAGTGGAGCCCACCAGCATCGGGGTCTCAATCTCCAGGAAGCCCTTCGAGTCGAGATAGCGGCGCACCTCCATGGTCATGCGGTGGCGCAGCTCGAGGTTCTGGCGCACGCAGGGACGGCGCAGGTCAAGGTAACGGTAGCGCATGCGCAGGTCGTCGCCGCCGTCGGTGTTGTCCTCGATGGTGAAGGGAGGAACCTCGCTAGGGTTGAGGATTGTCAGGGAGTCGGCCAGCACCTCGATGTCGCCGGTGGGGATATGGGTGTTCTTGGCGGTGCGCTCGGCAACCATGCCCTTTACCTGCACCACATATTCGCGGCCCAGGCGATTGGCCTGCTCGTTGAGCGCCTCGTCATGCTCGTCGTTAAACACTATCTGCGTGATGCCGTAACGGTCGCGCAGGTCCAGGAAAGTCATGCCGCCCATTTTGCGTACACGCTGAACCCAGCCTGCCAGCGTAACCTGCCGGCCGGCATCACCTATGCGGAGGTTTCCGCAAGTCTCAGTTCTGAACATTGTCTTATAAGGAATTTATTTCCGTTAAATAATAGTTGCCGATAAAAATGCGCCAAAAAATCAGCCCTTTTGGCCGCGATTCCGTCCTTGACAGAATTTCAAATCGTAAATTCCAGCAAATCAGCGCATTGCAATCGCAAAAATCACATACGCGCACACCAACTGAAATTTACAACACAAAGGTACGGATTTTTTGCCCAAATGACAAACCAGGACTTACCGGCCATTCCCCTATTTGGCTTTTTCATGCAATTTAAGTACCTTTGCGACGTAATAGGTTACGGCCACCCGTCGTCTCGCGGCGGATGTCCGTTGAAAAGGGAACGGAGTGCGATTCTCCGACAGACCGGCTGCTGTGATTTCCGCCCGGACAGTCCCGCCACAAGGCCACTGACAAGTCTGAACAAGGTAGTCGGGAAGGCGGCGGTGACAAAGGAATAAGTCAGAAGACCTGCCATTACACGACCCGCAAGGCTTTCCAGGAAACAGAGCCCGGAGTCGGACGTTGACGGCCTGTAGGGTCGCGGCATGCCGCGGCCTCATATTCCACCCATGGATGAGCGGCAGCCTGCCGCCATGGTAACAGTCCCTTACGGCACCCGTGCCGACATCCACCACTCCTCCCGGTTCAGTAAAAGCATTTCTCAGGACAGCCCTAAAGGTTGTCCTTTTTTTGTCGCCGCACGCACATGCGTCCGGCCTTTAACGTTGCATTCGCTTTACTCAACAATCATTATCACTAACCAAATTCAGTTTTATGAACTTTATCAGACAACTAACACTCACCCTGCTGCTTGCGGTGACGGTACTCTTGCCGTCGACCGTGCAGGCCGCCTGGGACGAGAGCGCCGGCGTGTACTACATGCGCACGAGCGACGGTCTGGACGAGCCGTACAAGGTTACCGGCTCCATCACTTTCAAGTCGCAGTCAGGAACCACCATACCCGGCTACCGCGACTGCGGAGTGGTCTTTGTTCCGGCCAACGCCGGCGAGGTCATCACCGTCAAAATCGAGGAAATCGACCTCGAAGACAGCAACTACCTCCTCGCCTACGACGGTGCAATCGAGGAAATCGGTTACGGCACCTCAGACGGCAAAGAACAGTCAATATACCTGCCTGCAGGCTGGGTGAAGAAATTCACCGCTGCCAACGCCGGCGAGACGTACACGTCTACCTCCCCCGACGGCAAATTGTCGTTCGGTTTCCACTCGGGCAGCGCCAACAGCCAGAAAGGCTTCACCATCACCGTCACCAGCATGTCTCTCAAGGACATGGAGTACGGCAGCGCCTTCACCGAGACCGTAGCCGCTCCCTGGCGCGGCAAACGCAACGCCGAGATTGCCATACTGAACGTCAACATGGACGGCGGAGGCAATCCGCTGACCCTCAACAACGCTACCTTTGACCTGTCGCAGCTCAACGCCGCCAAGTTCAAGGGCGTTCGTGTCTATCGGGGCAAAGTCGGCGCCACGCCTCTTGCCACAGCCGAAGACGGTGCCGCATCGGTTACCGTCAGCGACCTTGTCCTCAACAGCGGTGACAACCGCCTTATAATCGTAGCCGACCTGCCCGCCGACTTCACCGGCACAATCCCCGCCGTACCTGTGACGGCTCTGACCGTGGACGGCACATCCCGTAGCGTAGCCAATAATGCCGAGACCACCGAAATTCTGCCTTATGTGCTCATCGGCACCGACCACGTCACCTATACAGTCGGCGACGCCATCGACTTCTATGACGATGGCGGCAAGGACGGCAAAATCAGCGAGAATTTCAGCGGGATGGTCACCTTCGTTCCCGCAACCGCAGACCAAAAGGTCAAAGTCGACTTCTCGAAGCTTGATCTCTTCAACACCTCGAGCACCGGCAAGAACGACATTCTCACCGTCTACAATGGACGCGATGACAGCGCCCCGCTGCTTGCCACCCTGCTCACCGAGACAAGATTTGTCAAATCAACAGCCGAGGACGGCTCGCTGACAGTCAAGCTCGTCAGCACCACCGGCATACCCAAGGACGGCTTCGAGGCCGTTGTCACGCAGTATCTGCCCGGCAACATGACTTTCAGCAGTGTCACCGGCAGCAACCCCGCGACAGCCGGGACCGTTTCGGCAGGACAGAAGAACGTGGCTCTCGCCGCCTTCGATATCCTCACCGACAACAACGCCTCGCCGCTGAAACTCACCGGTATCAACGGCACCTGCAACCTCCCTGCGGCATTTAAGAACGTACGCGTATACGCGTTCGGCGAAAAGCCCGGTACAGACATCTCCAAAGCCACCCTCGTCGCCGGTCCCGCCGACGGCAGCGCCGCCCTTGCCCTCGCCGCCAACTGCGAGCTGATCGAGGGTCACAACAACTTCACCGTCGTGGCCGACATGGCCGACGACCTGCTCAACGACGCACAGCTCACCCTCGGCGTCTCCGGCGTCAAAATCGGTGACGCCGACCATACCGTAGAGGGCGCCACGGGCACCGTCACCATAGCCAACACCTACAGCTCGGTTCCCGGCACGCACGAGGTCATCCTATACGACGCATGGGACTTCCTGCCCACCTACAATCCTTCCGTCACCTACGCCAAGAAATACAACATCGGCACCACCGACGAGGTCACCGTCTTTGTCCCCGCCGAAAAAGGCGCCGTGGCCGAGATAAACTTCAGCTCGTTCAAATGCGGCAGCTCCGCCAAGTTCGCCGTCTACAGCGGACGCGAGGCCAAGGCCGAGAACATGCTGTGGGAGATGAACTCCGGCAACCGCACCACCGGTCCTGCCGGACGTCTGCGCTCGACAGCCGCCGACGGTACACTCACCGTCGTCTTCAATCCCAACACCGAATATTCGTACAGTACCGAGGCCGGATGGGAGGCCACCGTCAAACCCTTCGTCAATCACGCCATGACAGTGACAGGGGTTGAGGCAAGCCGTCCCGTCGCCTCGGCACTGGCCGCCGGTGCAAGCGGCGAGCGCATGCTCGACTTCTCCCTCGTCACCGAGGGCAACCTTACCCAGAAAAAGATTGAGGCCATTAGCCTCTCCATCGACGGCGCCGACGCTGTCAGCGCCGTCAGCGTCTATAGTTCCACCACCGGCAGCCGCGAGGACGCCGTACTCTTCGGCACTGTCCAGAACCCCGGAGCCGAAGCCAAGGTAACCGGTTCGGCTCTTCTTACCGAGGGTAACAACTGGTTCTTCGTCGAAGCCGACATCAAGGAAGATGCCGCCGTCGACACAAACGTACGCATCGGCGTAACCTCCGTCACCGACGCCGACAATGTCACCGACGCGCTCACCGGGGGCAACCCCGAAGGCGGCCGTCTTGTCAAGTACATCATCGTGCTCAGCGCCGGCGAACATCTGATGACAATCTCATCACCCATGACCTGGTACGATGACGGCGGCGCCGAGGGCAAGATTTCGAGCCGCATCGCCGCCACGTATATCTTCGTGCCAAAGGAGGAAGGCTATGCCATCACCCTTGACGCCTCGCAGTTCAGCATCGGCAACGGACACATCTACGTTTACTCGGGCCGCAAGGCCGACGAGGCCGCCTCACTGGGTTCGGTCACCGGATACAGCACTACCAACGGGCCCAAGGCTCTCGTCTCCACCGCCGCCGACGGCTCGATGACCGTCACCGTGAGCGGTCCAAGCGGAAGCACCCTCGAGGGCTTCACTATGACCGTCGGCCTGCACAAAAAAGTCGACTATACCCTCTCCGGGGTCACCTCCGCTGCCGCTGCCGACGCCAATGTCCTGCGCGGCAACAGCGACGCTCCCCTGATGATTGTCAAGACCACTGTCGAAGGCGACAAGGGCGACAACAAAATCGGCGGCATCTCCGTCGACCTGTCGGGCTGCACCGCCGCTGCCGACATCAAGGCCGCACACCTATATTATATGGGCGACCTGTCCAAGTTCAACGCCGCCCTGGCACGTCCCGTGGCAAGCGTAGACAACCCGCAGGGCACCGTCACCTTCGAGGGTGACGTAGACCTCACGCGCAACGGCGACCACTACTTCGCCGTCACCGCCGACATCGACGGCAACGCCGCCGTCGGCAACACCGTCTCGGCCCGCCTCGCCGGCATCGCCTTCAACGGCGCTCCCGTCAGCGAGCTCCCGGCCGACGCCTTCACGCGCACCGTCCGCGGCGGTCTTAAAGGCACCTTCACCATCGGAGGCGACAATGCCGACTACGCCACCTTCGCCGCCGCCGCCACCGCTCTGGCAGGCGGTATCGAAGGCCCGGTGACATTCGAGGTCGCCGACGGCACCTACGCCGAGAATGTAGCCTTCACCGGCGCTCCCGGTGCCTGCGAAACCTCGCCCGTCATCATCCGCAGCGCTTCGGGCAAAGCCGACGGCGTAGTGCTCACCGGCAACTACTCGTCCTCGGCCGACGAGGCCATCGTCAGCGTCAAGGATACCCCCTGGCTGACTCTCGAAGGCATCACCGTCGCCGCAGGCAGCCAAAGCTTCAAGAACGGCATCATCGTCAAGGAAGACTGCCCGCACTTCACCCTACGCGACTGCACCGTCACCGCCGACATGGCCACCGACTACAGCGGCATCAACCTTTTCCACAATTATGTCAGCATCAACGAGGCCGGCCATAACAACGACTACATGACGATAGAAAACTGCCGCCTCACCGGCGGCCGCTACGCCCTGTATTTGGGCGGCACGTCGTATGTTGCCCTGCCCAAGGAGACCGGCCTTGTGGTCCGCGGCAACACCGTCAGCGACGCCGGACGCACCGGTATCTATGTCTATGCCGAGGACAACGCCACCATCACAGGTAACACCGTAACACACAGCGCCGCTCCCAAGAACTACTCCGGTCTTGAGCTTACACGCCTGCGCTTCGCCACCGTCGTCAGCCACAACCGCATCGTCAACACTGGCGCCAGCGACAACAACGGCATATATCTCCGCGACGGCGTCTACGGCACTGTAGACACTCCCGTACGCGTCTTCAACAACGATGTCATCCTCAACGGCGCCGCAAGCGTCTATGCCCGTGTATTCTTTGCCAGCAACGACATCCGCAACGTCGAGGTGGCATATAACACCATGCGCGTATCGGGCTCCGAGGCTTATCTGTTGTCCACAACGGGCAAGTACAACCCGCAGAATGTCTTCGTCCACGACAATATACTCGCCAATGCCTGCACAAAGACAGCTACCGTCGACAAGTTCTGGAACGAAACCGACATCGACGGCTATCAGCTGAAACGCAACGCCCTGCAGGGCACCGTCGACAAGATTGTCACCAAGGATGACAGCAACTTTGCCGCCGCCCCGCAGTTCGCTTCGGAAACAAACTCTCGCCTCGCTTCGTGCGAAGGCCTCAACGTCGGCCTCCCCTGCTCTTTCGTCACCGACGACATCGACGGCAACGCCCGTCCCGCGACCGCCCTCACCGTCGGCGCCTACGAGTATGTACCCCTGTCGCAGGACGCTCCCGCGATGGTCGAAGGATATCCCACCGTCAGCGCCATCACCACCGCATCGGCAACCCTGAACACCCGCTGGAACATGGCCTGCCGCCAATACGCCCTTGCCGTTGAGATGAGCACCGGCGAGGAGACAGCCACCGCCGAGGCCATCAAGGCCGGCAAGAGCATCGACGCCTCTGCCGATGTCAACGCCACAGTCGTTCTCGGCAATCTCAAGAGCTCGACAGCCTACCGCATCTTCATCCTGGCCGTAAGCGACGCCGGAGTTGTGTCGGAGATTGTCGCTACCGAGCCCTTCAGCACCGCACGCGTCATCCCCACGCTCACCGTCACCGACCAGGACCTGGAGGATATCCCTGTCATCAACGCCGGCGAAAACATCACTCTTGACGCCGGTGCCGCAGGCGGTGACGCTCCTCTGTCGTACGTATGGACAGCTCAGGACGGCACTCAGGCCGGCACCACTGCCTCACTCACCGTCTCGCCCGCCGTCTCTACCCGTTACAAAGTTACCGTAACCTCGGCCGATGGCCAGACCGCAAGCACCCTCCGCAATGTCGAGGTGTACGGCGACAATGCCATAGCCGACTTCGAGGACATAGCGCTCGCCCATGGCGCCGACCTCTTCCCCGCAGAGGCGGAAGGTCGTTTCTACAGCGGCTCGTTCGCCTTTGACTACGGCGCGATGCCCGAATACAACTTCTGGTACGGATTTACCCCAAGCAACGAGACCGAGAAAGACTTTGACGGGCTGGAGCATCAGTTCCGCTCGGCTCCCGGCGGTGCTTTCGACGGCAACAACTTCGCCGTCGCCTATCCGCAGGGCCAGGGTATTGTCGTCACCAACAACGCCGACGGTGTCGTCATCCCCGGCGTTTACCTCGCCAACAGCGCCTACGCATACTCGTCGATGCTCAACGGAGACAGATTTGCACAGCCCTTCGCAAGTGGCAGCTGGTTCAAGGTAACCGTCAAAGGCACCAAGGCCGACGGCACATCGTCGTCGCTCGACTACTACCTCGGCGACTACCGCTCAGCCAACGAAGCTGACCGCTACATCTCCGACAAATGGGAATGGGTAGACCTCCGCAGCCTCGGCGCAGTGACTCGTCTCGACTTCTCGTTCGACGGCTCGGATAAGGGCAGCTACGGTCTTAATACGCCCACGTATGTATGCATCGACCGCCTCGGCGCTCTCCCCGCCGACCTCGAGGCTAAGGCAATCACAGTCGGCAGCGACGGCTACGACCTCAGCTCTCTATTCGACCACGCTGCCGGAGTCACTGAGGTATACCGTCTGCACGCCAATGACAACACCGACGCATCCGTCGAGGGCCTGAACATCTCCGTTGATGGAAGCACTCTCAAGATGACTGCACCCGTACAGGCACGCGCAACCCGCAACGTTTCCGAACCCGTCGAGTTCATTGTCACGATGACCGCCGCCGGCCACTCGCAGCATGCGCTTGTACACGCCACCTACGACAGCACCATCGGTGTGGAGGGCATTGCCGCCGCAGAGGGCACGGATATCTCGTACGCAGCAGGCAACCTCCGCGTCACCACTGACGCTACCGGCTACGACATCGAGGTCTTCAGCACCGCCGGCCTCCGTGTGGCTCACCACGCCGGCCTCAACGGCGCCACTACCGTCAGCCTCGCCGGCCTCCCGCAGGGCGTCTACATCGTCCGCGCCGTCGGTGCCACCAAGCGCATCGTGATTCGCTGATTTTTCATTCCATTATTGATTGGACAGTGGCTTCCCGCCGACCGGTATACACCGGCGGCCGGAAGCCACTTTTCGTGCGGTAAGGAACTTCCTCTTTGGCAATCTGCAAAATGTCGTGTCAAACAGGCCGTTTCTAACGTCAAAAGCAGGGATGTATCCTAGTTCATCCGCCAATAGGCCGACTTCCGGCACTCATTTTGCGAGGCTGTGTCAAAATAGCCTGAATGTAGGGACATGCCTTTGGCATGTTGAACCAAACCGTTGGTTTTCAGGCTTAACATCGCAAAGCGATGTCCCTACATCATTAAAAATCCACATTTTGACACACCCTCCTACATTGGCATGGTACAGCTAAATAACGACAAAGGCGCCCGGGGGGCGCCTTTGTTTATTGGAGGTTGATGTGATTACTCGTTGGGGAGTTCGGTGACGGGGGTGTTGTCGATGTCGGCGACGGAGACGGTGTCGAGGACGTCGTCAGCACGGTAGCTGTCGTAGGGTGTCTGGCCGTCGGGGTCATCGGTGGCGCCGACAACGAGGTTGTCGTACATGCGGAGGCCGGTGCCGGCGGGGATGAGGTGGCCGCAGATGACATTCTCCTTCATGCCCTCCAGGGGGTCGCTCTTGCCGTTGATGGCGGCTTCGTTGAGGACTTTGGTGGTCTCCTGGAAGGAGGCGGCGGACATGAAGCTGGAGGTCTGCAGGGCGGCACGAGTGATACCCTGGAGAATCTGCTCGGAAGTGGCGGGAACGGCGTCGCGTACGACTACGGGACGCAGGTCGCGGCGCTTCAGCAGCGAGTTCTCGTCGCGGAGCTTGCGGGCGGTTATAATTTGACCGGGCTTGAGGTTTTCGCTGTCACCGGCGTCGGTGACGACTTTCTTGCCCCAGATGCGGTCGTTCTCGTCCATGAAGTCACGCTTGTCGACAATCTGCTGCTCGAGGAAATTGGTGTCGCCCGGGTCGAGGATGTTGACCTTGCGCATCATCTGGCGAACGATGACCTCGAAATGCTTGTCGTTGATCTTCACGCCCTGCATGCGGTAGACGTCCTGGACCTCGTTGACGATGTACTCCTGGACGGCTGTCGGGCCCTTGATGTTGAGGATGTCGGCGGGAGTGATGGCACCGTCCGAAAGGGCTGTGCCGGCACGGACATAGTCGTTCTCCTGGACGAGCATCTGCTTGGACAGGGGGATGAGGTATTTCTTCTCCTCGCCCAGCTTGGAGACAATCGAAATTTCGCGGTTGCCGCGCTTGATTTTGCCGAAATGTACCTCGCCGTCGATTTCGGCGACGATTGCGGGGTTGGACGGGTTGCGGGCCTCGAAGAGCTCGGTGACACGGGGCAGACCGCCCGTGATGTCACCGGCGTTACCGGTGGCGCGTGGAATCTTGATGATGGTGTCGCCGGGCTTGACCTCGGCGCCGTCCTCGAGCATGAGGTGGGCGCCCACGGGCAGCGAGTATGTCTTGATAATCTCGCCGGCGGCGTTGACGATGCTGGCCTCGGGGTTCTTGGTGCGGTCGCGGCTTTCAATGATGACGCGGTCCTCAAGACCCGACTGCTCGTCTACGTCGACGCGGTAGGTGGTGCCTTCGATGAGGTTGACGTAACGGATGTGACCGTGCTCCTCGTTGATGAGCAGAGCGTTGAAGGGGTCCCATTCGCAGATGACGTCACCCTTCTTGATGCTGTCGCCCGAGTTGAAATAGAGCTTGGCGCCGTAGGGGATGTTGGCGTTGGTGAGCATCATGCCTGTATGCGGGTCGACGATGCGCATCTCGGCCATACGGCCGATGACAACCTGAACGGGCTTGCCGTTGGCGTCGAGTTCCTCGGTGACGACGGTACGGAGCTCGTCAATCTCGAGGGTGCCTTCGTAGCGGCTCTTGACGCTGTTGACGGCGGCGACGTTGGATGCCACACCACCGACGTGGAAGGTTCGCAGTGTCAGCTGTGTACCGGGCTCGCCGATGGACTGTGCGGCGATTACGCCGACGGCCTCGCCGCGCTGTACCAGGCGGTTGTTGGACAGGTTGCGTCCGTAGCACTTGGCGCAGACGCCCTTCTTGCTCTCGCAGGTGAGTACCGAGCGGATTTCAACGCTCTCGATGGGAGAGGCGTCGATGCGGTCGGCGGCGGCGTCCTTGATTTCCTCGCCGGCGGCCACGATGACCTCGCCGGTGGTGGGGTCAACGATGTCGTGTACCGACACACGGCCCAGGATGCGCTCGCCGAGCGAGGCGATGATTTCGTCGTTCTTCTTGATGGCGGTGCAGACAAGGCCGCGCAGGGTGCCGCAGTCCTCCTCGTTGATGATGACGTCGTGGGCGACGTCGACGAGGCGACGGGTGAGGTAACCGGCGTCGGCGGTCTTAAGTGCGGTGTCGGCAAGACCCTTGCGGGCGCCGTGGGTGGAGATGAAGTACTCGAGCACCGACAGACCTTCCTTGAAGTTCGCCAGAATAGGGTTCTCGATAATCTGACCGCCTTCGGCACCGGCCTTCTGGGGCTTTGCCATAAGGCCGCGCATGCCGGCGAGCTGACGAATCTGGTCCTTAGAACCACGGGCGCCGGAGTCGAGCATCATGAAGACGGCGTTGAAGCCCTGGTTGGCATCGGTCATCTGCTTCATGAGGATGTCGGTCAGTTTGGAGTTGACGTGAGTCCAGATATCGATAATCTGGTTGTAGCGTTCGGTGTTGGTGATGAAGCCCATCGAGTAGTTGTTCATCACCTCCTCGACCTGGGCGTAGCCCTCGTCGACGATGGCTTTCTTCTCGGCGGGGATGATCACGTCACCGAGGTTGAAGGACAGACCGCCCTCGAAGGCCATGCGGTAGCCGAGGTTCTTGATGTCGTCAAGGAACTGTGCCGAGCGGGGGATACCGCACTTCTTGATGACCTTGGCGATGATGTTGCGGAGGCTCTTCTTGGAGATAATCTCGTTGACGTAGCCAATTTCCTCGGGAACGAAGTCGTTGAAGATTACACGGCCGACGGAGGTCTCCACTTCGTGCTGTATCTTGTTGCCCTCTTCGTCGACATCGTTGACGATGACTTTGACGGGAGCGTGGAGTGTCACGCGGCCTTCGTTATAGGCGATGTGGGCCTCTTCAGGGCCGTAGAAACGGGTGCCTTCGCCCTTGTCGCCCTTGCGGAGCTTGGTGATATAGTAGAGACCCAGTACCATGTCCTGCGAGGGCACGGTGATAGGAGCGCCGTTGGCGGGGTTAAGGATGTTGTGCGCGCCCAGCATGAGCATCTGGGCCTCAAGGACAGCCTCGTTGCCCAGGGGAAGGTGTACGGCCATCTGGTCACCGTCGAAGTCAGCGTTGAATGCGGTACATGCCAGAGGGTGCAGCTGGATTGCCTTGCCCTCGATCATCTTGGGCTGGAAGGCCTGGATGCCGAGACGGTGCAGTGTCGGCGCACGGTTGAGGAGGACGGGATGGCCCTTCATGACGTACTCGAGGATGTCCCATACGACGGGCTCCTTGCGGTCGACGATGCGCTTTGCGCTCTTGACGGTCTTGACGATGCCGCGCTCGATGAGCTTGCGGATGACAAAAGGCTTGTAGAGCTCGGCGGCCATGTATTTGGGTATACCGCACTCGTGCATCTTCAGTTCGGGGCCTACGACGATAACGGAACGTGCCGAGTAGTCGACGCGCTTACCGAGGAGGTTCTGACGGAAGCGGCCCTGCTTGCCTTTCAGCGAGTCGGACAGCGACTTGAGGGGACGGTTGGCGTCACTCTTGACGGCCGACGACTTGCGCGAGTTGTCGAGGAGCGAGTCAACGGCCTCCTGCAGCATACGCTTCTCGTTGCGGAGGATGACCTCGGGAGCCTTGATTTCGATGAGGCGTTTGAGGCGGTTGTTGCGGATG
>JBJFEE010000110.1:0-6455 GCA_051890455.1 Muribaculaceae bacterium
CCAACGGTTTGGATAAACATGCCAAAGGCATGTCCCTACATTCAGGCTATTTTGAAACAGCTTCGTGTTGCCCCCTTTTTTACGAGGGTGTGTCAAATTGCGGGAATTTAATGATGTAGGGACATCGCTTTGCGATGTTAAGCCTGAAAACCAACGGTTTGGATAAACATGCCAAAGGCATGTCCCTACATTTAGGCTATTTTGACACAGCTTCGTGTTGCCCCTTTTTTACCCCCTACGGGGGTGTTGCCCTGCCCTTATGGTTTCAAAAGCCGGCCTGGTTATGATGCGGGAATGAGGTTCATCGTGCGGCTTTTATCACCACGAACTCGGGGCGCCAGGCGTCGACGTCGACGCCGCCGAGGCCGCGGACGGGGACGGTGGTGTCCTGGTCGGAGAAGATGACGAGCACTTCGTTGCCGGTCTGCGCGTCGGTTTTGCGGACGGTGATGGTGTTGGCGTCGGCAACTTTCTGCTTGACAAAGGAGGCTTTGCCTCGCCACATTGCAGGATTGTCGCGGCGGAAGCGCATGGCCTGGCGCAGGTAGTCGGCCAAAGCGGCCTCGCCGCTGTTGCGGGGCTCGAGGTGACCGGAGGTGCGGGCTATGTTGTCGGGGGCGCCGCCGGTGGTGTGTACGCTGCGGTCTGCGTATTCGTCGCCATAATAAAACTGTATGGGTCCACTGTAGGCGGCGAGGATGGCGAAGCGCGTCATCTGCTTTTCGTAATAGTGCGGGTCGGCGGGGTCGAAGTGGTCGGCCAGGCGGTAGGTGTCGTGGTTGGTAAGGAAGAGCGTCGGAGCGACCGAATCGGTGAGGTAGCCGCGCTGGCGCGGTTCGCGCAGGACATAAATCACGTCGTCCCAGCCGTTCTCGAGGCCTTCGGAGGTCAACTTCTGCGCCGGACCGCTGATGCGCTCCTTACCGTCGAAGTCGAAGGCGCTGAGCAGGCCGCCTTTCTTATAGACGCCGTTGTTGATGACGTCGGCGGTGCCCCAGTCTTCGCCGACCATGAAGCCGAGGGTGCCCCACCGCTCACCGGCGGCACGGCGCTTAGAGGCAAGGTCCTCCACGGCGCGGCGCACTGGTGTCCAATAATTTGTGGTATCCTGCAACAGCTGATAGGCCTGGTCAAGGCGCCAGCCGTCAACTCCGTATTTGTCAATCCAGTAGGTAGCGACTTCGGTGATGTATGGGAGCGACTCGGGCATCTTTACGTTGCCGCCATTTGGCTCGCGCCAGTTGGCGGAGGGGGTGACGTCGAGCTTATGTCCGGAGGGAGACGGAGCGGTAACGCCGCCGTGATGGCCGAAGACGCCGTCGAGAATGACGTAGAGGCCGCGGTCGTGGGCTTTGTCGACGAGTTCGCGGAAATCGGCCTCGGTGCCGAAATTGGGGTCGATTTTGAAGTAATCGTTGGTGAAATAGCCGGTGGCGTTGAGTTTTTCGCCGCCGAGGGCTTTTGTGGAGTCGAAGACGGGGGTGAGCCAGATGGCGTTGACGCCGAGGGAGGCGATATGGTCGAGGGCACCTATGATGCCGCGCAGATTGCCGTTCTTGCGCTCGCCGTCGGGGCCCCACATCTGCGTGTAGCCGGGAGCACCGGCGGGGTCGTGCTGAAACGAGCCGACCATGACCTCGTATATCGACAGTCCGCGCTGTTCGTCGGTGACGGTGCCGCGCTGGGCACGGGCGCCAAGGCCAAAGAGTGCGATTGCCATTGCTGCAACTAAATATTTCACTTGAAAAATAAGTTAAGTTTTGTGACTGACTATAAAGAATTTTGGCCGGATGGAATGTAGGAGGCGGTGTGTCAAAATGTGTGATTTTAATGATGTAGGGACATGAGCATGCCGCGGTCGGCCGCGACCCTACTGGGCGCCCTCACTGCCGGCAAATTCCATGAGGTAAGCTTTGATGAACTCGTCAATGTCGCCGTCCATGACGCCGCCGACGTCGCTGGTCTGGTGGTTGGTGCGGTGGTCCTTGACGCGGCGGTCGTCGAAAACGTAGCTGCGTATCTGGCTGCCCCACTCAATGCTCTTCTTGCCGGCCTCAATCTTGGCCTGTTCCTGCATGCGGTGCTGCAGCTCCTTGTCGTAGAGTATTGAGCGCAGCTGACGCATGGCATTCTCCTTGTTCTTGGGCTGGTCGCGCGTCTCGGTGTTCTCGATGAGGATTTCCTCGTGCTCGCCTGTGTAGGGGTCGACGAACTGGTAGCGCAGGCGCACGCCCGACTCTACCTTGTTGACGTTCTGACCGCCTGCGCCGCCTGAGCGGAAGGTGTCCCACGAAATGGCGGCGGGGTCGACCTTGACCTCGATGGTGTCGTCGACAAGAGGGGTCACGAACACCGAGGCAAAGGATGTCATGCGCTTGCCCTGGGCGTTGTAGGGCGACACGCGCACAAGGCGGTGCACGCCGTTCTCGCTCTTGAGATAACCGTAGGCAAAATCGCCTTCGACATTGATGGTGGCGCTCTTTATACCGGCCTCGTCACCTTCGAGAAGGTTGGCGACCGAGGTCTTGTAACCATGTTTCTCGGCCCAGCGCAGATACATGCGCATCAGCATCTCGGCCCAGTCCTGGCTCTCGGTGCCGCCGGCGCCTGAGTTGATTTTGAGCACGACGCCGAGCTTGTCCTCCTCGCGGCGGAGCATGTTGCGCAGCTCGAGTTTCTCAATCTTGTCGATGGCGTCGGCGTAGAGGGCATCCAGCTCCTCTTCCTCGACGAGGCCTTCCTTGATAAAATCGAGGGCGGTCATCACCTCCTCGACGGCGGCGTCGACCTCTTCGTAGCCCTTTACCCAGGCCTGAAGGTCCTTTATTTTTTTCATCTGAGCCTGCGCCTCCTTGGGGTGCTCCCAGAAGTCGGGGACATGGGTATGCAGCTCTTCCTCTTCAATCTGTATGCGCTTTCCGTCAACGTCAAGGTAACGTTTCAGGGCATCGCGGCGTGCGGCGGCCTCCTTGGCCTGTTCTGCTGTAATCATATATGGTTATGCTAATTTTTTCAACCTACTTATGTGTTCTTGTTGTCGAGGCGGATTGAGGATGTACCTCGATTATCTCGGCAAAGTTACGAAAATTCCGTAACTTTGCAGGCGTTCAGCATCCATTAATTATGAACGACCCCAAACAGATACATATTTCAGAATTCATCTACGACCTGCCCGAAAGTCAGATAGCGCGTCATCCCCTGGCGCAGAGGGACGCCTGCCGCCTGCTCGTGGCCGACGGCAAGGGCAAGGTCGAGGACCGCATCTTCAGCGAGCTGCCGGAGCTTCTGCCCGGCGACACGCTGCTCGTCTGCAACAATACGCGTGTGGTCAACGCACGCCTTTTCTTCCGCAAACCATCCGGCGCCGCCATCGAGATTTTCTGTCTCGAACCGGAACGCCCCGCCGACTACGACCGGAACTTCGCCTCCACCGACGGCGTAACATGGAAGTGCCTTGTGGGCAATTCCAAAAAATGGAAGGAAGGTCGGCTGGAGCGGAACCTCGACATCAACGGCCGCATTGTCGTCCTCACCGCCGAACGCCGCGAAAAGAGCGCCGACGGCTCATGGACCGTCGATTTCACATGGGATGACAACACCGTGCCCTTCTCGACAATAATAGAGGCCGCCGGAGTCATCCCCATCCCGCCCTACCTCAACCGCGAGACCGAGGACTGCGACAGCGAGGACTACCAGACCGTCTTCTCCAAAATCGAAGGCTCGGTGGCCGCTCCCACCGCCGGACTCCACTTCACCCCGGAGGTCCTTGACGCCCTCGACCGCCGCAGTATCGAGCGCCGCGAGGTGACATTGCACGTCGGCGCCGGAACCTTCCGTCCCGTCAAGAGCGAGGAGATAGGCGACCATCCCATGCACGCCGAATACATCGTAGTCCCGCGCGAACTCATCGCCGAGCTGGCCTCGACGCCCAAACAGGTCATCGCCGTCGGCACAACGTCGGTGCGCACCCTCGAGAGCCTTTACCACATCGGCTGCCTGATGCACCATGGACAGTGGACAGGCGAGGTGCCGCAGTGGTACCCGTATAGCCCGGAGCACCCGGACCTTTCGGTAAAGGAGGCGCTGACGGCCATCCTCGACAACCTCGACCGCGAGGGGCGCCGGTCGCTCATCGCCTCGACCTCCATAATCATCGCCCCGGGTTACCGCTACCGCATCATCCGCGGCATGGTGACTAATTTCCACCAGCCCGGCTCGACCCTGCTTCTGCTCGTCTCGGCCCTCATCGGCGACTCGTGGCGCGAAATCTACCGCCATGCCGTCGACACGGGCTACCGTTTCCTCTCCTACGGCGACGCCTGCCTGTTTATTCCGTAAGCCATGGAAAGAGACAATCCCGTTCGTCTTGAGCTGAGGCTGTCGCCGGAAACGGCAGGCCGCCAGGAGCTTCTGCGCCGCGAAGCGGCCTCGCGCCTGCACGTCGAAGAAGACCGCATAAAGGCCATCGTGCCCGTAAAACGCAGTATCGACGCCCGCCAGCGGCATGTGATGGTGAACCTCTCCGCCGATGTCCACATTGACACCGTAAACGAGGCCGCGGACATAGCCTGCCCCGTCATATACAATCCGCTGCCCGCGGATGCGCCCCGCGCAATCGTTGTCGGCGCCGGTCCCGCCGGACTCTTCGCCGCCCTTGAGCTGATAGAGCTCGGCGTGCGCCCTACCGTCATCGAGCGCGGAAAGGACGTCGACAGCCGACGCCCCGACATGGCCCGCATAAGCCGCGAGAACATCGTCGATCCGGACTCGAACTACTGCTTCGGCGAAGGCGGCGCAGGCGCTTTCTCCGACGGCAAGCTGTATACGCGCAGCAAAAAGCGCGGACCCGTCGACAAAATCCTCAACATCCTGCACCAGCACGGCGCCTCGCGCGACATCCTCGTCGACGCACACCCGCACATCGGCACCGACAAGCTGCCGCAGGTGATAAAGGCCATACGCAAGACCATCGAGCGCTGCGGCGGCGAGGTGCGTTTCGGCGAGCGCGTGACGTCACTCATCATTGAGGGCAGAAAAGCCGTCGGCGTCGCCACCTCGGCCGGCAAGAGCTACTCCGGCCCCGTCATTCTCGCCACCGGCCACTCGGCCCGCGATGTCTACCACTTTCTGCTCGACGCCGGAATATCGTTGGAAGCCAAGGGCATAGCCGTGGGCGTGCGTCTCGAGCATCCGCAAAAGCTCATCGACCAGATTCAGTACCACAGCCTGCAGGGTCGCGGAAACTGGCTGCCTGCGGCGGAATATTCGATGCTGACACGCGTGCGCGATCGCGCCGTCTACTCGTTCTGCATGTGCCCCGGCGGCTTCATCATCCCCGCGGCCAGCGCCCCCGGTCAGCTTGTCGTAAACGGCATGTCACCCTCCAACAGAGGCACACGCTGGGCAAACTCGGGCATGGTGGTGGAGGTGCTGCCTGAGGACATTCCCGGTGACGACCCGCTGCGCGTCATGCACTTCCAGGAGGCCATCGAGAGCGACTTCTTCGCCGACGCCGGAGAGACGCAGAACGCCCCCGCACAGCGCATGACCGACTTTGTCGAAGGCCGTCCGTCGCGTGACCTTCCCGAAACGTCGTACGCCCCGGGCATCCATCCCGCACGTATCGACAAGCTCCTCCCCGCCCCCATCAGCAGCCGCCTGCAGGAGGGCTTCCGCGAGTTCGGACGCAAGTCGCACTTCGATGCCGGCAAAGGCCGCCGCCTGTCGTTCCTCACCGACCGGGCCGTGCTCATCGGCTGCGAGACCCGCACAAGCAGCCCCGTCCGCATCCCCCGCGACAACGAGACCCTCACGCACATCCGGATTGCCGGACTTTACCCCTGCGGCGAGGGCGCCGGTTACGCCGGAGGCATAGTCTCGGCGGCCATCGACGGCGCCCGCTGCGCTCAGGCTCTCGCAGAAGCCATCACCGCCGGGTAACGCACATCCGCCGTTCTCCCCGAACGGCCAAAAACTTTTTTTGTCATTTTACGCAGGATTTTGTAATTTTGTGCTTTAAACATAAACGAGGCACAAAAGTCTCCTTATTACCTTAAACGATTTCCTGTGACAACGAACAGCAAGGTTGACACATCACAGTATATGTATGCGCTGGAAATGGCGGTCCGTGACTACGAACTCGACTACCAGGGCATTGTCAACAACGCCAACTACCTTCATTATCTGGAACATACCCGCCACGAGTTCTGCCGTGAGCGCGGCATCACCTTTGCCGAGATGCACCGCCGCGGCCTCGACCCCGTGCTCTCGCACGTGGAGATGTCGTACCGCACTCCCCTGCGCAGCGACGACACCTTTGTCTCCTGCCTGTCGATGCGACGCCGCGGCCCCAAGTTCGAGTTCGTGCAGGACATCTACCGCACGGACGGCGAGCCGGTGCTCAAGGCCACCATCACCGTAGCCTGCCTCGAAAACGGCCGCCTCATATCGCTCGC
>JBJFEE010000111.1:0-37149 GCA_051890455.1 Muribaculaceae bacterium
AGGCTTAACATCGCAAAGCGATGTCCCTACATCATTAAAAATCCACATTTTGACATACCCTCTAAGCCTGCCGGCCGACTGCAGGACTGACATCGCAAAGCGATGTCCCTACATCATCCGACATTCTTAAGCCCTGCCGGTCGGGTCGCCGGACTGACATCGCAAAGCGATGTCCCTACATCATTAAATTCCCGCAATTTGACACAACCTCATTGAGCATTTTACATGAAAAATTTATAATTGTACGCCTCGCGGAAAACCTTTATCGTAGTCCACGGTATACCGAGCTGATTTTTTATTTCCGTGTCGGAAAATCCTTTGCGTATCATCCAATGCAGATTTGCCGTCTGCGGGATGTTTAGCGTTTTCAGCTCCATGATATAGCGGCGGTAGAGGCGATGGTAGCGGTCCATAGCCCGCATGAGATTACGTTTTTTCATGGGTATGTGTTGGCGTTTATTATTGGATGTTATCAACGGCGTTTTTTGCGTCGTCCGCACCATTTATATACAAGGTAAGGACATGGCGGTTGTCGTCGGGGTCGATTTTGAGTTTTATTGTCAGGCCGTTTTCCGCCCTGAAAGGGCAGACGGCCACGGCGGGGTTTTCTATTTTCATTGTTGTTGGCGTTTGAGGTGTCCATGGTTAGGCAAGACAATGAGGGTTTTTGCAACATACCATACAACGATGCCAAAATGAGTTGCGGTAGCCGAAAATGTCAACCGATATTCTGGCGATGGTCTTGGCGCTTACGCCGAGCGCTTCCTGTATTTGTCGGTAGGTCTGCCCTTCAATCAGTCGGTTACGTATTTCAGTTTCGAGGCCGTCCCTTCTGATTTGGCGGATTTTGGTACGCAGTTCCTCGACGTAGAGGCTTTTTTCGCGCAGTTCGGCCAAGGCATGGCCGAGTTCGCACTGCAGGTTTCGCAGTTCAACGCAGTTAAATACATTTTCTTTCATAATGGTAATGATTGTTTAAGGGTTAAAATAAATGTTTATTAACATTTGCTATCGCTCCGGTTTTGATAGCGAGGTGATAGCGCTATCAGACCGCTATCAAATTTGATAGTGATAGCAAAATGGTGGTGCGCAGAGAAAAAATTTGGGGGTCTAAAATATATATAATATATAATATATATTATATATATTTTAGGGGTTTGTAGTGATAGCGGTTTTTAGGGGTGCTATCGCTATCATTTGTGATAGCGATGTGATAGCGCTATCAACCGCTATCAAATTTGATAGTGATAGCGCCCGTTCCTCCATCATTCTGTATCGCGAATTTTCTTGCTGACCTTGGCGATGTCTCGCGGAGTAACGCCAAGTTCGCGCTGAATAGTCCTGTAAGACTCGCCCTCACGTAGCCGCCGTTCAATTTCGCTGTCGGCCTCCTTGCGTTTTTCGTAGTCCTCGTCGGGCTCGTCGAGGTTTTCGGCCTCGGTGCCGTAGCCGTTGACCCGGAAATGCAGGAAGTCGTCGTCCTTGACGATTGGAAAAGGCGCGCGTGATTGACCCATTCGGGCACGCGGGACTGACCCCTTTGGGCGAAATAAGAATGACCCTTGCGGGCGAAATAAAAATGACGAGGGTGTGTCAAATTGCGGGAATTTAATGATGTAGGGACATCGCTTTGCGATGTTAAGCCTGAAAACCAACGGTTTGGATAAACATGCCAAAGGCATGTCCCTACATTTAGGCTATTTTGACACAGCCTCAAATTAGATCTTTATAATATTCTCAACGCCCATCTTCGGTCATTTCTCAGAGAAATGGAAAGTTTGTCGTGGAGCCCCAGGTGTAGCGGTCGAGGGCGCGGTAGAAGCTTGCTTCGCGGGTGCGAGCCGTGGTGCAGGTTCATGTCGATGAGCTCTGAAGCCCGGCGGACGCTGCGGAAAGCCGCCTCGACGACAGCCTCGGGCTCGTCTACAAACGTCACCACCGTGCGGTTGGTGGCTTCGCCCGGGTCGACATCCAGCAGACGGATTCCCTTGACCGACTCTATGGCGTCAGTGATTTTCTTTATGATTTCCTTATTGCGTCCATCGCTGAAGTTGGGCACGCATTCAATTATCCGTTTTTTCCATGATAAAAAACTTAAGGTTTTATAACACCACAAATGTAAACAAAAATCCCGACGCGGCAAAGCCCGTCTATTTTGAAACATCACCCTACTACAGGTTTATCTGCCATTAAGATATGGCCATCCTTGCACCCGGGTACGAAAAAAGGCTGCGCCGGATGAGGCGCAGCCTTGGGGTAGAGGGTTAATCGGAAATTATCAGTCGTGGAGGAGGCGGATGGCCTGAGGTTCGCGGCCGGGGGCGCTGATGCTCAGGAGGTAGGCTCCGCGGGGTGCCGTGAAGGGAATGGTCAGCGTCTCGCCGGCGTGGAGGTCGGTCTCTGCGGAGAGGACGGTGGCGCCGGTCATGTCGAAGACGGTGACGGTGACGTCGCTGGCGCTGTAGCTGCTGAGGAGGCGGATGGCGTCGGTGGCGGGGTTCTCGAGGAGAACGACCTTGTCGGCGGCGGTGTCGGCGGTGACGTCATCGATGCCGGAGTGCTCGGTGACTTCGACGGAGATGCCTACCGAGGCGGTGAGGCCCGCGGGGTCGGCGGCGGTGACGGTGAGGGTGGTGTTACCGGCCTTGACACCGCGGAGTACTACTGCCGATGCTGACTGGTAGGGCTCGGCGACGGTCAGGTCGGCCACGCTGATTGTGTAGGTCATCTCCTCGCCGTCGGGCTCGTCGAAGTAGGTGGAGAAGGTGATGAGCTCAGACATCTCGCCCTCGTTGATAACCACTTTCGCGGCGGGAACGGGCTGGGGAGCGCGGTTGACCTTCTCGACCTGATAGCTTACGCGGACGGCGGTCGAGTGGTTCTTGGCGTCGACGGCCTCAAGGACGAAGCTGTGCTCGCCGTTGTGACCGAAGTCGGGGCTGAGGACCACGGCCACGCTGCCGGTGCCCTCGGGGATGACAACGCTGCCCTGTTCGCCTGCGCCTTCGAGGGTCGCGATACCCTTTTCGTCGGCGAGGGTGACGGTGACGTCGTCGCCGTCGAGGTCAGTGACGGGAATTTCGACGCGGGTGGGCTCGCCTTCGCGTGCATACAGCTTGCTTGCGGGAGCGTCGACGACGGGAGCGGAGTTGCGGTCGAGTGTGACGGGCACGTTAACCACGGGAATCGTCGGGTCGTTGGAGCGGATGATGAGCATGGCCTTGTTGCCGCGCTCGAGGCGTGTAGCCGCGGCGTTGAGCTGAACCTTCACCTCGGCGGAGGCTTCGGGAGCCACCTTGCCTTCGGTTGCGGGGTTGAGCAGCTTGATCCAGGGTTCGCCGGCCTTGGTCTCGAGGCACGACAGGACGTAGCCCAACGAGCCGTAGTTGTTCTCGAAGAGGCGGCCCAGGTCAAACCAGCCCGAGCTCTCGGTCCAGCCCATGTAGCGGCCGTCGGTGACGGGCTCTTCCTTGATACAGAGGTAAGTGGGGAACTTGATGCCCTCGGGGAAGGTAGCCACTACGCAGAACTCCTCGCCGGGGTTCATGTAAACGGCGCGGTCGAAGGGCACGAGGTAGAACGAGCCTACGCTGGGGTTCTTCTGCGAGGGAATGAACAGGTCGGTCGAGCCGATTACCTCGCCCGTCTCGGGATCGCTGCCCGAAACGATGTCGAAGCGAACGGTGACGTTGGACGCGCTCTCGATGGTAATGGGCATGTAGATGTGCGAGATGTTGAAGCCGTCGGCGGGAGCCTTGAAGGCTACGGATGCCTTGTAGACGTCGAGCAGGCTGTTGGCGCCGTAGTTGTACGAAGTCGAGTTGCCGGGCATGACGCTGTAGAACAGGGCGCGGTTGAAGTCGAAGTCGGCGGGAGCCTCAAAGACGTGGTAGGTCTGCTCGCCGGCCTTGGCGATGGCCTTCTTGAGCTTGGCGCCGAAGTTGCCCTCGGCGAGGACGTCGGGAGCGGCACCCTTGGCGGCGCGCACCTTCGACATCGGGTCGATGCCTCCGCCGCCGATGTCGCCGGCACCCTGGTCGCCTACGCCGGTGGGATCAATCTCGAGGCTGTATTCGAGGTCGTACTGGCCGTTGTTGCCGATGACGACGGTCTCGGTGGTGACAAGGTCGTCATCGGCGTTGGTGACGGCGATTTCCTCCTTGTCGAGCACCATCTGGGGCGCGGGAGTGACGATTAAGCGTACGGTGACGACGGCGGTGTGTGTGCCGTCCTCGCCCTCGGCCAGGGGATCCCAGCCGCCTATGCCGCTGTCGCCGCCGCCTTCGCCGCCTTCGCCGTTACCGGCGTCGGCCGCACCTTCGACGTAGGTGATGGTGACGGTGATGGTGTACTCGCCGGGCGTCATCCAGTATTCGCCCTCCATCATCGGTACGGCAAACTCGAGGGGTTCCTTGCCCACGGTGACGGGGCTGAAGGAGCCGTTCCCGACCTGCTGCCACTCCTTCTTGCCGGTGGGCTCGCCTGTTATCCAGTCGACGCCTTCGAGGTTGGCGAAGAGGTAGAATGCGGGTACCGGCTCTCCTAACCACTCGTCCATGATCATCGGCGACTCGTACGAGACGTTGGTGACGGTGATGGGGGCTGTGCCCTCGTTGGCGACGTTGAAGTATGCGCTGTAGCGTGCGCCCATCTGCACCAACGGGTCAGAGTAGTCGGTGCTGGAGTAGCCCATCACGTGTGTCTCGCTGACCTCCGAGGGTATCACGGGCTTGGCCTCGCCGGTGACGGTGAGGGCAGCGGGGATTTCGATGCTCTCGGCGTGCGGGGCGTTGGTGGACACTTTGACGGCGCCGGTGTAGGAGCCGGCCAGGCGGTCGGTGTCGAAGGTCAGGGTGACCTCGTCCTTCTCGCCGGGTTTGAGGGTATTCTGACGGATGGGAGTGAAGGCGACGGCGTTGCCGAAGGCAATCGAGCGGTCGGGCAGACGGACGTACTGTTCGCCGTTTTCGTCGCTGATGCCGGCCAGGCCGAAGGCGCCCAGAAGCTGGGCATACTCGTCGTGGGCCTTGTACTGGAACTTGAACGAGCCGTCATCGTTGAGGATGAGCTGGAAGTCCACGCCGGCGTTGAGCGAGTTACCGTACTCGAGGAAGCTGATTACGGCCTGGTGCTCGGACACCTTGTGGTAGGTGCCGGCGGTCTTGGTGGTGTTCATCGAGTGCAGGCCCCAGTAGGGTGCGATGAGGTTGGTGTAAACCGTCTCGTTGGGGAATGCTGCGGGAGGCTCGGGCCAGAGGTGATCGTCGTGGCGCTCGGTGAAGCTGACAAAGCCGGTGTTGTAGATGTAGATGCGGCTGTACTTCTTGCCGTAGAAGGGGAACTGGAAGGGCAGGTCGACTGCGATCCAGTCGTGCTCGTTGTAGTAGCGGAAGGCGTGCTGCTCGGCCTCGGGGTCGGCGGTGATGTCGATCCAGTCGAAGGCACACTTGCCGTCCACGGCCTGGCGGTACGAGTAGGAGACGGCGGCGTCGGCCTTTTCGGGCACGGTGGCGTTGACGAGCTCGTCACCGGTGACGGTGTATGTAAGGTCCTCGTTGCCGGTGTTGCTGACTTCGAGGGTCTTGGCAAGGGGCGTGCCCGAGAGGACGGTCTCGTCAAGGGCGTTGAGCGAGAGCTCGACCACGGGGGTGCCGATTACCGTGCCGTGGATTGACACTTCGGTGTCGCCGGCATCGGTTGCCACGGTGAGCTTGTCGGCCAGAGCGCCCTCGGTCTCGGTGGGTACTGTCACGAGCAGGTCGAGAGCCAGACCGGGCTTGAGCACTGCGGGGAGCTCGGTGCCGACGGTCATGCCGGAGGTGCCGGCAAAGGTGGCGCCGGTGATGTTGAGGTCGTTGCGGCCCGTGTTGCGTACGGTGACGGGGACGACGAGCTCGCTGGTGCGGAAGACGCTGCCGAAGTCGATGTCGGTAGAGGCGATGTCGACGGCGGGGGCGAGACCTTCGGCCGAGACGATGGCCTCAAAGCGTACGGCGCGTACGGCGGGCTGCGGGTCGTTGGTGACGATGGCCAGGTTGTTGACGGTGGGGCCGGCAACCATGGCGTCGTTGATGGCCACGGTGGCCTTTATCTCTACCGACTCGCCGGGAGTGACGAGGCCGTAGGCGGGAGCCAGGGCGCTGACAAAGCGTGTCTGGGGCGCGGTGAAGCGCACGGCGGTGCCCGAGGTGAACAGGCTGTAGCGCGAGTTGTCGGCGGTGGGCTCGTCGGTGCCCCAGTAGTCGGCCATGTCAGAGCTGGTGACGGTGACGACATCGCTGACGGCGGGGTCGTTGATGCCGCAGAAGAGGGTCGAGCCCCCCTGGAAGAAGTTCATGGCCTCGTAGTCGTCGTAGAACATCTCGATGTCACCGTTGGGCGACAGGACGATGCGGAACGATACGGGGGCGTAGTCGCTGGCGTAAACCAGACCGAGGACATTGCGGAAATTGACGACAAACTTGCCGTCGGCCGTTCCGTACTCGACGTGCGAGTCGGGACCCATCTGCAGCTGGCGTCCCCAGGCGCAGATCAGGCCTGTGCCGGGCAAGCCGTAGCTGTCCGGGGTGAGGGGCTCGCGCAAGACTTCTTGGTTCAGGGCGAACATCACGCCGCCGAACGAGGTGATGTAGAGTTTGTCATAGCTCTTGCCGTAGTAGGGGAAGCTGAAGGGCAGGCTGATGGCACCGCTGACGTAGTTGTCGTCGGTGAATGTCGAAGCCAGGTCCTTGGCGCCGATAACCTGAACGGGAGCGCTGTACTCGAAGGCGTCGTATCCCTCGAGTGTCGAGGCCACGGTGTAGCCGAACTTGTGCAGCGAGGCTGCGCCTTCGACGGTCTCGTCGGAGAAGGTGGGGAAGACGTACTCGAGGGGGTATTTGCCGGTGTTGGTCACCTTGAATGAGAGCTCGCGGGGCTCGTCGCCGACGGCGATTGTGCCGGCGTCGACAACGGCGGGCTCTACGGCCAGCTGTGCGGGCATCGTGGCGGCACCCTGGACGAGGATGCGGTAGCTGTTGCCGTCATAGTCGGTGATGGTGATGGTGCCGGTGTGCGAACCCTCGGCCTTGGGGGCGAAGGTGAGGTCAACGGTCGCGCGGGCGCGGGCGGGGAAGCCGCCCGAGATTACGTCGGGACCGGCGAAGTGCTCGCTCGAGCTGACGATTTTGTTGCTGTTGATGTTGGCGCCCCACGCCGAGCCGCGAGCCGAGCCGAAGCCGCGGTTGTAGACCTCGACGGTGAGCGTCTTGCTCTGTCCTACCAGCAGCGAGCCGAAGTCTACCACCTTGGGCACTACCACGTCGGGCTTGTTGCCGCTGACGCTGAGGCTGACGGGGATGGTGGTGACGGGGCTGCCCGACTCGTTGGAGGTGAGTCTGAGGTTGAAGTTGTATTTGCCGTTGACGAGCTTGCTGCCGTCGGCGCTGAGGGCAACCTCCTGCTTCTGGCCGGGCATGACGGTGCCCTCCTCGGGGTTGAGCTCGAGGAAGCCGCTGAAGTCGGGGTTGAGCGAGCGTGCCTTCACGCCCCAGACAAACTGCTCGGCCTGTGCCTCGTACACGCTGCCCTTGAGGGCCTCGGAGAGGCGGTTCCAGCTTGCGCCGTTGTCGTTGGACATGTATGCCGTGTTGCTCTTGTCGGTGCCGTCAGTGCGTGCCATGGGCAGCATGTAGCCCTCCTGGCCGCCCGGGAAGTGGGCGACTACCCAGAAGCTCTCGCCGGGGGCGAAGTAGAGCTGCTCCTGGAGCGAGATGGGGTAGTTGTGGAAGAACATCGTGTAGTCTACCTTCTGTATCAGCGAAGCCGCCGAGATGGCCATGTCACCCTTGTAGATTTCGATGACGGGAGTGGTGGCCGAGCTGCGCTCGGGGCCCTGGAACCACAGCGTGGTGAGGTTGAAGCCCTGGGGATACTTGTCGGGGTCGACACGGAACCACTGAGCCAGCGAGTTGGGCAGGCTCTTGTCGGTGTCGCCGATCATCGCCCACAGTTTCTCGTACTCGTAGATTTCGGCGGGATAGTCGTCGGCGTTGTATTCGGGCTTTACCGAGGCTGCGCGGCGGCGGGCGTCGGCAGTGGCGATTTTGCCCTTGTAGGCCTGTACGTTGCCGGGAGCGGGACGGGCCACGCTCTGCATCGATACCGTGCGCGTGTTCTTCGATGCCTTCCACTTGAGCAGGCCCTCGGCGTCATTGCCGATGGCGAGGGTGGCGGTGGCGACGGGGGCGTCGGCGGTGGTTTTCATCGACAGGGAGGTCTTGTCGACGGTGAGCTTGGGGCCGGCGTTGGTGGTGGCCTCCTTCACGGCCGACAGGGGCGAAGCCTGGCCCCAGCGGTTGACGGCTCGGATGGCGATGTAGTACTTGGTCAGGGGGTCGAGGCGGTCAAGCTCGGCCGAGGCTGTCTCGCCGGGGTTGAGGAACTTGGTGTCGACCACCTTCGACGACAGTGCCGTCAGGTCGTCCTGTGCGGTGAAGGGCGACTTGGAATAATATATAATGTGGCTGTCGCCGCCGGCAGGAACTTCCCACTGCACGTGGATGTAGTCCTGGGCTGCGGTGAGGGTGAAGTCGGCGACCGCTTCGGGAGCGGCGTCCTGGTTCATCGTCATAGCCTTTGCGGCGTCGAGGTAGCCCGAGCCGAAGTTGCCGGCGACAGCGCTGTTGCTGCCGTGGCCGTAGAAGTCGTTGACCGAGCTGAGCAGCTGTGTGCGCAGGGTCTCGGAAGTAAAGGTGGGCGAGCCGAATTTGCTGAGGATGAGGGCTGCGACACCCGACACGTGCGGTGTAGCCATCGAGGTGCCCTCGTTGTAGCCGTACTGGTTGCGCGGCAGGGTGGAGAGTACGCCCTGCAGCTCGCCGTAGTCGAGCAGGCCGCCGGGCGCGACGATGTCGGCCTTGGGGCCGTTGCTCGAGTAGGGGGCGGGGGTGAGCTCGGAGGTCATGGCCGTCACGGCCACGCAGGGCTCGTACGAGGCGGGGTAGAAGTCGCCGGTCTCGCCGGTGTTGCCCATGGCGAAGATGCAGAGGCCGCCGGTCATGCGGGGACCGCGGGCCTGCTCGGTGAAGTAGTCGATGGCGTCGAGGACGGCCTGCTCGTAGTAGCCGGGGCTGTCCCAGCCCCACGAGCACTGGGCGATGCTGGCGCCGTTTTCGCAGGCATAGACGAGGGCCTTGGCAAAGTCGCCCTGGCCGGCGCCGCTGCGCGGGTCAAAGACCTGGCACGACATCAGGCGCACGCCCGTCTGTACCGAGCCGTCGCCGCCGGCCACGCCGGCCACGCCGATGCCGTTGTTGTTGACGGCGGCTACGGTGCCGGCCACGTGGGTGCCGTGGTTGTGGGGATAAATCTTGCCTTCGTTGGTGCAGAAGTTGTAGCCGTAGATATCGTCGACATAACCGTTGCCGTCATCGTCCTTGCCGGCCTCGCCGTTGAGCTCGGCCAGGTTGACGTAGAGGTTCTGGCTCAGGTCCTCGTGGCTGGTGTCGATACCGCCGTCGATGATGGCGACGACAACGTCGGGCGAGCCGGTCGAGACCTTCCAGGCGTCAAAGAGGTTGATGTCGGCTCCGGCGACGCTGTAGGGTATGTCGCCGAAGTTTTGGTAGTGCCACTGGAGCGACATCTGCGGGTCGTTCCACGGCATAGCCGAGGCTGCGGCACGCGGGGCGGCGTTGCGTTTGAGCAGGCGGAAGGTTCCGCGGCCCTCCTGCAGCGACATCGGTGTCACTGTCTCGGAGCGCTCTACGCCCGCCGCTGCGGCAAACACCTTGCGGGCCTGTTCGGGGCTGACGTTACCGTCGAAGCTGACGGTGTACCAGCGGTCGAGGCCGTATTTGGCGCGCTGTGCGGCATACTTGGGCGACGGTGGCAGCATCGGTTCGATGCGCACCGCTCCCACCAGTTTTACAGCGTTGTCGAGCGGCGAGGTGCCGGTCTGCAGCACGCCGTTGACAGCCTTGCGGGGTTGTGCCCCCAGCTTGGCCGCCACCTCGGGCTGCAGCTTGACGCGTATCACGCCCTTGGTGGGCGCGACAGCCGCAAACGCTCCAAAGTCCAGTCCCATAGCTATTAAAGCCACAAGAAGGACTTTCCTGAGTAATGATTGCATAAGCGATAAGTTATTTGTGAATAATGAATTGGTTTTAAGTCAGAGATATGTGATGATACGGCTGAAAAATCGGGAATGTGCTTTGGATTTATTTCGCGTTTTTAAAAAAAACAAAGTAAACCTGCGCAAAAATCTAAAGTTCAACGGCAAAGATACATCTTTTCTGATAAAAATATACTTTTTGACAAATAAATTTAGCAATATTTTTCTACCGAAGCCAATTTTGTCAGATAATGTTAAACCCCGTTCGGCTCAATCGGACTGGATTTTGCGGAACGGGGCGTGTCGGCGGATGCACCGGGGTGCATCCCTACTTGCTGTTGTCAGGCGCGGGCTTGCCGTCTCCGTTCTTTGGACGGTGGTGGCGTCGGCGGGGCTTGCCGCCGGCAGGCTTTTCGGCATTGCTGACGAGTTTTTCGGCATTGTCGGGTCTGGCGTCAGCGGGCTTGCCGTTGCCCTTGGGAGGGCGGGGGCCGCCGTGGCGTTTGCCGCCGCGGGACGATGAGCCGGACGAGGGACGGTTGGCGGGGGTGGTGGCGAGGCCTTCGGGGAGCTCCTCGCGGCGGACGGGCTTGCCCAGGAAGCGCTCTATCTCGGCAAAGGCGCGACGGTCCTTGTCGCCCACGAGGGTGACGGCCTTGCCGTCGGCACCGGCGCGGGCGGTACGGCCGATGCGGTGCACGTAGTCCTCGGCCTCGCGCGGCACGTCGTAGTTGACAACCATGCTGATGTCGTCGATGTCGATGCCGCGGGCAACGATGTCGGTGGCGATGAGGATGTCGACGCGGCCCGAGCGGAAGTCGTGCATCACCTCGTCGCGGCGCGCCTGCTCAAGGTCGCTGTGTATCTCGGCCACGTTGTACTTGTCGCGGCGCAGGGTGCGTGTCAGGTCTTTGACGTTGAGCTTCGAGGCGGCGAAGACGATGACGCGCTTTTTGTGGAAGTTGTCGAAGAGGTGCTTCAGCACGGGCAGTTTCTGCGTCTCGTAGCAGACGACGGCCGACTGGTCGATGTTCTCGCCGGGCTTCGATACCGCCAGCTTGACCTCGGCGGGGTCGGTGAGGATGGTCTTTGCCAGTTTCTGGATTTTCGGTGGCATGGTGGCCGAGAACAACAGCGTCTGCCGTTGTGCGGGCAGGTGCTTGACAACCTGCATGATGTCGTCGTAAAAACCCATGTCGAGCATACGGTCGGCCTCGTCGAGGACAAAGAAGGAGACCTTGCTGAGGTCGACATAGCCCATCTGCAGGTGCGCCAGCAGGCGTCCCGGGGTGGCTATCACCACGTCGGCGCCGAGCTTGAGGCCGCGCTGCTGCTGAGCAAAGGTCTTGCCGTCGGTGCCGCCGTAGACGGCGACCGAGCTGATGGGGAGGAAGTATGAGAAGCCCTCCATCTGGCGGTCGATCTGCTGCGCCAGCTCGCGTGTGGGGGCCATCACCACGCAGTTGATGGCGTCGGTGGGGGCGTTTTCGGTGTACAGCTTGCTGATTACGGGCAGCAGGTAGGCCGCTGTCTTGCCGGTGCCGGTCTGGGCGCAGGCAATGAGGTCGCGGCCGGCCAGAATCTCGGGGATTGCTTTTTCCTGGATGGGTGTGCACTCGTCAAAGTGCATGTCCCACAGTGCGTCGAGGACCTCGTCGCTGAGGTCCAGATCTTCAAATTTCATATATCGTCAGTAATATTCGCAATGAATGTGGAATGTGCCTGAAATGTAGGGACGTGCCTTTGGCACGTTGGACCTGCTGTAGGGGCGCCGCATGCCTCGACCTTTCTGCTGGTATGACATCGCAAAGCGATGTCCCTACATTGGCGGATGCACCGGGGTGCATCCCTACATACATCCGGCGGTATGCCGTCCGGGTGTGGACGCGTTAAAGAGCGTCCCTGCAATAGGATGGTCGAGCGGTAGGGTCAGCAGCCGGCGAGGTGCTTTTGCCAGGCCCAGGCGGCGCGCATGGTGTCGTCGATGGAGCGTTCGGCCTTCCAGCCCAGTTGCTCGTTGGCGCGGGTGGGGTCGGCCCATACCTCGGTGGTGTCGCCGGCGCGGCGCGGACCGAATTTCCAGTTGACCTTGACGCCGTTGGCGCTCTCGAAAGCCGAGATGAGCTCGAGCACGCTCAGGGGGCGGCCTGTGCCGACGTTGAAAATCTCGTATTTGGCGTCCATCTTGTCGCCGGTCATGCGGTCGACAGCGCTGACGTGAGCCTTTGCCAGGTCTACGATGTCGATGAAGTCGCGCAGGCAGGTGCCGTCGGGGGTGGGGTAGTCGTTGCCGAAGACGGTGAGGCACTCGCGTATGCCGGCGGCGGTCTGTGTGATGAAGGGGACGAGGTTGTTGGGCACGCCGATGGGTAGCTCGCCGATGAGTGCGCTGGGGTGGGCGCCCACGGGGTTGAAGTAGCGCAGCGCAATGCCGTAGAAGCCGTCGTAGGCGGCGCAGCAGTCGCGCAGCACGTCCTCGGCCATCTGTTTGGTGTTGCCGTAGGGCGAGGTGGCGGGTTTGCGGGGGCTGGCCTCGGTGACGGGGCAAGCGTCGGGCTCGCCGTAGACGGTGGCCGACGACGAGAACAGCACGTTGGCGCGGCCGCCCTGGCGGCGCATGGCCTCGATGAGGTTCATAAACGACAGCATGTTGTTCATGTAATACTTCATGGGCTCGGCAACGCTCTCGCCCACAGCCTTGTAGGCGGCGAAGTGGATGGCGCAGTCGATGTGGTGTGCCTCAAAAACCTTGGCCAGGGCCACGGCGTCGCAGGTGTCGACCTTGTAGAAGGGGGGACGGACACCCGTGATGGCCTCTACGCCGTCGAGCGACTTGCCGTCGCTGTTGGTGAGGTTGTCGACAACGACGACATCGTATCCTGCGTTTATGAGCTCGACGGTGACGTGCGAGCCAATGAAACCGGCACCGCCGGTAACCAAAACTGTCTTTTTCATGACCATAGCAATTAATTTTGCTACAAAATTACTCATTATTTTACATATACGCCAATAACGGAACAAAATCAGTGCTTTAACAGGGCGCTGACTGTTAATAATGTATAATTTTATGCCGCAACGTGACGGCAGGGGCGACGCTATGCGGATTTGTTGCTAAATTTGCAGGCTATATTAGCTATCTTAGCTATAATAGCGGCAAAGCCGCTTTAAGCCGAAAAATCACATAGCTTTTAAATGAAACGCTACAACTTAATCAACAACATCCTGGGCTGGACTGCGTTCGTCATCGCCGCGGTCACATACCTGCTCACCCTTGAGCCTACCGCCAGCTTCTGGGATTGTCCCGAGTTCATCACACAGGGCTTCAAGCTCGAAGTCGGCCATCCGCCGGGCAACCCTATCTTCATGCTCACGGCACGCTTCTTCGTCACCCTCTTCGGAGGCACGGCCCAGCATGCCGCCATCGCCGTCAACTCAATGTCGGCGCTGCTGTCGGCAGGCACCATCCTGCTGCTGTTCTGGACGATAACCCACCTTGTGCGCAAGCTCACCGTACGTGACGACGCCACGGAGATTTCCATCTGGAAGACCGTGCTCATCATGGGCGCCGGCCTGTGCGGCGCCCTGGCCTATACCTGGAGCGACACGTTCTGGTTCTCGGCCGTCGAGGGCGAGGTCTACGCCTTCTCCTCGTTCTGCACAGCCCTGGTGTTCTGGCTGATTCTCAAGTGGGAAAACCGCGCCGACCAACCGCACAGCGACCGCTACCTGGTGCTGATAGCATACGTCATCGGCGTCTCGATTGCCGTGCACCTGCTCAATCTGCTGTGCATCCCCGCCATCGTGCTGGTATTCTATTACAAGAAGACCAAGAACGCCAATGTCAAGGGCTCGCTGCTGGCACTGCTGCTGTCGGCGGTGATAATCTTCTTCATCCTCTACGGACTTGTCCCGGGCATCATAGGCGAGGCACAGTGGTTCGAACTGCTGTTCGTCAACACCTTCCACCTGCCCTATAACTCGGGTGTGCTGGCATACGCCGTCATCCTCGTGGGCGTCTTCATCTGGACCATCTGCGAGCTCTACCGCCAGCGCTCGATACCGATGATGAAGCTGTCGATATTCCTCAGCATCGCCCTGTCGGGCATCACCCTCATCGGCGGCGACTCGCTGTGGCTGTCGCTGCTGCTCCTCGCCGCTCTGGCCGTGTGGCTGTTCGGCTTCTGCAAGACTGTACCGGTGCGTGTGTTCAACACCGTCATCCTGAGTATCTTCGTCATCTTCATAGGCTATTCGTCGTACGCCCTGCTGCTCATCCGCTCGAGCGCCGACACGCCCATGAACCAGAACTCGCCCGACAACGTCTTTGACCTCGCGTCCTACCTCAGCCGCAAACAGTATGGCGAGCGTCCTCTCTTCTACGGCCAGACCGTCGCCGAGGAGATAGACTGGGCCGAGGACTATGACCAGGACGGCAACGTCATCCGCTACATAACGGTAGACGAGGACGGCTATCCCGACATCAAGCCCTTCGGCGGCGTGATGTACGAGTACGGCGAGGCCGTCGACAACGGCACAGACGACTATGCCAAGGTAGTAAAGACCCGTCCCGGACAGCGCGACGAGTATGTGGCCGAGCATCATATCAGCCAGTATGAGTATGCTCCAGACTTCAAGATGCTGTTCACCCGCATGTACGACCCGGGCAAAATCAAGAGCTACTACAGCTGGGCCGAATACGAAAATCCCGACCTTGCCGCCATCCCGCAGTCGGTACGCCGTGAGTGGGCCGACCGCGCCTACCAGTACGGCCAGGGCATTGCCTTCGAACATGAACTGCGCCCCTATATCAACAACTCGACCGACATCTCGCAGGGCACGCTCAGCAACGGCAGCGAGTACGTCGCCGAGGTGTGGAAACCGAGTTTCCTGGTCAACTTGAGGTACTTCCTCAACTACCAGCTCAACCACATGTACTGGCGCTACTTTATGTGGAACTTCGCCGGCCGCCAGAACGACATGGCCGGCAACGGCGAGCCCTATCTGGGCAACTGGATAAGCGGCATCCCCGCCATCGACAACGCCCGCCTGGGCAACCAGGACAAACTGCCTGACGAATACGGCAAGGACAACCCCGGCCACAACGTCTTCTACATGCTGCCCCTGCTGCTTGGCATCTTAGGCATAGCATGGCAGTCGATGAGCCGCCGCCACGTCAACCCGACACGCGGCATCGAGCAGTTCTGGGTGGTTTTCTTCCTGTTCTTCATGACGGGTATCGCCATCGTGCTCTACCTTAACCAGCCGCCGGGCCAGCCGCGTGAGCGCGACTATGCCTTTGCCGGTTCGTTCTATGCTTTTGCAATCTGGATTGGCATGGGAGTTCCCGCCATCAAGTGGCTGATACAGTGTGCCGCCGCCAAGGTTATGGAGCTGAAAGCCGGCAAAGCCGCCAAGACATCGGGCAAGTCGGCGAAGTCCGACTCGACGGACGGTCAGGACAACACCTATTATTATAAGGTGCCCGCCAAGGTACGTCACGCCGCCGTCGTCGTGGCCTGCGTCGCCGGCATCCTCGTGCCCCTGCAGATGGTGTCGCAGACATGGGACGACCACGACCGCTCGGGCCGTTATACCGCCCGCGACTTCGGTATGAACTACCTCAACTCGCTCGACCCCAACGCCATAATCTTTACCTATGGCGACAACGACACCTTCCCGCTCTGGTACGCCCAGGAAGTCGAGGGCGTCCGTCCCGACGTTAAGGTGGTCAACCTGTCGTATCTCGCCACAGACTGGTACATCAACCAGCAGCGCCAGCAGACCTACACCGCCGCGCCCATCGAAATGTACGCACGTCCGCAGGACTATGCCTACGACAAGATGTGGGCTCGCTTCGTCAACTCGCCAGACTCGGTTGCGGCTCTCCCCGCCGACGTCGCACAGGTCCTCCCCGACCTCTTCAATGGCAATTCGAAGACGCTGAAGGGCTTTATCGAACGCTATCAGGACAATCCGACTTACCGTAACCTCGTCGGCGCCATACAGAAGGACGGTCCCACGCACGCCGTGGTCAACACCAATGTATACGCCAAGGTCGACAGTGCGGCCACGTACAAGGTCTTCGGCCGGTATCCCGAATACGCCGACGAAGAGCACGGAGGCGCATACGTCAACCTCGACATCGCCAAGCTGGGCAGCAGTGTGGGCGCCTCGTCCCTGGCCGAGCTCGACATCATCGCCAACAGCATAGCCGGAGGCTGGAAACGTCCCGTCTACTTTGCCACGACGGTGCCGGGCAGCTACTACACGGCATACGCTCCGATGATGTACGCTACAGGTATGGCCAA
This sequence comes from Muribaculaceae bacterium, assembly GCA_051890455.1. Lineage (GTDB taxonomy): Bacteria > Bacteroidota > Bacteroidia > Bacteroidales > Muribaculaceae > CAG-873. The sequence goes on from JBJFEE010000111.1 coordinate 16,402, forward strand.
GATGGTCACGCCGTTTGTCAACGAAGAAATGTCGCCGGTAGTCGACCGCGCGTACGAAAACATTCTCAGCAAATGGCGCTGGGGCGGTCTCGACGCCGGACGCAAGGTCTATCTTGACGAGACAGTACGCCGTATGGTGTCGTCGACACGCCTGGCCGTGCTCGATGTCGTGGCCGACCTCATCGCCATGGGTGACCAGCCGGCCTCGAAGTGGGCTCAGGACTGGGCGCGCAAACACCACACCGCCGTCCCCAGGACACGCATCGACATGGCCCGCATCCTGCTCAACACCATGAACGAGAAGATGCCCGCATCGGTAGCTCCCTTCGAGTCGGTGACCGACCTGCAGATGGGCCAGATTTACGCTCAGCTGTGGGACAGGACCAACGACCCGACGGACCTCAAGAACGCCCGCAAATACCTTGATCTCACGCTCAACCGCTACGGCCAGCTGCTGGCTTACACCAACTCCATCAGCCGCGATGACCGCGCCAGGATGGGCGAGGCCGAGTTGAGTTCGCTGCAGTATCCCGGTGTCATCATCGGAATCCTCAACTTCCTCGACCTTAAGGAGGCCATGCTCCGCAACCACGCTTCCGCCGAAGAGCTGAGCCTGCTGTCAGCAACCCTGGGCTACAACACCAGCAGCCGCGCCTACCAGTACTTCTATGTCATGGACAAGTCCGGCGAGGAGGTCTACGAGATATACAAGGGCTATGGCCGGAACGACACGCCGTACATCGTCGCCAGCCTTGACGAGCTGCACACCACCTACGGTGTCTCGCCCAAGAAGCGCACCGACGAGTTTGTCAAGAAATACGGTGTCAGCCGCGAGGTCTGGACTCGCCTGATGAACGGCAACTGATTGCCGGATAGCTGATTATTCCTGTAAGCACATCGTCTGATGCGTCTTATCGAACAACCCCCTATGCTGTACCGCCTCCTTTTCCCGGAGGCGGTATGGCGTATCCGGCATCGCGGAGCCCGCAATGTCTACCTCACTTTCGACGACGGCCCCATCCCCGAGGTGACGCCGAAAATTCTCGAAATCCTGCGCCGTTACGGTGTCAAGGCCACCTTCTTTATGGTAGGTGACAACGTGCGGCGCCATCCCGAACTGCTCGAGGCCATCCGCGCCGAGGGGCACAGCGTGGGCAACCACACCATGCACCACGTACAGGGCATGCACTGCTCGTGGCGCACCTACGCCCGCGACATCTTCGAGGCCGACCGCCTCATCGGCTCCAGCCTCTTCCGCCCGCCCCACGGGCTGATAAAGCCGCGCCAGCTTAAGGTGGTGAACGGGCATTTCAACGTCATCATGTACGACGTCATCACGCGTGACTACGCCCGGCGCATCACCGCCGACCGTGTGTTCGAGAACGTGCGCCGCCACACCCGTCCCGGCTCCATCATCGTCTTCCACGACTCGCTCAAGTCGGCTGCCCGCACACTTGAGGCGCTGCCCCGCGCCATCGAATGGCTCAGGGAGGAGGGATACGAGATGCTGCCCATCCCCGAAAACAATATTCTGCAGAAATGAGTGAGGGAGAAGAGTCCTTAAGGTCCTTAAAGTCTTTAGAGTCCTTAAGGTCCTTAGAAGAACGCGGGGCTTTCAGCCACGCCGTCATCACGGCCGGGCCCGTGCAGGACGATGCCGTGGAGCTGTATGACCGCTGGCTTGACCGCGGCGACAGCGGCACATTAGACTATATGTCGCGGTGGCGCGATGTCCGCAATGACCCGCGTTTGCTTATTCCCGCCGAAGAGGGCGGCCCTGCCCGGTCGCTCATCATCTGCCTCTTTGCTTATCCCCATCATGTCGTCCTCGGCGAGCCTGATGGTATTGCCGCCTACGCCCACGCCAGCACCGATTACCACTATGCGCTGAAGGCAGTCCTCGCCCCCGTTGCCGCCGCCATAGACAGCGACTACGGGTCGGTCAGCCGCGTAGTCACCGACTCGGCACCCCTGCGCGAGCGCTACTGGGCGGCTCGCGCCGGATTGGGCGTGATACGCCGCAACAACCAGCTGTACGTGCCCGGTTACGGCGCCAATTTCCACATCGCCACAATAGTCACCACCGCCGCGATGCCGGAGGCACGGACGCTCCCGCCGTTGGCCCTCGGACATGTCTGCCCCGACAACTGCCGCCTTTGCGTCGACGCATGCCCCACGGGCGCCCTTCGCCCCGACGGCACTATTGACTGCCGCCTTTGCCTGTCGTGCATAACCATCGAGAACGCCCGCGGAGAGCAGCCCGACGTCCCGCGCGCCGGAGCCGTCTTTGGCTGTGACGCCTGCCGCCTGGCCTGTCCCCATACCCGGACCTCACGTCCGGCACCCGTCATTGACGCCCTCCGCCTCAATAACGCCCTCGCCGCCGTAGACTGGCAGACCATCACCGGCGGTCAGTTCCGCCGCCTCTTCGGCTCCACGGCTCTCGCCCGCGCAGGGCTGAAGGGTATCCGCAACAATATCTCAAAAATTCAAAATTGAAAATTTAGCGCCGAAAAATCAGAAAAAACAGGACATAAAGGCTGAAAATGTGCGAAAATGCGGAAAACCTGCCCTGTTTTTTGTTTAGTTTTTATACCTTTGCGGAAATGCACCTGAAAAATGCGCGAAAATTGAATTAAAAACATAAAAACCTATATAACCATGGACACAGCATATTGGACCTCAATTTTCGGATGGGCAGCTTCCATTTCGATGATTCTCGGCTACATGCCCCAGGCAATTGTAACCATCCGCACGCGCGATACCGACGGCATCGCCATGCCCACCTTTGTGATGATGGGCCTCGGCTCGCTCTTCTTTGTCATCCAGGGCATCCTCATCGGCAACTGGCCCCTCGTCGTCACCAACGTCATCACCACCATCTGCTCGGTGATCATCGTGAGCATAAAGGTGAGGAACGACTTCAAAAAGAAAAAAGGCGGCAAACGATAAGCCGCGACAGACGGCTGACGGCCCGGACAGGGTCGCACTCGGACGGCTGCACAACGGGTTGCAGGTGAGTATATTGGCATTTGCCTATATGCGCACCTGCAACCCTTGCCGTTTAGTGCGTGCCTTAAATGAGGCCGGGCAGAAAAGGCGGTGCAAATTTGCAGATTTGCAAAGAAAATCGTATTTTTGCGTGCCTTTGCTTTGCAAAGGCTGCTATTGATGTGGACCGGACTAAAACTAAAACCAATTATTATATAACATGCGATTTTCTAAAAAACTAATGGCTGGCTCTGCGTTGGCGCTTCTCGGCTGTGCCAATCTGTATGCCTTGGAAATCAAGGACTGCAAGGTTGACCCGCTGAAGCAGAATGCCACAGTCTACCTGCGTTGGACTGGCGATAGCTACTCCGACGGAAACATCACCTACACGGTAAAACGTTGCAACAACGGCTCTTGGGAAACCCTTGCCACAGGGCTCCCGCGCCTTGAGTATTTCGACCTGTCGGTCAAGCCCGGCGAGAGCTACCAGTATCAGGTAACCTCCACCGCCGGTGGCAACGCGACAACGGGCAACCTGGCAATCCCCGCCCGTAACCACAACCACCCCATCTACAGCCTCAACGTCGAATACGAAATCTCGTTCGACGAACTGCTCCACAACGGCTGGGAGGGCCAAGGCTTCCACATTACCCCAAATAACCCCGGCAAGAAATACGACGATGTCAGCTGGAACGCGAAACCGCAATATTCTGATTCCTATGACTCTCAATTCCTGCCCAAGAGTAAAACTATCGAGGATACCAAAAGCACTGAAGAATTGGCAGGTTACGGCCCGGAAAACTTTTACCTTGACGGTAACCGCTATCTATGGATCAATAACGGCCAGCGCAGTACAGGCCAACAGTATTATTGCGAAATTCCAAATTTTCGTGTAAATGGAGACAAAGCAATAAGCGCTGCAAATATAGCCAAGACCACTGAGGCCGCCGAACGTTATCCCTGGGCAGGTGTGGGCTACAGCTGGCGTGCGATAATGGCCGGCGCATCAGCTAACAACCGCATGGAAAAATGCTGGTACATCACCGTGCGCGAAAACAATAAATATGGCGTTCTTTGTGTATGGGGCCCCGACCAAATAGGCCATCGCCCCTACCAGGGCCATCCCTTCTACCTTGACTGGGAAAAATTCCGCGCTGACTACGAAAAAGACGGTAATGGTAATACCATTATTTTCAATGACCCGTATTGGGGAACAAGCAAGCCAAACGTAGGAAACCAGACCAACTCCCTTGACGATACATATAGTATTGCGTTCAGCGACCACGGACGCAGCTATATCCGCCGAACCGGTTCGGGAGATTATACGCAGAAAGCCGTAACCTTTGCTTCTCATACCAACCACGTTATGGGACGCCGTCACGACTGGAAGCCCAATCGTTCAAATGATTGCAGCAAATATCTGATGTTAGGCTCTGTCTCGGGCCAACCTCTACCCGGAGGCCGTTCTGACCTGCTGAACGTAAAGGGCAATATCGGAGCTGCTAACTGGACAGATGCCAGCGATGCCACACAAAAACAGAATTACGGCTGGATTTGCCAGATTACAAATTACAATAACGCCAATGACCAGGTAATCGTACGTGCTGACAAGGTTAACAGTGACCGCGTAACCTGCCTTGCAAGCCGTCTCAAAATAACGGGATTTAACACTCTTTATACAGACGGTGGTTATAAAGGCACTCAGAATTACGTTATTCCGATGTCCGGTACAAATTGCGACGATATGTTTGCCCAGCTGTCGAACAGTGGACGCAATCCTTCTGAAGCATATCCCCATCTCCTTTATTTACACGCAAACTTGGTACAAGGAAACAGAGCAAATCTTAAAGGTACTGACAAATACACTGACGATGTAAAGAGCACCGATTGCAATGTTACCACCGACTCTGACATCCAGCGCATCGACCTGGGCATACAGTACAACCACATCGTGGGCGGATGCACATTCGACTTCAAGGGCGATAAATTCCTTATTCTCCCGGCAACCCGTCAGGGCGACTACAATATGGGTGACTTCACCATCTTCCGTATCGATAACCGCAACGGCAACTCGAACGTCACTCTAACCCCGGTCATCAACTACACCTCGCCTGCTATTCAGGACAAGCAGTGGTCGTCGACAGCCGGCATAGGCGCTAACCCCAACCGCACCTTCATCCGCACCTTCCTGAAAAAGGAGAACCGCCCGGGCTACGACAACACCGACGAGTATGTCGAGATATATCTCTACCTCCCCGGACGTACCATAAATATGTACACCTTCTACGGCACATACGTTCCCGACGGTTATCCCAAGGTCGAGATGCTGCCGAATATCGTCAACAACGAGAGTTACCTTGACTCGTACCAGTACCTGCAGCACTACGACAGCGAAACCGGCGAGGTCATGGCACGTCACACCGACAACGCATACGCTCCGCACCTCAAGGAGTATTACACCCACATCGACTGGACAGCATACCGCGGCGACAAGTTCAATAATTCCGGCGACCGCGACACCAAAATACTCCTCAGCGAGCTTCAGTCGGTAAACTATCTGCAGAACAGCACCGGCGGCTGGACAGGATACTGGCCGTACGGCACCCGCGACGAGGCCGGCACGGCAGACTACTGGAACCTCAGCGAGCATATCGGGGGCGACTATGGCACCTCTATCTGGACCCGTCCCCAGTACAAACGCAAGATAGGCAGCACTACGCAGACTCTCTACGGCAACAACAACGAGTCCAACTCGCGTTACTATTATACTCCGGAACCGGTTCAGAACCTTACGGCCAGGTTCTATTACAACGGCAGCAGTGCGGACAACAGCAACATCTACCGTGTCGACATCAACTTTGATGTCCCCTCCGAGGTCTGGGGACACAACGAAAATTCGGGCCGCGAAAATGCCGGCTGGAGTAAAATTCCGGTAACGCGCTATGAAATCATGCGTGACGGCCGCAGCGGCCTCACCGATAATGCCGTCAGAGGTGTGGCATACGTCATGACCGGCACACATTCTTACAAATCCTATGGCTATGAATATCCTTTCGACATCTATGCCGTCCAGGCCAAGGATCAGAAGACAGCCACGACAGGCAGACCCAACTGCGTCACCATCCCCGGCAACTATGACTTTAACAACAACCGTAATAACGCCATGTATGCCGTGACGGCGGAGCATAAGGACGATGGCAAGGGTGAGTGTGTGATTTCAATCATCACTACCGACAAGTCAATCCTCAACGACACCTTCCGTGTCCGTGCCGTCTACGGTACCGACAACTGGAACGGTGATGCCTACAGCTACGGAGTCTCCAAGTACGCCGATGCCACCACCCAACCGACAAACGGCGGCTGGACCGGTGTCGACGAAATCGTCACCGATGCGGCAGACGGCAGCGCCGGGTACTATTATACCTTGCAGGGCATCCGTCTGAACGGTGTCCCCACCGTCCCCGGCGTGTATCTGAAACACACTTCGGCCGGCTTCTCCAAGGTCTGCATCCGCTGATTCCGACCTTCTATATACAGGCAAGCGGCGAGCGCCTCCGAAAAGGCGACCTCGCCGCTTGTCATATGCTTTTTTAAACGAAATCCTTATAAAATGCTAACTTTTAAGCGGGTTATGGCGGTGGATAACAAAAAAAATCGTATATTTGCACGCTGAAAATTGTGCGCAGGGGCGCTTTATGGCCTCTTACGCACTACTTTTCGTCATCATTATGCCCTGTATGTCAGGCAGATGAGCGTGCCGTTCAACCTCAGGCGGCATGGATTTAGACCAATTAGAAAATTAAAAAAATCAAAAACCAATAACAAACCCCATTTCTAACTCATGCAAAGCAAAGGAATTCTGGGCAGCGTACTCGCCGGCATCATAGCCATCTTCCTGGTTCTGGTGTGCGCGTTCTACCTGTCGTTCTCGTTCGTGAACAACAAATACGAGGACGAGGCGGAAGTTTATGCCCAGCGTATGTCGAAAGGCAACGACGACAAAGTCTACAACGAGGCCTATAAACACTATATGGACTCGGTTGGCGAACAGAAAGTTTATCTCGGCCACACCCTCGAGGATGTGCGCAAGCAGGCCGTCAACCTCGGTCTTGACCTTAAGGGCGGTATGAACGTCATCCTGCAGGTGGACATGCCCGACATGCTCCGTCAGATGACCTATCCCAGCGACGACGTTGAAAAGGCACTGGCCAACACACAGAAGGCCGTGGCCGCCAATCCGTCGCTCAGCGACGACTACATCGGCGCCTTCCTGGCCGAATACCGCAAGCTTGACCCCAACGCCAACCTCTCGGCCGTTTTCCGCGACAACATCGTCAAGGACGGCTCGGACGTCAACTCGGCCCGCGACCAGATCCGCAGCCAGGTCAACAGCATGGTCGAGACCTCGGCCACCCAGACCCTCCGCAAACGTATCGACCAGTTCGGTGTCGTCAGCCCCAACATCCAGGTACTCAAAGGCAAGGACGGTCAGATTCTTCTCGAGCTCCCCGGCGTAAAGGACCACGAGCGTGTGCGCACGCTGCTCCAGCGCTCGGCCAACCTCGAGTTCTATGAGACATACGACGCTGCCGCCGTCGCCGGTTACCTGCAGCAGCTTGTCGCCCAGGGCGACAGCAGCTTCAACACCGCTCCCCTGGCCGCAGTGCTCCAGCATCCCGGACAGAAGGTCGACATCATCGGTTTTGCCACTGACGAGAAGCAGATGCGCGAGGTCAACGACATCGTACGCAGCGAGCAGGCCAAGGCCCTCCTCCCCAACGACCTCGCACTGCGCTGGGGTGTCAAGCCCGAAATGAAATACGACAACAACGGCAAGGAAGTGGGCAAGCTCGGCTATCCCCTCTACACCCTCCGCACCACCAACGGCAAGGCTGCCCTTGATGGCGAAGTGGTTGTGGACGCAACCTCCGACCAGGACCAGAACTCGCTCCGCGGCGGCATCAGTGTAAACATGGTGATGAACTCGCAGGGCGCACGCGACTGGGCCCGCATCACCGGCGCCAACGTAGGCCGTCCCGTTGCCGTCGTCCTCGACAGCATGGTATACACCTCGCCCAACATCAACGGCCCCATCGACGGCGGCCGCTCCGAAATCACCGGCAACTTCACCGTCGAGGAGGGCAAGGACCTTGCCAACGTCCTCAAGGCTGGTAAGATGAAAGCAAAGGTCAACATCATCTCCGACATGGTTATTGGCCCGTCGCTGGGTCAGCAGGCCATCAACGACGGCCTCACCTCGTTCGTCGTCGCCCTGGTTCTGCTCATGATTTTCATGTGCGCCTTCTACGGCCTCATCCCCGGTCTGGTGGCAAACCTCTGCCTCATCTTCAACCTCTTCTTCACCTTCGGCATCCTGGCGTCCTTCCACGCCGTGCTCACCCTGTCGGGTATCTGCGGTATCGTACTCTCGCTGGGTATGGCCGTCGACGCCAACGTGCTTATCTTTGAGCGTGCCAAGGAGGAGCTCCGCGCCGGCAAGAACCCCCGCACCGCCATCAACGACGGTTACGCCAACGCCTTCTCGGCCATCTTCGACTCCAACCTGACATCAATCATCACCGGCGTCATCCTGCTGTTCTTCGGTACAGGTCCCATCAAGGGCTTCGCTACCACCCTCATCATCGGCATCATCTGCTCGTTCTTCACCGCAGTTTACCTGAGCCGCCTGTTCTTCGTGGCCATCGCCAAGAGCAAGGTTATGGAGAAGATGACCTTCAGCACCTCGCTGAGCCGCAAAATGTTTGTCAGCAGCAGCATCAATTTCCTGGCCAAGCGCAAGGGCGCCTTCGTTGTCGCCGCCACCTTCATCCTCATCTGCGCTGTCTCGCTGGGCTTACGCGGCCTCAACCAGGGTATCGATTTCTCCGGCGGCCGCAACTATGTCGTCAAGTTCGACAAGCCCGTCAACCCCGTTGAACTTCAGCAGGAAGTAGCCAAGGTGTTCCCCGGCAGTTCCGTTTCGGTAATCACCATCGAAAGTTCCAACCAGGTGCGCGTATCCACCAACTACAAGATCAACGATGAGAGCAAGGGTATCGAGAAGGAAATAACCGACAAGCTCTTCCAGGCCCTCAAATCCTACCTCAAAAGCGGCATGAGCGCCAAGGAGTTCTCCACCACCGACGCCAGCCAGGGCATTGTCTCCAGCCAGAAGGTAGGTCCTACAGTGGCTGCTGACATGCGCACCGACGCCTATATCGCCGTCACACTGGCTCTCATCGCCATGTTCCTGTACATCCTGGCACGTTTCCGCAACGTAGCTTTCTCGCTCGGCGCTCTTGCCGCCGTAGCCTTCACCGCCTTCTGCATCATCGGCATCTACTCGCTGTGCTGGGGCATGTTCCCCTTCGCAATGGAGGTAGACCAGAGCTTCATAGCGGCAATTCTGACAGTCATCGGTTATCAGATCAACGATACCGTGGTTGTGTTCGACCGTGTGCGTGAAAACGTCGGCCTCTATCCCAAGCAGGACTTCGGCGTCACCATCAACAAGTCCATCAACTCGACCCTGGGCCGTACCATCATGACCTCGGCCTCGACGCTGCTGGTACTCATCTGCATCTTCATCCTCGGCGGCGACACCATCCGCAGCTTCGTCTTCGCCATGATCCTCGGCGTCATCATCGGCACCCTGTGCTCGATTTTCATCGCCAGCCCCGTCGCCTACCTTGCCGACGCCCGTCGCCGCAAGGCCGCCGAAGCCAAAGCCAAGACCGTCAAGGCCGGCAAGTAATCCCCGGATTTTTGCAAGGCAACCAATCAGAAATCAATATTAGTTTTTGCCATAACTAAATTTTGAATATCCCCGCAGGCGGGGGCGCTTGGGCGCCCCCGCCTGCCACATTTACCGGTAACGGGGAACGGATATAGAGAAGAAATTCCATAAACCAAAGAGAAGATGTAAATGTTGAATAAGGTAGGTATAGGGATACATATTCATGTACATGGATATTCATGTACATGGATATATATTAATGTGTAATTGAGCATTTTTTTTACTGTAACGCGCCGTTTTTACAATATTTTTGTAATTTTGCGGACTGAACAACACATCAACACCATAAGACATGCTGAAAAATCTGGTTATTGTAGAGTCTCCGGCCAAGGCCAAACGAATTGAAAAATTTCTGGGCAAGGACTATAAGGTCATGTCCAGCTACGGCCACATCCGTGACCTCAGCAAGAAAAACTTCGGCATAGAAATCGACAACAATTTCGAACCTGTATACGAAATTCCCGCCGATAAAAAATCGCTCGTGGCCGAGCTGAAAAAGGCCGCCGGACAGGCCGAGACGGTCTGGCTGGCTTCCGATGCCGACCGCGAGGGAGAGGCCATAGCCTGGCACCTGTACGAAGTGCTGGGACTGACCCCGGAGAAGACAAAGCGCATAGTTTTTCACGAAATCACCAAAAACGCCATCCTCAACGCCATTCAGTCGCCGCGCGGCATCGACATCAATCTTGTCGACGCCCAGCAGGCCCGCCGCGTCCTCGACCGCCTCGTGGGCTTCGAGCTGTCGCCGGTGCTGTGGCGCAAAATCAAGCCGTCGCTGTCGGCAGGCCGCGTGCAGAGTGTGGCCGTGCGCCTTATCGTCGACCGTGAGGAAGAGATAAAGAATTTCGTCCCCGAGCCCTATGTCCGTGTCTCGGGCACCTTCGCCACCGGCGACGGCCACCGTTTTCGCGCCGAGCTGTCGCGCCGCCTCCCCGATACCGGCGAGGCCCGCAAGTTCCTGCACGACTGCGCCGACGCCGTATTCACCGTCACCGACGTTCAGAAGAAGCCCCTTCGCAAGTCGCCGGCGCCTCCCTTCACCACCTCCACGCTGCAGCAGGAGGCCTCGCGCAAGCTCGGCTTCACCGTCACTCAGACCATGATGGTCGCCCAGCGCCTCTACGAGGCCGGACATATTACCTACATGCGTACCGACTCGCTCAACCTCTCGCAGCTGGCCGTCAACGCCATCGCCGGCGAAATACGCGACCTCTACGGCGAGAAATACCTCAGGCAGCGTGCCTACCACACCAGCAGCAAGGGTGCCCAGGAGGCGCACGAGGCCATCCGTCCCACCGATGCCGGACAGCGCGAGATTGACGGCACAGTGCAGGAGAAACGCCTCTACAAGCTCATCTGGAACCGCGCCGTGGCCTCGCAGATGGCCGACGCGCTCATCGAAAAGACAACTGCCGAGATAGCCATCTCCGATCGTCCCGAGCACTTCACCGCCACCGGCGAAGTCGTCACCTACGACGGTTTCATGCGCCTCTACTCCGAGGGCCGCGACGACGACAACAGCGACGCCGAGGTGGCCGAGGGCATGCTCCCCGCAATGAAGAAGGACCAGGTGCTCACAGGGCAGCAGATTACCGCCACCGAGCGCTACACCCAGCATCCGCCGCGCTACACCGAGGCCTCGCTGGTAAAGAAACTCGAGGAACTCGGCATAGGCCGTCCCTCCACCTATGCCCCCACCATCAGCACCATCCAGAACCGCGAGTACATCGAGCGCGGTGAGGTCAAGGGCACCGAGAAAGAACTCACGACCCTCGTCCTCGAGGTCAACACCGGCGAAATCGACGAGTCGCAGCGTATGGAGAACATCGGCGCCGACAAGGGCAAGCTCATGCCCACCGACATCGGCATCGTCGTCAACCGCTTCCTTACCGAATACTTCCCCGACATCCTCGACTACAACTTCACCGCCCAGGTGGAGGAGCGCTTCGATGAGATTGCCGAGGGCAACCTGCCCTGGGAGAAAGAGATAAAGAGCTTCTACAAAGGCTTCCACCCAGAAGTCGAGAAGGCCAAGAACCTCCAGCAGGAGCACAAGGTTGGCGAGCGCGTCCTGGGTACACTGCCCGACGGCGAAACCGTCAGCGTCAAAATCGGCCGCTACGGCCCCCTGGTGCAGATAGGCAAGCCCGACAGCGACGAAAAACCGCGTTTCGCCTCGCTGCTGAAAGGCCAGTCCGTCGAGACCATCACCCTTGACGAGGCCCTGCGCCTGTTCGAGTACCCCAAGGTTCTCGGCGACTACGAGGGCAAGGAGGTCAGCGTGGCCATAGGCCGCTTCGGCCCCTACGTCAAATACGACGGAAAGTTCGTGTCCATTCCCAAGGGCGAGGACCCCGCAGGTGTCACCCTCGACCGCGCCGTTGAACTGATGAAGGCCAAGGAGTCGGCCGACGCCAACCGCCTCGTCAAGTCGTTCGACGAGGAGCCAAAACTGCAGATACTGAACGGCCGCTACGGCGTCTACATCGCTTACGACGGCTCCAACTACAAGATTCCGCGCACTGTCACCGACCCTGCCTCGCTGACCCTCGAGCAGGCCATGGAGATTGTGCATAGCCAGGAGGCCAAACCCCGCCGCACCACCCGCCGCACGTCAGCCAAAAAGAAATAAACGATGGCAAACAGAAAAATCAAGCCCCTCAAATACAAGCCCGGGTCGGAGAAAGCTCCGCAGAAGCCCGACTACATCCTCAATTTCATCGTCAGCGACGCCGACGAGCAGGCTGTGACACCGCAGCCCGCCGAAGAGGCCGAAAAGGAGACCGCCGAAAAGACCTCCGGCGCCACCTTGCTGCCCATGCTGCTGCACCTGTGCGCCGACCGCAAGCGCACGACGGTGAAAGACTGGCTGCGCCTGGGGCAGATTATGCTCAACGGTGCCGTGGTGACGCAGTTCAACCTCCCCGTACGCTCCGGCGACCGGATTGACATCAACACCTCGCGCCAATGGCAGATCTTCCACAATCCGCGCCTGAAAATCGTCTATGAGGACGACGACATCATCGTTGTAGAGAAAGGCTACGGACTGCTGTCGATGGGCAACGACCGCGTAAAGACCGGCACCGCATACTCGCTGCTCAAGGACTACGTCAAGCGCAAGGACCCGCGCAACAAAATCTTCATCGTCCACCGCCTCGACCAGCATACTTCGGGTCTGATGATGTTCGCCAAGACCGAGGAGGCCAAGACAGCCATGCAGCACAACTGGAACAACATGGTCATCGACCGCCGTTACGCCGCCATCGTCGAGGGCCGTCCCGAGGAGCAGGAGGGCGAGGTGCGCTCGCTGCTCGCCGAGAACACCGAGCACGTCATGTACGTCACCGACGACCCCGAAAAGGGCAAGCTCGCCGTCACCCGCTGGCGCGCCGTGCGCAGCCGCAACGGATACACGCTGCTCGAGGTCAGCCTCGACACCGGCCGCAAGAACCAGATTCGCGCCCACATGTCGCAGATGGGCCATCCCATCGCAGGCGACCGCAAATACGGCGCCACAGGCTCGCCCATCCAGCGTCTGGCGCTACACGCCCAGACCCTGCGCTTCGTCCATCCCATTACGCGGCGCGACATGAACTTCACCTCGCCGCTGCCCGCCTCGTTCGGGCGACTCGTCTGACCGCCATGACCGATACCAAAGCAAATACCGCCCTTACCGCCGACCTCGTGCGCCTGCCGCAGATGAGCCGGCTGGCGCTGTGTGTCGGCGACGGCATTCTCGATGTCGTGGTGACATCGAAGGTCGAGGACAACTCGCTTATCTGGCGCCGTATCCCCCTCTCCGGCGCCTCCGGCCCGATGACGCGCGCCCTTGAAGAGACCGTCTACGACAATCCGCTGCTGCTGGCGCCGTTCAGCCATACAGACATCGTCTTTGACACGCGCTGCTTCCTGGTCGTTCCCGCCGACCGCGCCACGGATGACCGTGCCGAGGCCATGCTGGAGACACTTTACCCCAACGTCGAGTTCGAGCCGCTGATTAATGAAATTCCCGGCAACGCCGTCATCGCCGCCGCCGTGGACGCCGACATCATGCGCTTTACCGGCCGCACCTTCCCCGAGGCGCGCCGCATGCACCGCATGACGCCCCTGTGCCGCTACTTCGGAAGCCGCAACCGCAGCGGAAACGGCGGACGCATGCACGTGCACCTGCACGGCGACTTCGTCGACGTCGTGGCCTACTCCTCCGGCCATCTGCTTACCGCCAACACCTTCGAGGCCGCCGACATCAGCGACGCCCTCTACTTCATCCTTGCCGCCGCCAACGGCATCGGTTTCGACGACAATGTGGACCGCATGATGCTCTCCGGCGACGCAAAACGCCGCGAGGCACTGCTGCCGAAGCTGCGTCAGTACTATCCTCACGCCATGCCGGCAATCTTCCCCAGCGCCATGCTCCGTGCGGGCAGTCAGGCCCTGGCCGTGCCATTCGAACTCTCACTGCTGCCGATATGCGAATAATCTCAGGAAAATACGGGCGGCGCCGCTTCGACGTCCCCACCGGCATCACCGCAAGACCCACCACGGACTTCGCGCGCGAGAACATCTTCAACGTCCTGGGCAATCTCGTGGACTTCGAGGAGTGTACGGCGCTCGACCTGTTCTCGGGCACCGGCGCCATCTCGTTCGAGTTCCTCAGCCGCGGTTGCCCCGCCGTGACATCGGTGGAGAAGGCCGCTCTCCAGCATAATTTCATCCGCAGCGTGGCTCAGAAACTCGGCGACCGCAACCTCCGCGCCCTTCGCGGCGACGCCCTGCGTTACATCGAGACGTGCCCGACGGCCTACGACATCGTCTTCGCCGACCCGCCATACGACCTCCCCGGTTTTGCCGAAATTCCGCAGGCCGTACTGTCGAGCAAGCTGCTGAAACCCGGCTCGCTGTTCGTCATCGAGCACAGCCGCAAGCACGATTTTTCGTCGCTCCCCAACTTCATCGACCACCGCGCCTACGGCTCGGTAAATTTCTCAATCTTCCGTATCTCCGAGGAAGAGGAGGCTTGAGAAATGATGGAGGAGTGTCGCGGACGGCTTGCACGGATGGGGATATTTGTGTACATTTGCGTATGAGTATAAGAAAATCCGGTCCCATGAGAATACTAAGATATATTACCGCTCTGGTTGTGGCAATAACGGCTTTTGTGGGCTGCTCAAGCGGGCATGCTCCCATCGACGAGCGCATTCATGCCGCCGAGGCTGCCATCGACAGCGGCAACTATAAGGAAGGTCAGGAAATATGCAGGACGCTGGTAGCGGACTCGTCGAGCATGACGGTGTCGCAACTGTGCCGTGTGGGCGTAATCTGCGCATCTCTGTCAGACAATGATGTAGACGCCGAGGCCAATATGGTGCTTGCTTCACGTATGCTTGCCAAGGCAAATGCCATGAACGCCGATTCGGTGCAGAATTTCATCAGCTCGCTGCCATACGAGCTGCAGGCGCCTGTAGCTACGGCTCTCAATATTTACGCCAATCCCGGCGACCGTCCCAGCACCTTCCCCGACGAGGAAACCGGTGACCTCACTGTGGACAGCCTTCACAACCATCATCATTGAGCTATGGATAGCGGAAAACCGTTTGACGCGCTGAAATCGCTGATGGGGACGCTTCCCGACGGCCCGGAGAACACGCCCGCCGGGAAGGAAAAGGCGCCGCGTTCGGCCGCGGCGCAGACCGTGACGCTTTACTACGAGCGCAAGGGCCGCGGGGGCAAGGAGGCAACGATAATCGTCTGCCCCGACACCATGACCGATGACGAGACGGCCGAACTCGGCGCCGCCCTGAAAAAGGCGATAGGTACCGGCGGCAGCATCCGCGGCAACGAGATTCTGCTGCAGGGCGACCGGCGCGAGGCACTGCGTAAACGCCTCGCCGCTATGGGCTACCGCGTCAAAGGGTAAAAATTTTCGAGAAAAAGGAGGGAATATGCTTACGATATACAAGGCCAGTGCCGGTTCGGGCAAGACTTATACGCTTACGCGCGAATATCTGAGGCTGCTTCTGGGCGCCCCGATGTCGCTGCTGTGGGGCTGCGAGTACAACCCGTCGCGGTGGGACACCCGCTACGCCGACTTTGCCCGCGACCCCGCCGAGCCGTCGCCGTACGAGGTCGAGCCTGAAGACTCGCCAAAGGTGCTGAACGCCATCTGGAAGTCCCGCCGCAATCGGACCGGCGAGTACATCTCGGCTCCCTCGCGCCATAGCCGCATCCTTGCCATCACCTTCACCAACAAGGCCACTGCCGAGATGAAGGAGCGCATCGTGAGCGCGCTGACGGCCCTTGCCGACTACCCCCGCCACCTTGAGGAGGCGGAGGAGCGCCGCACGATGGCGGAGACCGCAATTCCTGAACCCAGCAAGCCGGAGTACCTCGATGACCTGGCGCTGGAGTTTGGCCTGCGCGCGCCATCCGAAAAGGACGCGGAGGCGCTTGTGCGCGACTGCGTGAACGTGGTGGACAACTTTACCGCTACGGCCGGTAACGGGGGCTACGGCAAGGTTTTTGAACCTTATCTGCGCCGTCTCGCCGACAAAATCCTGGCCTCTGACGTGACATATAGCCGACTCTCGGAGACGGATGAGGAGCTGCGTGCCGAGCTGTTGGGAATTGCCGGCAATCTCCTCGAAAAAGACCACGGCCTGGTGCTGGTGCCTCTGCGCACCCTCGTCGACATGCTCGACCAGTTGCGTCGACGCTTCCGCCGCCTGGCCCTGTCGCGCCAGCTATATGTGATGGAGAGCGGCCACCGCTACCATTACGAGCCGGGCGCCGACCCCGACAGCGAGGCCGTCATCAGCGGGCGTATCGCCGCCGCGGCACGCAACGCGCTTGATGACCTGCTGCAGACCTTCTCCGATTTTAACGTCAGCACCATCGACTCGTTCTTCCAGACCCTCGCGCGGTCGCTGGCGTACGAACTTGACCTGGAGGGCGACTATGACATCACCATCGACGAGGCTACGATTATGAACCGCATCGTGGCCGGAATGATTGACGACTACAACTTCCGCACCCTCAGCGACGCCGATTTCCGCCGCCTCCGCGAGGAACGCGACCGCCTTGCCGCCGCCGTCGCCAAGATGGATAAAAATTCGCCTGCCGCCGAGGAAAAATCAGCATTGCTGGCTGTCCTTGAAGGTGAAATGGCAGACGAGGAACGTCGGCGAGTCTGCGAACAGTCGTTCCGCAACCTCATTGACCGGCAGAAGCGCAACGGTTCCAAAATCAACATCTTCGACTCGAACAGCGAGAAGGGGCCGTACAGGACTATGCTGAACTACGCCCGCATGCTCTTCAGCGACAAATACCGCGACTTTGCCGAGGAGATGGACGAGTGGTTTGCCGACCCGGAGAATGTCCGCGGCTACGAGGAGTGGCTGACGTATGCGGGCGACTCTAAGGACCCTAAAGTCTTTAGAGTCAGCGCCAGGCGCCGCGACATCGCCCTTCTGGGCGAGATGCGGGAGATGACGCAGGTGTTGCTCGCAAAACTGGATGCCGCGGCAGCGTCCGGCGTCAAAATTGGCGCGTATTTCCGCAAGATGCTTGAGGGACTATGTGCTGTGACGTCGCCCATGAGCGGCGAGTTGCTGAAAAAGGTACAGTCGGCAACGATGGTGACGTGCCTGAGCGACGATGAGCTGATTGCCGCCGCCAAGATGATGAACAGGGCTGCCGCTACCGGCATAGGCCGGGGTGAGGCGGCGGATTTGCTTGCATATGTCACGGAGTGGCGCGACGACCTGCGGCAGATTTACGCCAAAATCGTCGAAATCCGTACCCTCGGCCTGCTGCTCGAGGGCGTGCCTGCGCTGTATCTGCTCAACGCCCTGCGCCACTACCGGTCGGCCTACAGTCCCGACGGGTCGGTGATGCTGCTGCAGGACGCCAACACAAAGCTTTATTCGCTGATACGCGAGCTCTCCAATCCTGCCACGGAGGAGGACGATGCCGAAGATACCACCGACCCGCGGGCCAAGAGCGAGCTGCTGAAAAAGCGCTTTGCTAAACCGGCCGCGGGGGATGACCTGCGCTTGCACTCCGTCGTGCCGTTCATCTTCGAGAACGAGGCGCTGAACCTCCGCCACTTCCTTATCGACGAGTTCCAGGACACGTCCACCATGCAGTGGCAGAGCCTGAAACCCTTGCTCGACTTCGGCGACCCCGACGACAGCCTCATCATCGGCGACGTCAAGCAGTCGATTTACCGTTTCCGCCAGGCCAACAGCAGCCTGCTGCACAGCCAGGTCGAGAACCAGTACCGCACTGGCGGGTCGCCCGTGCAGATTGCCCACCGCGGCGACATCCCCGAGGAGAACCGCAACTACCGCAGCTCGGGCGTCATCGTCAATTTCAACAACGTGCTCTTCAGCACCATCGCCGCTCCCGGCGCCGTGGTCTACCGCGCCGACGGCGTGCCGTACACTGTCGAGGCCTACGACAAGGTGCGCCAGTCGATAAAGGACAGCAAGCGCGAGGCTTACGGCTACGTATGCCTCACCGACCTCAACAAGCGCTATCAGGCCGAGACGGGCGAAACGCCCACACGCGACCAGGCCGTAAAGATTCAGACCGACAGGCT
Organism: Muribaculaceae bacterium; assembly: GCA_051890455.1. Taxonomy (GTDB): domain Bacteria; phylum Bacteroidota; class Bacteroidia; order Bacteroidales; family Muribaculaceae; genus CAG-873. The sequence continues at coordinate 34,788 of JBJFEE010000111.1, forward strand.
CATAGCCGAGATAAGGCGCGAGCAGGCCGCCGGATTTGCCCTCGGCGACATCGCCGTGCTCACGTCCACCAATGGACAGTGCGGGCAGTGCGCCCTTGCCCTCATCGAGGCCGGCATCCCCGTCACCAGCGAGGAGGCGCTGACAATCAGCCACTCGCCGATGGTGAACTTTGTGGTGGAGATGATGCGCCTCATCGAGAAGTTCGGCACGGGACGCAAGGACGCCGACACGGCCGCTCCGCACTATTCCAACGACCTCGCCACCTTCCTCAGCCACGCACGCATCCTGCTGCAGCGGCTGATGGCAAAGGACAAGGATACCGGCACCGACACCGACAAGCCGCTGCAGGTCAACGGCGAACAGATTGAGCGGGCTTTCCGCCAGGCTTTTCCTGACCTGCCCGAAAACCTCGGCGCGGACATTGCCGACGGCGCGGAGAACCCGGACGCGCTGATAGGCAAAATCCTCGAGGGCAACGCCTCCAACCTGCCCACGCTGGTCGAGCGCATCATATATTTCTGCATAACCTGGGGCGGCGAGAACAGTGCCACCGTCGAGCGCGAGACGCCGTTCTTAGTAGGCTTTCAGGACCTCCTCAACGATTATGCCGCTAAGTATCACCATAATCTGCATGGCTTTCTCAAATGGTGGGACACCGTGGGCTGCCGCAAGTCGCTGCCGGCGATGTCGAGCGACTCGGTAAAGGTGATGACGGTGCACAAGTCCAAAGGTCTGCAGTTTGCCTGCGTGCACGTGCCCTTTGCCAACTGGTCGCTGACCAAGAAGTCAGGCACCGAACAGATATGGGTGGAGACGGACCGCTGGTTCGGTGAAAACGCCGCCTCGCTGGCGCGCTTCCCCTTTGTCGACGTCACGAAATTCCCGCCCTGTTTCCTGCTTCCGGTAAAGAGCGAGTGCCTGCTCACCGGCTCGCCGTTCGGCGATTACTACAGGCACAACATCGGCGAGCAGGTGCTTGACAACCTCAACAAGGCATACGTAGCCTTTACGCGTCCCGTCAACGAGCTGATGGTGTATTTCGACTCGGCCGGCAGCGCGGAAATCAAGGACGCGTATACAGCCGACGCCGATGACGGCATGACCGTGCGGCAGCGCCTGGAGGTGATTGACAGCCTCCTCGAGCGCGGCAAAAAGACCGACCTGATGGCTGACATCACGGCCACGCTCTTCGCCTGCCGCGACGAATACGCTGATGTCGACGGCTACCACGCCGCCGTCAGCTGGAACAAGCTCGACACCTTTGTCATCAGCTCAATCAGGGACCTGGAGACGGGGGCGCCGGTGCCTGCGCGCCACCCGTCCGACCACCTGAAAAGCGAGCAACGGGAGGCCCTCGAGCAGCTCGACGAGGAGCGCCGCCTGGGTATAGCGCCTGTCGCCGACCCGTATGCGATGACGATATCGGCGTACGAGTCGAACCTCGACACTGACCGTAAGGTGACGTCGATAAACACCGCCCTCGGCTTCATCGACGAGTCGGCTGACGGCGCCGAGGCCGACACGGAGGCCGAGGACGCCTCGTCGCTCGACCCGTCTGCCGTCGGGCCGAAAAAGGCCTTCAAGGGCGAGGATGACCCGAAGCTGCGGCGCCGCGGCATCTGTTTCCACAAGCTGCTCGAGCACATCGCCGACGCCACGTCGCCCGACGACATCCGCAAGGCCCTGCGCTACGGCTCGGTGCGCTTCTACCGCCCCGCACGCGACCCGCGGACGGGAGAGTACACCGTCGAGCACCACGACCTCATGGGCCTGCGCGCCCTCTTCGGCCTCGGTCTGCTTGAAAATGACGGGCGTATGCGCCCGCTGCGCGCCAAACTTGCCGAATGGTTCTCGCCCGACACTGCCGGGCATCAGCGTGCCGAGCTATCGCTGACCGACTTCTCCGGGGAAAAGGAGAAAAACTACCGCATCGACCGCCTCGTCATGGAAATGGGTCCCGACGGCCGCCCCGTCAAGGCCACAATAATCGACTTCAAGACGCACTACGGCGTACTCTCCGCCATCCCCAAGGATGAGCTGTTGTCGTACGCCACACAGGTGCAGACCTACCGCAGTCTCCTCCGACGTTGCTTCCCGGGCATCGAGACGGACTGCTACCTCCTGTTCATCCGCCTGATGAAAGAGGACGCCAACGGCAAATGCGATCCCGCCGAGCACTTCACCGCCGACTACTTTGACATCGTCCGCGTAGACGACACGCCGAGCCCGACGCCCGAGTCGCTGACATCCCTGCTTGGAAATGTCCGGATGGCTCGCGCCGCGAAACACGGGTTGTGATGGGTGGTCGTGAGGGTGTGTCAAATTGCGGGAATTTAATGATGTAGGGACATCGCTTTGCGA